>JALOTF010000033.1 GCA_025458025.1 Beijerinckiaceae bacterium | reverse complement strand
CGGCCGTGGAATAGATTTCCGAGGCGATTTCGGCATCGGCGAGGGCGGTTGCGACCTCGTAGGTCTTGCCGAGCTTACATTTGATCTGAACGAAGAAGGTCTGCATGGAATCCGCCTTGCCGCCGCGTCATGGCCGGGTTCTGCCCAGCCATCCACGACTTCCTAGCCGCTTGCCGCTCCAGAATAAAGACGTGGTTGGCCGGAACAAGTCCGGCCATGACGGGTGGGCATCAAGATAACGGCAGTCGCGAGAGGGTCTTTTTCATGGACGGGCTGGTGACGCAAAGCCGGTTCCCACTTTTCCTGCCAACCCTATGCTACTCCACGATGATCTCGAAATCGCGGTTCACTCCGCCTTCCACCTTCATCTGGCCCTTGTATTCGCGGTCATTGTGCCGCGCGGTGACCGTGTAGGCGCCCTCGGCGATATCGACATTCGGGAAGGCGCCCACGGCCTCGGCCACGATGTCGCCGCCGGGGGTCTCGATGGTCCATTGCGTGCCGGCGAGGGCCACGCCGCCTACGGCGCGCACGAGCTTCAGCGTCATCGTCGCAGCGCGATGGTTCACGGCAGCTTCCGTCACCTTGCCGGTTTCCACCTTCACATCGGATCGCACCACGGAATTCGTCCCGCTATAGGTGGAAACGAGGTGATAGGTGCCCTCGGGCAGGCGCAGAACCGAGCCGGGGCGCAGCACGCTTGTAACAAGCCGGCCTTCCGAATTGTTCGCGGTCGGGATGAACAGGCGAAGCGATTGCCGCGCCGGCGGCATGGGCCGCTCCGGCCCGCCGATATGCCCGCTGACCACCAGCGCGCCGGCATTGACGGGGATGACCGCCGAGGTGCCGATTTCCGTGACGGTCACTGTGCGGATGGCGGTCGCGAGGCCGTGGCTCGCGTGAACCGCATATTCGCCGGGCGGAAGCGAGAAATTCGGACGGATTTCCGCGCTCTGCTGCACGAGCTGCGCATCGGTGCCGCGCACGGAATAGATACGCCAGATCAGCTCCTCGCCGATCTCGGGCCCGCGCTCGCCGAAGGTGGCGCGCAGGGTGAGCAAGCCGCTGCGCTGCGCCAGCGCCGGCAGCGTCAAAGCCGGCAGTGCGAGGCCCGCGAGCAGCAGCGCGCGACGGCCGATGCCCCGGCGGGAGGCGGCCGACGACACGCACGATTCGCGGGAATGGGCTTGCATCATCGCGCCTCTTTCGCTGAAAAGCAGATACCACGCAACCGAGCGGGGGCAACCCGCACCGCCCATCGAACGGATGATCCTGTCGCCATCATGGCGCATCATTCGCAATCCGGGCCTTCAGGGGGAACCAGATGTTCTACGAACCGCGTCTGCGCAATCACGGCCTCTCGCATGATCCGCTGAAGGCGCTGGTGGCGCCTCGGCCGATCGGCTGGATTTCGACGATGGCGGCAAATGGATCGATCAACCTCGCGCCCTATTCGTTCTTCAATCTCGTCGGCGATCGCCCACCCATCGCCATGTTTTCCTCTGATGGCCAAAAGGATTCGCTGCGAAATGCGGAGGAGACGGGCGAATTCGTGTGCAACATCGTCACGACCGAATTCACTGCCGCGATGAATGCGAGTTCCGCTCCCTTCCCCCATGGCGTGAACGAGTTCGAGAAGGCAGGCCTTGCGATGGAGCCCTCGTGCCTCGTGAAGCCGCCGCGCGTGAAGGGAATCGCCGCCGCGCTGGAATGCAAGGTGACCTCGATTCAGCCCCTCGCAGGTGCAGATGGCAACCTTGGGCCATACATCATGGTTCTGGGCGAGGCCGTGGGCGTTTATGTCGATGAAAAGATCCTGAAGGATGGCCGCGTGGATGCCGCCCATCTGCCGCTGCTCGCCCGGCTGGGATACATGGATTATTCGAGCGTCGAGCGGGTTTTCTCGCTGGAGCGCCCCACCGTCGGCTGAGGCACGGCGGGAGCCGTCCCGTTCCGGCACAGATTGCATGTGGCCAGATTAAACGCCGATTTACCATGATCGTTAAGGATGGCCCCTGACGAAAAGGCTGCGCGAAAGGCCTCGCGCATCGCTTTTCCGGGAGCCGCCTCGATCATGTTCCTCTTCAGCACGCCTGCCTCCACGCCGGAACCGACCGCGAAAACGCCGGATCATCCCATTGCGCGCGTGGTGCAGCAGGCGGCGGATGCAACCGGCATCTCCTTCGATTACCTGATGCGCACGGCAAAGCGCGAATCGGGGCTGAACCCCGCCGCCAAGGCGCCGAGTTCCTCGGCCACCGGCCTTTTCCAGTTCATCGAGCAGACCTGGCTCGGCCTTGTGAAGCGGGAAGGGCCCAATCTTGGCCTTCAGGCGGAGGCCGAGGCCATCCAGCAGGATCGCTCCGGCCGCTACACCGTGAATGATGCGCAGGCGAGAAAGCAGATCCTCGATTTGCGTAAGGACCCAGCGCTCTCTTCCACTCTGGCGGGAGTTTTTACCCAGAAGAACCGCGAAACGCTGAAATCGCATCTCTCGCGCGAGCCGAACCCGGCCGAGCTCTATATGGCGCATTTCCTCGGCGCGCAGGGCGCATCGGATCTCATCGCGCGGGCGCAATCGAACCCGGAGCAATCCGCCGCAAGCGCCTTCCCGGATGCGGCCTCGGCCAACCGCTCGATCTTCTTCGATGGCAAGGGCCGGGCGCGCTCCATGCGCGAGGTCTATGCGCGGCTTTCCTCCTTCCATACGGGCGAGGATGCGAGCGCGGTGCAGGTGGCGGCGGCGAATGGTGCGACGGGCGAAAGCCCGATGCAGGCCCAGCCGGTGCAGATGCAACTGGTGCGCGGCGGTTCGGGGGCTATTCCGCGCCTCGTGACCGTGACCGGGCAGGTGCGCTCCAACAACACGATGCAGGGCCTGTTCCGCACGGGTGGCGAGAGCGATGGCGCGCAGAATCTGCGGAAGACCTGGCTGCAGGTTTCCGAAAGCCGCCTCAACCGGCAGGCGCCTTCTTTCTTCCCGCGGGAGAATGCGCCTGTGGCGCAGGTCGCGGCTCTCTCGTCTGAGGTCGTGAATGCGCCCGTTTCCGATGCAACCGCCGAGCCGGAGGCCGTGGGAACCCCCGCGCCGGATCTGCCTTTGCCGCCGCGCCGTGGCGAGGCCTTCGCAACCGTGCAGAACCCACTCGATTTGACCAAGTTCAGTACCCGTAAAGTGCGGTGAGGTGTTCCCATGCTCGTGACGTCGTTTCTCGCCTGGATCGAGAATGCAGGCCCCCAGGAGCGGGCCGAGGCCACGGACATGCTGGCGCATGCCTATCTCGAGCGTACGCTGGGTGAGGAAAGCCCGGAGGCCGCCGAGGCTGCGCTGACCCTCGTGCTGGATGACCCGGCGAAGATCGTGCGGCGCGCACTCGCCGGCACCTTCGCTGATCACTGGTCCGCACCTCGCCATATCGTGCTGGCTCTGGCAGCCGATCATCCGGATGTGGCGGCTCCGCTGCTCGCGCGGTCGCCGGTTCTCCAGGAGGCGGACCTCGTTGATCTCGCGAGCCATTCCGAGCCGAAAGCGCTGGTGGCGATGGCGCTGCGCCCGCTGGTGACCGAGCGGCTCGCCCATGCCATCGTGATGCGCGGCGAGCGGGAATCCTGCCTCGCGCTTTCGGGCAATCCGCATGCGGAAATCGGCGACGGCGACCTGCTCGCCATCGCCGTGCGCTTCGGCAAGGACGGCGTGATGCGCGATGCCCTACTTGATCGCGCGCATGTGCCGCCGGCGGTGCGCCACCAGTTGATGATCTCGCTTTCCGACAGCCTGCGCGCCTTTTCGGGCGAGGGCGGGTTCCTGAATGTCGAGAAGAACCGCCGCATGGTGGAAGAGGCGCTCCAGCAGGGCACAATCGCCATTGCCGCGCAGGCGCGAGGCAGCCTTCCGGATTTCGTGCGCCACCTGCGCGAGCAGGAAAAGCTGACGCCGGGCTTGCTCTTGCGCTCGGTTCTCGGCGGCGATCTCGGGCTGCTCACGGAAGCCTTGGCCGATCTCACCGGCATGGCCTCGGGCCGGGTCGCCGGGCTGATGCGCGGGCGGGCCGATGCTACGCTCGCTGCGCTCTTCCGGCGCGCGGGATTGCCGAATTTCCTCGAACAGCCGCTGATCGCGGCGGTGCGCGCGGCACAAGAACTTCACGCTCCGGAACCGGAGGGCGGGTTCTCGCTGCCGGTCATCCGTGCTGCACAGAGCGTCTGTCTCTCGCTCGCCGGTGGTGAGGAAGTGCGCCTGCTGGCGCTGCTTCGTCGCTATGAGGCCGAGGCCGCCCGCGCGCAATCGCGCCGGCTCGCAGAGGATCTGCGCCAGCAAGCCCAGGCCGATTTCCCGCAACTCGGCTATTCGCCCGAGCAGGCCCAATCCCTCACCCATCTCGGCTCCGAGGAGGAGGTGCTCGACCTCGCGACTGTTGTTCCGGAGCCGGTCGTTGCGCTTGAGCCGGTCGCTGTTCCGGAGCCAGTCATGGAGGCGGAGCCGGTTCGCGCAGCGACACCGGACCTCAAATCCGTGATCGAAGAATGGAAGCGTGAGCGCGATATGCGCCTGCGTGCGGTGTTCGAGCGACCGGCCGAGCCGGCGAATTCCGAGCCGGATTTTGGCGATTGGGAGATCCGTCGCCACGTCGCATGAGGGTAGGGTGGACAACAAAAAAGCCGGGCGTAGGGCCCGGCTTTTTTCATATCGAGTGTGGCTGATGATCAGCGGCCGCGCGCGAATTTCTGCTCTTCGGCCACGGCCTTGGCGCGGGCTTCCACGCAGCGATCAATCGCCTTCTTCAGGTTGTGGATGATTTGCACGGCGACGGGGTTCGCGTAATCGCGGATCTGGCTGCGATAGACCGCGCGCACCGCATCCACATGGTGAGCGATGAGCTGGGTTGGCAGATAATCCGGCTCGATCTTGTCCAGTAGCTTCGCAAGGCTGCCCGCGATTTCCGCCGCGAGCGGATAGCCGAAGGCGGTCGCCTGGCCACGAATGTCATGCGCAGCGCGAAAGAGGTTCGCGATGTCGCGCTCCGCCGGGCCCTTGCTGCGATATTCATCGAAAGCCGCGATGAGGCGGTTCACCTCATCCCCCATCCAGTTCTGGAAATCGCCTGAAAGGTCTTTCATCGCGCTTTCGGCTGCTGCGATGGAGAGATCGTCGACGCCCCCGGCATCCGCCGAGCGCACGGCCGCCTTCGCGCGCAACGTGCCGCTGAGATGGATGACGCGGGTATCGCCGAAATCCTGCTCGATTGTGTTCGGCACGCTGTCTTCGACGGGTGTATCGCGGTTCGTCACGTGTCTGGTCCTTTAGCCCGCGCTGGGGCCCTTGAGGAAGCTCGCAGCCGCACCGCGCCCCTTGTAGGCATCGGCCTTCACAAGGTGGCGGCGATCCGGCCCGAAATAGGTATCCGTGCGGATGAAGGGCCGCGGGTTGAGCACCACCTTCGCGATGCGCTGGTAGAGGCCCTTTGCCGAAATGGGTTTCACGAGCATTTCCGAAACGCCGGCGTCGCGCGCCTCGAACACGCGGTTCCGCTCGGCGTAACCGGTGATCATGATGATCGGCACGAAGGGGTTGGGGCTCGTATCCGGCTGGCGGATCATCTTGGTGAGTTCGATGCCATCGAAAACGGGCATCGACCAATCGGTGATCACGACATCGGGGAGGTGGGTGGCGAAGGATTCAAGCCCGGCTGCGCCATCTTCCGCCTCGAAGACCTCACGCGTGCCGAAGCCGTGCAGCAAGGTGCGGATGATACGGCGCATATAGCCGTTATCGTCGATGACGAGGAATCGAAGCCGGCTGCAATCGACGCGGAACATGGAGCACCGGTCGCGTCACGGGGTTCTCCCGGCGGGTCTGGCCTGTGACGCGGAACTAAGGCCAATACCCGGGAATCGCTTCTGCGATCGTGGGAGGAACACTAAACGAGCTTCGTTAACGCGAGTTGAAACGCCCCCTTCGAAACATCCCCTGCGCGCGAAAGCCGCTGCGGGATCAGGCGTCGAACTGCTCGCGCAGAATGCGCTCGTCGAGGCCATGGCCGGGATCATGCAGCATCACGAGGGTGATCTCGTGATCCATCTCGATCTCGATGTCGCGGGCATCGCGGATTTCCACATGGTCGGCCACGGCTGAGATCGGGCGCTTCTCCGCCTCGATTGCCCGGATGCGCACGCGCACGCGGTCGGGCAGCAAGGCTCCGCGCCAGCGCCGGGGGCGGAAGGCGGAAATGGGGGTCAGCGCCATCAGCGGCGCGGAAAGCGGCAGGATGGGCCCGTTAGCCGAGAGATTATAGGCCGTGGAACCGGTGGGGGTTGCCAGCAGCAGGCCATCGGCGATGAGTTCCGGCAGGCGCACGGTATCATCGACACTGATTTCGAGCTTGGCCGCCTGATGGGTCTGCCGAAGCAGCGAGACTTCGTTGAAGGCCCTGGCACGGGTCTGCACCCCCGCGCCATCGGTCACCAGCATGTTGAGAGGGTGGACGATGGAGCGCGTGGCCGTGCGGATGCGATCGAGAAGGCCATCCTCGCGGAATTCGTTCATGAGAAAGCCGACAGAGCCGCGATTCATGCCGTAGATCGGCTTGCCCGTGCCGAGGAAGCGATGGAGCGTCTGGAGCATCATGCCATCGCCGCCAAGGGCCACGATCACATCCGCATTTTCCGGCGCGCATTCTCCATAGAAGCGATGCAGACGCTGGAGGGCCAGTTCGGCATCCGGCGCGTTCGAGGCGACAAAGGCGAGGGCCGGCCGGCCATGACGCCAGGCTTCGTTCGCGGGGGAAGGGGAGGTGGGCTGCTGCAAGGGGCTCGCTCCGCGGGAATCCGGTCCGGCTTGTCGCGCGCCGGTATGGGCGGACTGTGAAACGCCGCGGCCTGCCTTTGCAAGGCCTCCGCGATCATCGGCTGTGTGAGGGCACAGCTGGAGCCTCGCACCGACCGAAAAAAACCGGCGCCCGTGAGGACGCCGGTTCGTTGTTGTCCGGGTGAGATCGCTCAGAGCACGCCGGTCCAGGCCATCGGCACGAGGCGGTAGCCCGAGCCTTCCTTGGCAATGAAGCCGGTGGAGGGGAAGTTGGCGTGATAGAACGAGAGCTGGATCTTGTCGGTTGCAGCCATATCGAGAATGCGCTTGCGCGTGGCTACGGCCTTGTCGGCATCCATGTCGAACATCACGCGCCATTCCGGGTTGCGCGCGAAGAGGATCGGCGTGTTGGTGATGTCCGCGACATACATCAGCGTCTTGCCGCCCGAGGAGATGGCGAAGGCCGTGTGACCCGGCGTGTGGCCCGAGGCATCGACGGCGGTAATGCCGGTGACGACTTCCTGGCCCCACTTGAAGCGCTTCACATCATTCGCATTCGGCTTCAGCACGCGATGCACGCCCGCAAAGGCGCCCTTCATCGCATCCGGAGCGGCGGCCATGCGGGCATCATCCATCCAGAAGCCCCACTCGTTCTCCGGCGCCATGATCTCGGCATTCGGGTAGACGAGCTTGCCATCCTTGGCGCGCGCGCCCTGAAGGTGGTCGCCATGGAAATGGCTGAGCAGTACGACATCGATCTGCGAGGGCTCGATGCCCAGCGATTTCAGCTGCGCGACCGTGCGACCGTTGGTGGGGCCGCCATTGTCGTTGAAGCCGGTATCGATCAGCACGAGCTTCGAGCCGGTATTCACGAGCAGGGTTGTGAAGGAGATGTTCAGCGTATCGGTCGGGAGGAAGTTCTCGGCCAGAACGGCCTGCACGTCCTTGAGGTCAGCATTGCGCACGAAGCTGGCATCGAGCGGGCGCGAGCCGATGCCATCATGCAGGGCGGTGACCTCGATGGTGCCGACCTTGAAGCGGAAGGTGGCCGGGGTGGGCGTGCCCGCGAGCGGAGCGGCAGCCTGCGCTGCGCCGACGCTGCCGAGCAGCGGCGCGGTGCCGGCCATCAGCGCGGCTCCGAGGCCCGCGCCGGCGGTGAGGATGTTCCTGCGGTGAAGCGCCATGTCGTTCTCCCTGTCTGTGCCGGGCGAAATCGCGCCGGGCTTGCTGCCTGAGCGTAAATCGCGCGGCAACGTCGCAGGGCCAGCGTCCGGAGCGCAAGTCTTTTCTTGCGAAATTGCAAGATCAACAATGCGTGATCTCAATGTGTCTGGCATTTTTGGCAGCGTGGCTGCCCATGCCTTCGGGCAACTGTGCAAGCTCTTTAAGCCGACTTCACCTTTCTTTCAGGAATGGATGCAATTTTGGGCACCGTTAACTATATCCTGCCCCCCCGTCGGACGAGAACCGTCATGAAATTCAAATTGCCCCGGCTGTCGCTTCCGAGCCTGTCGTTGAGCCGTCTCTTTTCCTCTGTCGCCTGGAAGATCGCGATCATCGCAATTGGCCCGATTGTGGGTGTGGCGCTGACGGTTGGGCTCAGCCAGTATGCGGAACAGCAGCGGCGGGATGCCGACCATGCCTTTTCGCGGGCCCAGAGCGATTTGACCGAGGTCGAAAACCTCGTGGCGAGCCTCAGCCTCGTGCAAAGCCAGGTGTCGAGCTTCCTGGAGGACCGGTCCGAGCGTCTGCAGGGCGAGATCTTTTACGGCCTCAACGCCGCGCGTGAAAACATCAGCAAGATGAAGACCAATCCGGATGATCGCATGCGCGAGGCAGCCGGCAATGCCGAAGTGCGCCTCAATGCGCTGGCCAAGGCCGTGAACGAGTTGAGGGATGCGGTGATCAAGGTCGGTCGCTCCTCCAGCGAAGGCCTGACGGAAGATCTCGACCGCACCACTGAAATTCTCGGCGTGGTGTTCCAGGGTTCCAAGGCCAATGACGAGCGCTTCGGCATGGCCGTGCAGGCCTTTGCCGAACTCGTGGGCGTGGAACTGCGCTATCGCTGGAAGCGGGATGAAACGCTGGCGCCGCGCCTCGATTTCCTCCGTTCGAGCCTTGTGGGCATGCTGGAACGGTCCGACTGGGACAAGAACCAGGCGCAGATGCTCATCGAGAACCTGAAGAAGCAGGGCGAGACCTTCTCGGCCTGGCGCGATGGCATTTCGGCCGAGCGCACCTCGCGCGACGAGGCGGTGAGCAATGCCCGCCGCACACTGGCCGCCACGGCGGCTTTGCGTGAGCGCGCCGATGCCCGCATGGTGGAAGCCCGCGCCCGCAGCAGCGAGGCGACAAAAATGGCGGAGCAGTTCGCCTGGGGTTCGGCTGCGCTTGCCGCGCTCATCTCCATTGCTCTCGTGCTGCTGGTTGGCCGCGCGCTCGGCAAGGCGCTCTCCCATCTCTCGGGTGTGATGCGCAAGGTGGCGGATGGCGATACCTCCGTGGCCATCCCTTTCGAGAAGCGCGGCGACGAGATCGGCGGCATGGCCCGCGCGCTCCTGGTGTTCCGCGAATCCATCATCGAGCGCGAGCGCCTGTCGGCCTCTGCCGAGCAGGAGGCGCGCGATCGCCTGCGCCGCGCCGAGGTTGTGGAACAGTCAGTCACCGCCTTCGGCAATGCGATGCAGCGCGCGCTGACAACGCTGCATGGTGCCTCGGATGCGATGCGCAATGCCTCGGAAGCCCTCGAAGCGGATTCGCATGCCCTGACCGCGCAAACCCAGGTGGCCGAGCAGGCGACTGCCTCGGCTTCCCGCGAGGTCTCCTCGGTGGCAGTGGCGACCGAGCAGCTTTCGAAATCCGTGGATGACGTTTCCCGCCAGGCCGTGCGCTCCACGGAAGTGGCAAACCGCGCGGTGCAGCAATCCGAGCACGCGACCTCGATGATGACCGAACTCGCCCGCGAGGCCGAGCGCATCGGCGACGTGGTGGAGCTCATCCGCTCCATCGCTGGCCAGACTAACCTGCTTGCGCTTAACGCTACGATCGAGGCGGCGCGTGCGGGTGAAGCCGGTCGTGGCTTCGCGGTGGTTGCCTCGGAGGTGAAGTCTCTCGCGAGCCAGACTGCGAAAGCCACCGAAGAGATCGTCGACAAGATCACCTCGATCCAGTCGGCCTCGTCGGATGTGTCGAACGCCATTGGCCTCATCGGCGGCATTCTCTCGGAGATGTCCTCGATCGCGACCTCTGTCGCGGCGGCGGTGGAAGAGCAGTCGAGCGCGCTGGCGGCGATTTCAGACAACGTCAACGAAGCAGCCCGCTCTTCGGCGGAAGGCGCCACGGCGATCAAGGATGCGGAAGGCCGTGCTGTTTCCTCGCGTGCGACCGCCGACGAAGTGGCCAAGGCCGCGACCAACATCTCGGAAGAGGCGAACTCGCTGCAGGGCGTGGTCTCGACCTTCCTGGAGGAAGTGCGCGCCGCCTGAGCCGCCTTATTGATCCGGAACAACAGCGCGCGGGGGGTAACTTCCGCGCGTTTTTTGTTTCAGGCTCGGGAAAACAGGAGATCGTGCGTCATCGCGGGCACTGCGGCGAGTGCTTTCAGCGCCTCCTTCAGTTCCTCCCGCTGCTCGCCCGTGAGGCTCGCAACATCCACGCGTGTCGAAGGCGGCTGGCCCTTTGCGATATCCGCGAGTTGCTGGTCGAGAATGCGCTCCATCAGCAGGGATTGTGCGCGCGCCATCGCGGCGAGATCGCTGTCACCGCCGATCTTTGCCTCACGTAAGGCAGCGAGGCGGTCTGCCGTGTTGCGTGACGGCAATCCATGGCTCAGGGCGAGGCAGCGCGCGGCGGCGATGATCGGAAACAGCCCGCCTTTCTTCAGGTCCACGCGGCCATCCTCCTCCGTGCGGAAGCGACCGAACATGCCGAGGGGCGGCGACCAGTGGCCGAGCTGATCGGCCAGCAGCTTCACCATGGGGCGCGATTGCCGCGCGCGTTCCCTAGCCTCTGCGGCGAGGGCATTCGCCAGCGGCGCATCGCCATGCACCGCACGGAAATCATAGAAGATGTCAACGGCCAGCAGGTCATCGGGCGTCGTGCTCCCGGTCCAGCCACGCATGCGGTTTGACCATGCCTCCGCATTGCCATTCCAGGCCGGGTTGCGCGCCATCACCCCGCCTTTGCACAGAGGAATGCCGATTTCGTGCAGCAGCGCGGTCATCGCGTCGCCATGCGCCAGGAACCACGCATCATGCTCCGTGCTGCCGGCATGGATCGTCGCGTTGTCCTGATCGGGCACGAGCAGGCTTTCGCCGCGCCCGGCGGAACCGAGCACGAGCGTGGCATAGGCGGCCGGGGCAGGGCCGAGGCCGCGCGCTTCGAGGCGCTTCTCGGCCTCCATCGCGGCGCGACGGGTGAGGGCCCCGATCTCGCGAGCAATGACGCCGGCACATTCCATCGCGCTGACGCCCTCGACGCGAAGCCGCGCGATGACACTCGGCAATCGGCTCCAGGCGCGGGCGAGATCAGCGGGTGTGTTCGCGGTATCGATGGCATCGCCCAGCGCGAGGGCATCGGAGGCGCGCAGGCGCAGGAGATCGCGCGCGGATAGAGCGCCGACCAGCGTACCCGCCTCATCTACCACCCCGAGATGGCGGATGTGCCGCCGCTCCATGCGGCCGATGGCGCGATAGATAAACGCCTCGGCAGGCACGGTGAGAAGCGGCCGTGTGGCAATGTCTGCAAGGGGCTTCGCGAGGCTTGAGGGGCCGTGAGTCCCAATCTGCCGGATGACATCGCGCTCGGTCACGATGCCGGTTTCGCCCGTCTTGAAGGAGACAAACACCGAGGAGATGCCTTGTTTTGCCATGCGCTCCGTCGCCTCACCAAGGCTTGCGGTCGCAGGCAGGATGACGGGGGATAGGCTCGCAATATCCTTCACGCGGTGGCGGAAGGGATAGGCATCAATGCGGGCCAGTGCGCCCTCGCTCACGGTGGGGCGCACCGGCTCCACCCAGCCTGCGCGGGCATAGCCTTCCAGCGCGTTGGTCAGTTGACGGCAGGCCGCTTCTGCCTCACCGAAGGTGCGGATGGAGCGTTCGCGCAAGTGGGGCAGCAGGGCTAGAAAGAGCTTCGCGGTGATCTGCGCATCGGCCAAAGCATCATGCCGCCCGCTGATCGTGAGCCCGAGATGGCTCGCCAGCGCATCGAGCGTGAAACCGCCGAGGCGGGGAAAGCAGAGTTCCGCCAGCAGGCGCGTATCGAGCACGCGGTTCGTGGGCGCGGGGAGGCCTGCGAGCTTGCCCTCCCGCGCGAGGATCGCGAGATCGAAGCCGATATTGTGGCCGATCAGCACCGCATCGCCCGCATAGGCCCGGAAAGCGGCATAGGCCTCGGGGAAGGCGGGGGCACCGGCCACATCCGCATCGCGCAGGCCGTGAATCGCGGAGGAGGCGGGCGGGATGGGCGTGCCCGGATTGACCTTGATCTCGAAGGTGGCCACCTCATCCGGATGCCCCGCGACAAGCCTCAGTGCGCCGATCTGCAACAGGCGGGCCTGCGCGGGATCGAGCCCGGTCGTCTCGGTATCGAAGACGACGGCATCGAGCGCGAGCAGCGGGTCCGTGGCGTGCAGGGACTGCATGGCTTCAGGCTCCTCCCGTTGGGCAATCCGGCTTCATATCCGGTTGCACGAACGGTAGCGGCATGGCGCGCGCCGCGCCATGCGCTTGCTCAAGCTCAGCCGCCGCTCAGCAGCCCCATGAAGCTCGGGATCGTGATGAGGAAGATCGCGCCCAGCCATACGGCCATGGAGGTGGCATCGGTCTGCTGGCGGCCCGTGAGGCGCTCGAAGATCGCGGCCGGAATGCCCGAGACGATCACGCTGCCCACGGCCACGATCAGCGACGCGAGGTAAAAGGTGATGACGGGTGAAGTGATGCCATATTCGCGCAGAATCGGTCCGAAGGGGATCGCGATAAAGCTGAAATAGGGCGAGAAATGCATGCCGTTGATCAGCGACAGCGAAGCCAGGCCAATGATGTAGCCATCTTGCTTCAGCAGCGCCTCGCGGCGGTCCATCTCAGACATCATTGTGCCCCCACCTGCGGCAGAAACCCGTACATCACGGCCAGAAGCAGCCAGCAGATGCGCAGGATGATGAGCCAGAACACCGCGAAGATCATCACGAGGCCCGGCGCAACGATGCGCGGGGTGATGGCCTGCACGGCATGGAGAACCGGGTCCGTCACCTGGCAGAAGACGCGCCAGATCACGAGTTCGCTCTGCGGACGGAAGACGAGCGACAGAAGATACCGCCCGAGCAGCGTGTAGAGCAGGATCGAAAGAACCATGTTTGGCCCATTATAGAGCCAGAAGGCGGCATTGGCCGACATGAAAATCCCTTCAGGACGCGTGACCTACGCCCTCAACAGATAGCGAGCGCTTGCGGGAAAGAAAGGGGCGGGAGATCGCTCTCCCGCCCCGGTTTCACGTTCGGCGGGCGTTAGTGGGACGCCACCAGGCCGCTCTTCTCGTCCATCAGGGTCTTGCCCTTCGGACGGCGGCAATCGTCGATGAACTGCTGGAGTTCCTTCGACGGGGCCGGGGTCATCAGCGACACCACATACATCACCAGGAAGCCGACGGGCAGGCCGAAGGCAGCCGAGGAGATGTTGTTGATGTTGAACCAGCCCACGCGGCTCTGGAGCGGATGGCTTGCAGCCACCGGACCATCAAGCAGCGCCGGGTTCGAGAGAGCCGCCTTCATTGCCTCGGGCGAGATGAGCGGAGCGCCCGTGATCGGGTTCAGGTTCGACACCATGCCGAAGTAGTTTACGCCGATATGCGGGAAGTAGCGGGTGATGACGAGGTAGAACAGCGTCACACCGAAGCCGGCCAGCATACCTGCAATCGCACCCTGCTTGGTCGTCCGCTTCCACCACACACCCAGAACGAGGGCAGGGAAGAGGCCGCCGGCCGCAAGGCTGAACGCCCAGGCCACCATCGCGACGATGTCGGTCGGGCGGGTAGAGGCCGTCCAGGCCGCCAGCACCGCAACCACGACCAGCAGCACGCGGCTGATGACGAGGCGCTGCTTGGTCGGCGCGTTCGGGTTGATCATCTTGTAGTAGATATCATGGCTGAGCGCGTTGGCGAGCGCGAGCAGCAGGCCATCCGCCGTGGAGAGCGCGGCGGCGAGACCGCCGGCGGCCACGAGGCCCGTGATCACGTAAGGCAGGCCCGCGATTTCCGGTGTCGAGATCACCACCACGTCGGTGTTGATCGAGAAGTCCTGAAGGCGCAGCACACCCGTATGGCCTGCGATGGCCTTGCACGAGTCAGCAACCGCTGCCGCCGAGGCTGCCGCCTTGCCGCAGATGTTGATGAGGCCGAGCTTGCCCCAGTTGTAGACCCACATCGGCAGGTCCGCGAGGTTCTTGCCGATCAGGGTCGAATAGACCTCGAGCTTCGAGAACGCCGCATAGGCCGGAGCGGTGAAGTACAGGATGAAGATGAAGAGCAGCGACCAGGCCACGGACTGGCGGGCTTCCTTCACCGACGGAGTCGTGAAGTAGCGCATCAGAACGTGCGGGAGCGAGGCCGTGCCGACCATCAGGCAGAAGATCAGCCAGAAGTAGTTCGCGGGCGAATAGCGCGAGAACGGCGCGGTATGCGACGTGGCCAGCGAGTTCGCGGGCGCAAGGCCCTTCTGGACAAATTCCTGCTCGAGCTGGGCGATAGACTGCAGCGCCTGACCATAGGTCAATTGCGGCAGCGGAATGCCAAACTTCTTAGCCGACATCCAGACCACAGGGATCAGGTAGGCGACGATGAGCACGATGTACTGCGCAACCTGCGTCCAGGTCACGGCCTTCATGCCGCCGAGCATCGAGCAGACGAGAATACCCATCAGGCCGACGAAGCAGGCAACTTCGAAGTTCATATCCAGGAAGCGCTGGGCGATCAGGCCCGTGCCGAAGATCTGCGCCACCACATAGGTGAAGGAGCAGGCCATCAGCACGAGAACGCCGCAGAGGCGCGCTGCGTTGCCGCCGTAACGGGCCGCAAGGAAGTCCGGAACGGTGTAGGCGCCGAACTTGCGCAGGAACGGCGCGATGAGCACCGCCACCAGCACGTAGCCGCCGGTCCAGCCCAGCACGAAGGCGAGGCCGTCATAGCCGAGCAGGAAGAGCGTACCGGCCATGCCGATGAACGACGCTGCGGACATCCAGTCCGCGCCAGTCGCCATGCCGTTGTAGAAAGCCGGAACCGAACGACCGGCAACGTAATACTCGCCCACGTCTGACGTGCGCGAGACAACGCCAATGAAGGCATAGACCAGGATTGTCAGGCCCATAAACATGTAGCCGAGGTACTTCTGCTGCACGCCGAGCTGCTCGAGAATGCCGACCAGCACGATGAAGCCGAAGAAGCCACCCGTGTAGAGCGCATAGATGCGCCCGAGATTATTGAGAAAATCGCCCTTGCCGGCGGAAGCGTTTGCCATGTCCGCGGCTCCTTATTCGTCTTCGGCCACACCGCATTCGCGGTCGATGTTGTCCTGCGCTTTCGCGAACGAGAACAGCATGACGACGAAGACGATGAGCGAGCCCTGCGCGGCCATGTAGAAGCCAAGCGGGAAGCCCAGGATCTTGATGCCGTTGAGCGGCGTGACGAACATATGCACGACGAAGCCGAAGATGACCCAGAGGACCATCATCGTCACCATCAGCTTACTGGTCTTTTGCCAGTAGATATCATCGGTGTTGTTAGCCATTCGGTGTTTTCCTCCCTGTGCCGCATTCTGAAGCGGCGTTGAACGGGGGGAACGGAGGCCCCGGTTTGATCCATCACAAAGACGCCTGATTTGCGCCATGCAAAAGACCGATGCCCACTCTCCCAATTGGCAAGATGGAGCACTTGTAACTTTCGTCATTAAGACTTTCGGCTAATAAATCCTTAATCATTGAAATGTATAGAGAAAATAATTTTCGGCGCCCCTTTTTCTGCGCCTTGCGAGTGCTTATCGCGTGCCTTGCGTGAGCGAGCGAGGCTCAAGCCGGACGGTTTCAAGACAATACGGATTGGGAGCTGCCCGCCTTTGCGAGCTGGTGCCGGCGGAGGGGATCGAACCCCCGACCTTCGGTTTACAAAACCGCTGCACTACCGCTGTGCTACACCGGCGACCGGGCTGTTCTATCTCCGATTTGGCCGTTCCATGCAATCCGCGATTGGGGAATTTTGCACTGCAATGCAACGGTTTGTGCGGCGCACCTAAGACCTTCCTCCTAGACCCATCGGGTTAAGTCCATCTGTCATCTAGGGTTACGCCTTTCTAAAGCGTAGCCTCCGAGCATGCAGAATCTCATCCGGCACCAGGCCGGAAATTCTGCCCGAACGGACCAAGACCAAGATCAGGGGGGAGCGCCGCTCGTCGGCGATCCAGCAAAGGCCTTCAGGACGGACAACACCCCGCGGGAGCACCCGCCGGGGTGAACGCTCCCTTCTGGCCTGAAGCAACGCCGGGAATTGGTTCGTCTGGTCTTGAACCACCAAGGGAGGGCATCATGTCCAACGCAACCATGGCAGCATCGGGCCGCGCGGCTCCGCGGCCGATGACCCGGGAAGAGAAGAAAGTCATTCTCGCTTCCTCGCTCGGCACCGTTTTCGAATGGTACGATTTCTACCTGTACGGCTCTCTCGCGGCGATGATCGGCGCGAAGTTCTTCTCGGCCTTCGACGTCAACACCCGCTCGATCTTCGCGCTGCTCGCCTTCGCGGCGGGCTTCCTCGTGCGTCCGTTTGGCGCGCTGGTCTTCGGCCGCCTCGGCGACCTGATCGGCCGCAAGCAGACCTTCCTGATGACCATCCTCATCATGGGCCTCTCGACCTTCTTCGTGGGCCTGCTGCCGGATTACGCGACCATCGGCTGGGCGGCTCCGGTCATCCTCATCGCGCTGCGCATGGCCCAGGGCTTGGCGCTCGGCGGTGAATATGGCGGTGCGGCAGTCTATGTGGCGGAACATGCTCCGGTTGGCCGGCGCGGCTTCTACACCTCGTGGATCCAGACGACCGCGACCCTCGGCCTGCTGCTCTCGCTCTTCGTGATCGTGGGCCTGCGCATGTGGATGGGCGAGAAGGCCTTCGCGGATGATTTCCCGCTCTTCTTCGGCCTGCAGGGTGGCTGGCGCATTCCGTTCCTTGGCTCGATCTTCCTGCTCGCGATCTCCGTCTGGATCCGCTTGCAGATGCATGAGAGCCCGGCTTTCCAAAAGATGAAGGAAGAGGGCACCCAGTCCAAGGCTCCGCTGTCGGAAGCTTTCGGCCAGTGGCGCAACCTGAAGGTCGTGATCATCGCGCTGACCGGCCTTGTGATCGGCCAGGCGGTGGTGTGGTACACGGGACAGTTTTACGCGCTGTTCTTCCTCCAGTCGATCCTGAAGGTGGACCTGCTCACGGCGAACGTGCTGATCGCATGGTCGCTCATCCTCGGCACCGGTGGCTTCATCCTGTTCGGCTCGCTCTCGGACAAGATCGGCCGCAAGCCGATCATTCTCGGCGGCTGCCTGATCGCGGCGCTCACCTACTTCCCGCTCTTCAAGATGATGGCGGAAACGGCGAACCCGACTTATGCCAAGGCCATCGAGACGGTGAAGGTCGATGTCTCGGCTGATCCGGCCCAGTGCGGCAACCTGTTTGACCCGGTGGGCATCCGCCAGTTCTCGGCGCCCTGCGACATCGCTCGCCGCGTGCTCTCCTCGCAGGCCATCAAGTACACCTACTCTCCCGGCCAGGCTGGCCAGGCGATGAAGGTGACCGTGAATGGCACCGAAGTGGCTTATGGCGCCGGCGTTGCGGATTTCACCAAGAACATCACGGCGGCTTCGGTTGCGGCGGGTTATCCTGCGGCGAATGATGCGGCCAAGGTGAAGGTCTCGGGCTTCTTCGCGGCCCTCGGCAACCCGCAGGCGCTGACGCTGATCGCGATCCTGACGATCCTGGTGCTCTATGTGACGGCGGTTTACGGCCCCATCGCGGCGGCTCTGGTGGAGTTCTTCCCCACCCGTATCCGTTACACGGCCATGAGCTTGCCCTACCACATCGGTAACGGCTGGTTCGGCGGCCTCCTGCCGGCGACCTCCTTCGCAATGGTGGCCTCCACGGGCGATATCTACTACGGCCTGTGGTATCCGATCGGCTTCGCGCTGATGACCTTCGTGATCGGCATCCTGCTGGTGCCCGAGACCAAGGATCGCGACATCGAGACCCACAATTACGGCAAGTAATCTGGCCTCCCTCGCGATGCGGAACCCCTCCGCATCGCTTCTCCCCGCTCCGCGCCGGCTCCCCGGTTGCGGAGCGTTTTCGTTTTACGCCTTCGCGATAGCCTGCTGCACGGCGTAGAGGCTGATGGCCGCGGCATTCGAGACGTTGAGGCTCTTGATGGCCCCTGGCAGCTCGAGCCGCGCGAGGTGGTTGCAGAGTTCGCGCGTGGAAGGCCGCAGGCCGCGCCCCTCGGCGCCGAGCACCAGCACGATCGGCAGCTTCAGGGTGAGATCAGCCATCTTTTCAGGGGCTTCGGAATCAAGCCCGATCACCAAGAAACCCTCATCCTTCAGCGTGGTGAGTGCACGGGCGAGGTTCTGCACCCCGGCCATCGGCACATGTTCCAGCGCGCCGGAGGCGGCCTTGGCTAGGACGCCGGTGATTTCCGGGCTGTGGCGATGCGTGACGATCAACCCGCCGACGTCGAAAGCCGCTGCCGAGCGCAGGATCGCGCCCACGTTATGCGGATCGGTCACCTGATCGAGCGCGAGAATGATGCGATCGCGCGGGAGTTTCCCCAAAGGCATCAACGGCAGGCGCTCGGCCTCGACATAGATGCCCTGATGCACGGCATCCGGCGTCAGCAGCTTGTTGATGACCTCGGGCTTCACGAGTTCCGGCGTCAGCGGCAGCGTAACGCCGTCCTCGGTGAGGCGCGCCACAGCATTCTCGGTGGCGACGATGCGGCGGAACTTGCGGCGCGGATTGGCCAGCGCCTCCTTCACCGAATGCATGCCGTAGAGCACATCCGTGTCATCCGGCAGTTGCGGCTTCGGCGCTTTCGGCTTCGGTGCGAAGCGGGATTTGTCCTTGAAGCGCGGCTTTTCGCCGGTTTGGTTCTCCTCGCCAGCTGCTTTGGGGCGGCGATCCAGCGGGTGGTAGGGGCGCTTGTTATCGTAGGCCATGATGTTTCCCGTATGTTTGATGGGGTTCATAGGCCAGAAAACCGAGCCATGCGAGGCGCAATTGTGTCGTGCCTGCAACCTTTGGCCGGATGCCCCGAAACCCGTGGCTTTCCCGGTTGACAGGCGGGCAACCCTTGCCCATAAGGCCGGTCTCTCGCGCGGGTTCTCTCACGCGGGTTGGGAGAATGTCCCGAGCGGCAAAGGGGGCGGACTGTAAATCCGCTGGCTAAGCCTTCGTAGGTTCGAGTCCTACTTCTCCCACCATTTATTTATTCTCGACCAACCTGCGATTCTTTTGGTTTGCCGGCTTTTGCGAGCAAAAGCCTATGGGGTGGTTCGAGTCCTGCTTCTCCCACTGGCGCTTCACACTCAATCGACTTAATGCTCCTGCCCGGAAGATTTCCGGAGCACGTCGTTGACATGCCCGAAGGCCGTGAGTTCGCCCTTCCCGATCATCGCGATATGGCTCGCGAGGCGTTCTACCTCGTCGCGCGCGTGGCTGACATAGATGATCGGGATGCCAATAGTGTCGCGAACGGCTTCGAGATGCGTCAGGATATCGTCCTTCCGGTCGCCATCGAGGGATGCGAGCGGCTCATCCATCAGCAATAGGCGGGGCGAGGCGAGCAGGGCGCGTCCGAGAGCAACGCGCTGCTTTTCACCGCCGGAAAGATGCGCAGGCCGGCGCTTCAGCAGCGGCGCCAGATCGAGCAGTGCGAGGATGCGCTCCACCTCCGCATCTGCCAGTGGCAAACGCGCGAGCCAGCGGCCGAAAAGCAGGTTCTGCCTCACCGTGAGATGCGGGAAAAGCCGCGCATCCTGAAAGACATAGCCGATCCGCCGCTTGCGGCTCGGCAGATTGATGTTCTTCTCGCGATCCACCAGCGTTTCGCCTACAACCGCGATACGCCCGGAATCCGGCGTGGCCAATCCCGCGATCAGGTTCAGCAGCGTAGTTTTGCCTGCGCCAGAGGCGCCGAACAGGGCGGTGACCGGCCCTTCCGAGCGGAAGGCAACGCGCATTTCCAGCGCGCCGACGCGGTGGCGGATGTCGATCTCGATCATCGCCCGTCCATCCGCCGGGTGAGGCCGCGCGCGAGCCATTCCGAGAGCACGAGCGCTGCCACGGAAACAGCGACCGAGATCAGCACGAGGCGCATCGCGGCGGCATCGCCACCGGGCGCTTGGGTGAAGGTGTAGATGGCCGTGGGGAGCGTCTGCGTTTCGCCCGGGATATTCGCGACGAAGGTGATGGTCGCCCCGAATTCACCCATGGCTTTGGCAAAAGCGAGCACCATGCCGGCGAGAATGCCGGGCAGGGCGAGCGGCAGGGAGACGAGCAGAAACGTGAGAACCGGCCCCGCGCCGAGCGTGTCCGCGGCCTGTTCGAGCCGACGATCTACCGCCTCGATGGAAAGCCGTATGGCGCGAACCATCAGCGGAAAGCCCATCACAGCGGCGGCCAAGGCAGCTCCGGTCCAGCGGAACGAGAACACGATCCCGAAGGTCGCTTCCAGCCAGGCGCCGATGGGGCCCTTCCGGCCGAAGGCGAGCAGCAGCAGGTAACCCGTGACAACCGGCGGCAGGATGAGCGGGAGATGCACGAGGGCATCGAGCGCGCTGCGCCCCCAGAAGCGCCCGCGCGCCAGCAGCAAAGCCACGGCGATGCCCGCGGGCAGGCTCGCGACGGTCGCGACCAGCGCGACCTTCAGGCTGAGTTGCAGGGCGGCCCATTCCTCCGGGGATAACGCTGCGAACAAGGCGGCCTCAACTGCCCTGCCGGGGCGAGGTGGGAAGCATGAAGCCGTTCCGCTCGAACACGGCGCGTGCGCCCGCGCCACGCAGGAATTCGAGGAATCGCGCAGCGAGCGGGTTTTTCGATTCCGCAACAATCGCAGCAGGATATAGAATGGGCGGATGGCTGTCCTCGGGGAAAGTCGCGAGGATGCGCACCTTGGGGTCGGCAGCGGCATCGGTGGTGTAGACGACGCCGAGCGGCGCTTCCCCGCGCGCGACCAGCAGAAGCGCGGCGCGCACATTCTCGGCCTGCGCGAGGTGATCCTTCACGCTGCCCCAGAGGCCGAGCTTCTCGAAGGCGGCCTTGGCGTATTTCCCCGCCGGTACGCTTTCGACATTCGCCGTGGAGAGCCGGCCGCCCGCGAGCAGGGGCGCCAGCGATGCGCCGAGCTGGAAGCGGAATTCCACCTTCGATTCCGCCGGCACCACGAGCGCGATGCGGTTTCCCAGCAGGTTGAGACGCGTTTCCGGGCGGATCAGGTTTTTCGCAGCGAGCACATCCATCCAGTCGAGATCGGCGGAGAGGAAGAGATCAGCCGGCGCGCCCTGTTCGATCTGCCGGGCCAGAGCATTGCTGCCGGCATAGGCGATGCGCAGGGCGGGGAGGCCGGTTTCCTTCACCCAGAGGCTCGCGACCTCATCGAGCGCGGTTTTCAGGCTCGCGGCGGCGAAGATCACCGGCGGCTGCGTCTGTGCGCCGGCGGGCATGGCGAGAAGGCCGGCGATCGACAGGGCCAGAAGGGATCTGCGGGCAAGCATCGTCATGTCCTCAGGTTCGACGCGGGTCACGTTAGGGTGCGCGTCCCGGCCCGTCCAGCGGTGGTGCCGCGCGGCGTGCGAAGATTCCCCGGCGCGGCTTTCCTCGGGCCCGCGAAAACCCTCGTTCCGGGAGGGGCAGAGAAGGGTTTTCTCCTGCGCACCCGAACTTTGAAACAGAGCCATTGCCCGACCGGATTGAGACGATTGTTCTTTTTATATATATTTTTGTTCTGTTTATAGAACGATTTGAGGCCAAGATGCTGGTTTCCTCACCCGCTTTTCCCGCGTTTCCGCGGTTCACGGCTGGCCTTTAGGCCGATGGCGCAGCTCCATGTCATCGATCAAGCGGGAAACGCCCATACGCTCGACACGGTCGAGGGCTGGCGCGTGATGGAATTGCTGCGCGAGCAGAAAGTGGGGCTGGAGGGCCAGTGCGGCGGCGCCTGCCTCTGCGCGACCTGCCATGTGATCGTGGCGCCGGAATGGGCGGATCGCCTGCCGCCACCGCGCGAGGAGGAACTGGAGAAGCTCGACGAGCTTCCCGTCCTCGAACCGACCTCGCGGCTCTCCTGCCAGATCCTCTGGAGCGATGGCCTGGATGGCCTGACGCTCACATTGCCGGAGCCTGTCTGATGTCCGCCCAGAAGAAGACCCCGCTGCCCGCCATCCTGCTGGCGAATGCCTTGCTGGATGGCGATGTGGTGTTCCGCACTGCGTCGGGCTGGTCGCGAGACCCGCGCGAGGCGCTGGTCGCCGAGGATGAGGCGACCGCCAACCGCCTGCTGGATGAAGCGCGCGCCGCTTTTGCCCGGAACGAGGTCGTCGATGCCGATCTCGTGGATATCACGCGCGATGAGGCCGGCGTGCCCGTGCCCAACCATTTCCGCGAGCGCTTCAAGGTGAAGGGGCCGTCGCACCGGCCCGACCTCGGCAAGCAGGCCGAATTCGGGGTGAGGTGAGCCATGTATCGCTACGATGAATTCGATGAAGCTTTCGTGCGCGAGCGCGTTGCGCAATTCGCGTGGCAGGTGAAGCGCCGGCTCGATGGCAGCCTCACGGATGACGAGTTCAAGCCTCTGCGCCTCAAGAACGGCGTCTATCTGCAACTACACGCCTATATGCTGCGCATCGCCATCCCCTATGGCACGCTCTCTTCGCGCCAGTTGCGGCAGCTCGCGCTGATCGGCGAGAAATACGATCGCGGCTACGGGCATTTCACCACGCGCCAGAATCTGCAGTTCAACTGGCCGAAATTGCGGGACATTCCCGAAATTCTCGGGCTTCTCGCGGATGTCGAGATGCACGCGATCCAGACCTCGGGCAATTGCATCCGCAACGTGACAGCCGATCAATTCGCGGGCGTGGCGGCGGATGAAATCGAGGATCCGCGCCCGGTTGCCGAGCTGATCCGCCAGTGGTCCACCCTGCATCCGGAATTCGATTACCTCCCACGCAAGTTCAAGATCGCCGTCACCGGCGCGCCGCAGGATCGCGCGGCGATTGCGGCGCATGATATCGGCATCGGTGTCGTGAAGAACGATGCAGGCGCGGTGGGCTATCGCATCCTCGTCGGTGGGGGCTTAGGTCGCACGCCGATGATCGGCAAGGTGGTGCGCGACTTCCTGCCGAAGGCGGATCTGCTCGCCTATCTCGAAGCGATTTTGCGAGTCTACAACCTCGAAGGGCGGCGCGACAACAAGTACAAGGCGCGCGTAAAAATCCTCGTCCACGAGATCGGAATCGACGAATTCCGGGCGCGCGTGGAAGCGGAATTCGCCAAGCTCGACGGTCCGACCATCAATGCCGACCCGGAGGAAGTGGCGCGCATCGCCGCCTATTTCGCCCCGCCAGCCTATGAAAAACTGCCACCTGTGAGCCGTGCATATGAGGCGATGAAGGCCGCGAAC
Source organism: Beijerinckiaceae bacterium (assembly GCA_025458025.1). Classification (GTDB taxonomy): domain Bacteria; phylum Pseudomonadota; class Alphaproteobacteria; order Rhizobiales; family Beijerinckiaceae; genus Rhabdaerophilum. The sequence goes on along the minus strand of JALOTF010000033.1, from coordinate 3,986 downwards.
CCGGCTTTCGCGGCCTGGGCCGAGATCAACACCTTCCCGCATCGCCAGCCCGGCTATGCGGCGGTGACGATCTCGCTCAAGGGCATCGGGGAAGCGCCGGGTGACGCCACATCCGACCAGATGTGCGCGGTGGCTGACCTCGCGGATCAATATTCGTTCTCTGAAATCCGCGTCACGCATGCGCAGAACCTCGTTCTGCCGAATGTGAAGCAGGCCGATCTCTTCGCGCTGTGGCAGAAGCTGGGCGCGGCAGGCATCGCGGAGGCGAATGTCGGGCTCATCACCGACATCATCTCCTGCCCGGGCCTCGATTATTGCGCGCTGGCGACCGCCCGCTCCATTCCGATCGCGCAGGACCTCGCGAAGCGTTTCGCGGATCTCGACCAACAGCGGAACATTGGCCCGCTGAACATCAAGATTTCGGGCTGCATCAATGCCTGTGGGCATCATCACGTCGGGCATATCGGCATTCTCGGCCTCGAGAAGCGCGGCGCGGAGAGCTACCAGATTACCCTTGGCGGCGACGCGACCGAGAACGCCGCCATTGGCGAGATCATTGGGCCGGGGATTACCGCCGAGGAAGTGCCGGACGCGATCGAGCGGCTCGTGAGCGTCTATCTCGCCGAGCGCCAGGCAGGCGAAACCTTCATCGAGGCCGTGCGCCGTCTTGGCCTCGCGCCCTTCAAGGCCGCTTTCACGAAGGAGGCGGCTGATGTCGCTGCTTGATCGGAACGGCGTTAAGGCGGAAATCTGGTCGCGCGAGGCGGGTGCCACGCCGCGTATCGTGCCCTTCGCGGAACTCGCCGAGGCGCTCTCCGGCAACCAGCCCGTGGGCGTGGAGATCGCCAACACCGTGCGTTTGCCGGAGCTGGAACCGCATTTCGACCGGCTCGCTCTGATCGCGATCATCTTCCCGAGCTTTTCGGATGGGCGCGGCTTTTCCATCGCGAAGTCCCTGCGCAATGCGGGTTATCGCGGCACCCTGCGCGCGGTCGGGCCGCTGATCGCGGATCAGTTCGCCTATGCACTGGCGTGCGGTTTCGACGAGGTGGAGTTGCCGCCGGACGTCGCGAGCCGCCAACCCGTGGAGATCTGGCTCGCGGCGGCGCGTGCCTTCCGCGCGACATATCAGACGAGCCATCAGACCGGCGGCCAGAGCATTCTGGAACAGCGCCGCGCGGCTCGGGGGATACAACGATGATCCTCGCTCTGGCGCGCGAGCTTCCGGGCCTTGCCCCTGTCGAGCGCATCCGTGCGATCCGTGCGGCGCTCGCGGGCGAGATCGTCTTCACCACGAGTTTCGGCCTTGAGGATCAGGTTCTGACGCATCTCGTCGTGGAAAGTGGCGCAAAGATCGCCTTCGCGACGCTCGATACGGGCCGGCTTTTCCCAGAAACGCATGCGCTCTGGGCCGAAACCGAGGCGCTCTACGGCATCAAGGTTTTCGCCTATACGCCGCGCCACGAGGCGGTGGAGGATTACATCGCCGAGAGTGGCATCAACGGGTTCTATGCCTCGCTGGAGGCCCGGAAAGCCTGCTGCCAGATCCGCAAGGTCGAGCCGCTCTCGCGCGCGCTGAAGGGCGCTGCGGGCTGGATCACCGGGCTCCGCGCCGACCAGAGCCCCGCCCGTAGCGACACGCCGTTCGCCGAAGAGAGCGCCCAATATGGCCTCGTGAAGCTCAATCCGCTGCTGGATTTCAGCCGCGAGGATGCGCTGGCCTTCGCCAAGACGCACAACGTGCCAATCAACCCGCTGCACGCCAGCGGCTTTCTCTCTATCGGCTGCGCGCCCTGCACGCGGGCCATCCAGCCGGGTGAACCCGAGCGCGCGGGTCGCTGGTGGTGGGAGGATGAGGCGAAGAAGGAATGCGGCCTGCATGTCGGGCCGGATGGCAAGTTCGTGCGCCCGGAGCCGCGCAAGGAAGCCTTCGCATGACCAGCATGACCCATCTGCAGCGCCTTGAGGCGGAAGCGATCTTCATCCTGCGCGAGGTGGCGGCGACGGCGGAGAAGCCGGTGCTGCTCTATTCCATCGGCAAGGATTCCGCCGTTCTGCTGCATCTCGCGCTGAAGGCTTTCCACCCCGGCAAGCTGCCGTTTCCGCTGTTGCATGTCGATACGACCTGGAAATTCCGCGAGATGATCGCGTTTCGTGACGAAACCGCGAAGCGCCTTGGGCTCGATTTCATCGTACATATCAACGAGGAGGGCGTGAAAGCGGGCATCAACCCCATCGCCTCGGGCTCTCAGGTGCATACCGATGTGATGAAGACCGCCGCGCTGAAGCAGGCGCTGGATCTCCACGGATTCGATGCCGCTTTCGGTGGTGCGCGGCGCGACGAGGAGAAATCCCGCGCGAAGGAGCGTGTGTTTTCCCTGCGTTCGCCGGGCCATCGCTGGGACCCGAAGAACCAGCGACCCGAGCCGTGGAACCTCTTCAACACCCGGAAAAAGCAGGGCGAGAGCTTCCGAGTCTTTCCGCTCTCGAATTGGACCGAGGGCGATGTGTGGAGCTACATCGCGCTCGAAAATATCCCGGTCGTGCCGCTTTATTTCGCGAAGGAGCGCCCGGTTGTCCGTCGCGGCGGCACGCTGATCATGCGCGATGATGACCGCCTGCCGCTGCTGCCCGGCGAGGTGCCGGAGATGCGGAAAGTGCGCTTCCGCACGCTCGGCTGCTACCCGCTGACCGGGGCCATCGAAAGCGAGGCGGATACGCTCGACGGGATCATCGCTGAGATGAATGCCTCGCGCGCCTCCGAGCGGCAGGGTCGCCTCATCGACCATGATGGTGCGGCCTCGATGGAAGCGAAGAAGCAGGAAGGGTATTTCTGATGGGCGCGGCCTTGAAACTGGTGGAAGCGCCGTTGGCCGAGCCCGCGCCCGCGCGCTCGATTCTGCGCTTCATCACCTGCGGCTCGGTGGATGACGGGAAATCCACGCTCATCGGCCGCATCCTCTATGAATGCGGCGCGGTGTTCGAGGATCATCTCGAAGCGCTCGATCGCGACAGCCAGAAATTCGGCACCAACGGCAAGGCTTTGGATTTCGCGCTGCTGGTCGATGGCCTCGCCGCCGAGCGCGAGCAGGGCATCACGATTGATGTCGCCTATCGCTATTTCCAGACCGCGCGGCGGCATTTCATCGTGGCCGATACGCCGGGCCACGAGCAGTATACCCGCAACATGGCGACCGGGGCCTCCACGGCGGATGTCGCCATCCTGCTGGTCGATGCGCGGAAAGGGTTGCTGCCGCAGACGCGCCGACACTCCTTCATCGTTTCCACGATGGGCGTGCGGCAGGTGATTGTCGCCATCAACAAGATGGACCTCGTGGGCTATGACGAGGCGGTTTTCCGCAGTGTTGAGGCGGAATATCGCGAGATTGCTGCTGGCCTCGGCTTCGAGAGCATTACCTGCCTGCCGGTTTCGGCCCGCGAGGGTGACAACCTCACGGTGCCCTCGCCGAACATGACGTGGTTCACCGGCACGCCTTTGCTGCCGCTGCTGGAATCGCTGGATGTTGAACCGCGCCGCGACGAAAACCCGGCCTTTGCCATGCCCGTTCAATGGGTGAACCGCCCGAACCTCGATTTTCGTGGCTTTTCCGGCACCATCGCCACTGGACGAGTCAGCGTGGGCGATGCGATTGAAGCGCTTCCCTCGCGCCGCGAGAGCCGCATCACGCGCATCGTCACCGCCCATCACGCGCATCGTCACCGCCGATGGCGATCTTGAAACCGCGCATGCCGGGCAGGCGGTGACGCTGGTGCTCGCTGATGAGATCGACCTCTCGCGCGGGGATGTCATTGCCGCGCCGCTGGCCGTGCGTGCCTCTTCGCGGCCGCGCATCCGGCAGGAGATCGAGGCGCGCGTGATCCTCACTGGCGAACGCGTGATGGAGGCGGGCGCGCAGTTCCTCGTGAAGCTCGGCACGGCCATGGCCACGGCGAATGTGGTTTCCATCCACGAGCGCACGAATATC
>JALOTF010000032.1 GCA_025458025.1 Beijerinckiaceae bacterium | reverse complement strand
CGAGGCCGCATTGCGCCGCGCGAGCAGCGTTTCCTTCTCGGTGAGCAGCTTGCGGTATTCGGCATCAAGCGCGACGAGCTGATCGACCTTCGCGGCCTCCTCCGGCTTGTTCCGCCGGATCATCGCGTTCTTCAACGCATCGGGGTTCGCTCGGAGGACGCGCAGATCATGCATGGGAGGCTCTTTTGAAGGCTCGCGAATCGGAAATCAGATGCACGCCCGTCATGGCCGGGTTCAGCCCGGCCATCCACGGTTTTGTGCAATGGCCAAGCCCGGACATGACGCGAGGCGTTACTCGCCCGGCACTACGGCGGTTTCCGCTTCTTTCTTCTTGTGCTTCTTCTCAACCATTGCCACCGCGAAAATCGCGAGTTCGTAGAGCAGCAGCGTGGGAATCGCGAGCGCGAACTGGCTGATGACATCTGGCGGCGTGAAGATCGCCGCGATGATGAAAACAATCACGATCGCATAACGCCGCTTTTCGCGCAGGAACTTAGCGTCGATCAGGCCAATCCGCGCCAGAAGCGTCAGCACGACCGGCAGCTGGAACGTGATGCCGAAGGCGAAGATCAGCGTCATGATCAGCGAGAGATAATCATCCACCTTCGGCAGGAGCGAGATGGAGGCGACGCCCTCGGTCGCGGCCTGCTGCATGGAGAGCGAGAACTTCATGAGCAGCGGCATCGCCACGCCCATGACCATCAGGGTGCCGAGCAGGAAAAACAGCGGTGTCGCAATGAGATAGGGGCGGAACGCGTCGCGTTCGTCCTTATAGAGTCCGGGCGCGACGAATTTGTAGATCTGTGTGGCGATCACCGGGAACGCAAGAAACGCGCCGCCGAACACCGCGAGTTTCAGCTGCACGAAGAAATATTCGAGCGGATGCGTGTAGATCAGCGGGGCCTTTTCCGGCCCGCCCGCCGCCCAGACATAGGGCATGACGAGAATGCTGTAGATGTATTTCGCGATGCCGAAACACACGAAGGTCATCACGATGAAAGCAGCGATGGCCTTGATGATGCGTGAGCGCAACTCGATCAGGTGCTCGATCAGCGGGGCGCGCGAAGCCTCGATCTCGTCCTGGCCGGCGCGGATATCCGGGCCGATGGTCGGCGTGGGGTTGGGGTCCAGGGCGGTACTCATGCAGCGTTTCCGCTCTTCGTGGGTTCAGCCGTGGGCGTGGGCGGTGTGGTCGCATCGGATGCGCCGGCGCGGATTTCAGTTTCCATGGCCTGCGCCTCGGCGGAGATGGATTGCACCGTCTCGTTGACGGTGTTGACGCCGGTTTCGCCGCTGGCGGTCGCTTTCGCGCTTTCGGCCACGCTCTGCAATTCCTTGCGGATAGGATCGAACGTGGAGGTCGAGAGCCCGGTCGCCTGGTTCTTGAACTCGTCGAATTCCTTCTTCACGTCGTGCAATTCGGCCTCGCGCAGGGCATCATCGAATTGAGAACGGAAGTCGCCGGCCATCGCGCGCAGTTTCGCCATGCTGCGGCCCACCGCGCGGATGACACCCGGCAGCTCCTTCGGCCCGATCACGATGAGCGCAACCACGCCCACGATGATGAATTCACCCCAGGAAATATCGAACATGGCGAAAGGGGCACTCCTTCAGGCGCGCGGGGCTAGCCCGCACGCCGGTCTCGCCCGGATGAAAGCTCAGCTCGCCTTCGGCGGCTGGCTGGCGGGCGTCTGGGTCTGCACGGTCTCGGCGGCCTTGGCCTCGAGTTCCTTGGCCTTGTCGGCGGCGGCCTGGTCTTCTTCCTTCATCCCGGCCTTGAAGTTCTTGATGCCCTTGGCGACATCGCCCATCAATTCAGGGATCTTGCCACGGCCGAACAGCAGTAGCACGACCACTGCGACAATCAGCCAATGCCAGATGCTCATGCTGCCCATGAAGAGGCCTCCTCAAAAACGCGTTACGACCGCTTCGGTCCCTCGGGGCGGAAACTAGGCTTACCCGGTGGCAAAGACAAGGACTTCACGCGGATCGATTTCGATCCCGACATCCGCGCCCGGTTGAAAGGGCACGCTTTCGCGCGCCCGCATGCGCAAGGGCGCATCGAGCCCCTGCACCGCGAGATCGAACAATTCGAGTTCGCCCAGAAAGCGCCGCTCCAGCACGCGCCCCGGCAGACAGAAGCCAGGCGCGCGCAGGCGGATCGATTGCGGGCGGATCGCGGCGATTCCCAAGCACCCCTCGGCGAGGCCGTTTGCCGGGAAGGTGCCGACCGGCGTGGTCAGCCCGCCATTCCGCACGATGCCCTGCACCTCGTTGAGATCACAGAAGAACCGCGCGGCTTCGAGATCCACTGGCTGGTGGTAGATCGCGCGGGCATCGCCCACCTGCACCACCCTCCCCGTGCGCATCAGCACGATGCGATCGGCGATGCGCATCGCCTCTTCGGGGTCGTGCGTCACTATGAGCGCGGTGGCGCCGGTTTCGCGCAGAAGCGCCACGGTTTCCTCGCGCACGGTGTCGCGCATGCGCTTGTCGAGATTGGAGAACGGCTCGTCCATCAGCAGCACGCGCGGACGCGGCACGATGGCACGCGCGAGCGCAACACGCTGCTGCTCGCCGCCGGAGAGATCGCCCGGCATCGCGCGCAGGCGATGCCCGAGGCCGACACGCCGCAGCGCGTTATCGGCCGCCGCGAGGGCCGTGCGGGAATCGAGATTCGACAGGCCAAACGCAGCATTGCCCATCACATCGAGATGCGGGAACAGCGCATAATCCTGGAAAACGAGGCCTACGCCGCGCCTTTCAGGCGGCACGAAGGCGTTGGGCCCGGAAATCTCGCGGCCATCGAGCAGGATGCGCCCGCGCGTCGGCTCCTCAATGCCGGAAGCCAGCCGCAAAAGGGTCGATTTTCCGCAGCCTGAGGGGCCGAGCAGGCCGATCACCTCGCCCGCTTCAGCCGTGAAGGTCACATCCTCGATCGCGTGGATATCGCCGAACGATTTCCCTACGCCTTCGAAAGAGAGCGTGGCGGGAATGACGGCGGAAGCGCGGATGCGGGGAGAGGCGTTCTGGAAATCAGCCATCAGGATCAGGGCGCGGGCGGGTCGGGTTCTCCCGTTCCGCTGACACATCCGCGCCATCGGGGTCAAGCGGCGGGGCTTCCGCCTCCTCCTCCAGGCGTTCCTCGAACATGGTGTCGAAGATATCGGGTTCGAGCGGGTCTTCGTCCGCGCGCAACGCCGGATCATCCGTGGGAAGTGGCATGCCGAGCGTGGAAAGCGCAGGGTCGGCCATGCCCATGCCGGCTAGTTCCGCGAGGCTTGGCAGATCGCCCACCTTGTCGAGCCCGAACTGGATGAGGAAGGTCTCGGTCGTGCCGAAGGTCACGGGGCGGCCCGGTGTGCGGCGGCGGCCGCGCAGGCGGATGAAACCGGCATCCAGCAGCGCGTCGATCGTGCCCTTATTGGTGGAAACGCCGCGCAATTCCTCGATTTCTGCGCGCGTCACCGGTTGGTGATAAGCGATGATCGCCAGCGTCTCGAGCGCGGCGCGCCCGAGTTTTTTCTCCTCGTGGCTCTCCTTTTTAAGGAGGTAGCCGAGATCCGGCGCGGTGCGGAACATCCATTTTCCGGCGACGCGGCAGAGATTCACGCCTCTGTTGCGATAGAGCGCCTCCAGCTCCACCAGCACGATCTTGGCATCTACACCCTGCGGCAGCATGCGGGCGATGGCCTCTTCCTCAAGCGGCTCGGGGGACGCAAAGAGCAAGGCTTCCGCGATGCGGAGGCCTTGCGCCAGACGCGGGATTGAATCGTCATCATCATCAACCGAACGCAGAACCGGTCCGGGGCGCGAAGGCAGATTGCTCATGCGGAAGGCTCCGCTGGCAGCGGCTTTCGTGCGGCGCGGCGCAGGAAAAGCGGCGCGAAAATCGCTTCCTGTTTCACATCGGCGCGGCCATCGCGCACGAGTTCGAGGCTCGCCGCGAAGGCTGAGGCGCGCGCGCTGCGCGGCGCACTGCGATGCGCGGCCATGCGAGCGAGAAGCTGGTCGAGCGTCGCCCAATCCCGCTCGCGCGCGAGCTCTCCCTCCACGAAGTTTCGCGCCTCGGGGATCGGCACGCTCGTGCGACGGCCGATCTGATAGCGGCTCTGCGCATGCACCTTTCTCAGCTCGGCATAGGCCGAAATCAGGTCCTGCAAGCTCGCATCCCACGAAAATTGCCGCTCGATGATGACGCTTTCCCCTGCCCCGCGCGGCAGGCTTTCGCGGGCCTCGCCGAGGCGCGCGCCGAGCATTTCACCGAGCTTGCGGATGCTTTCGAGACGCTGCAACCGATCTGCGAGGCGGCTTGCGAGATCAACGGCTTCGGGATCGGCCTCGCTGGTTTTTTGCGGCAGGATGAGGCGCGACTTAAGATAGGCCAGCCACGCGCCCATGACGAGGTAATCGCCCGCGACCTCCAGCTTCAGCCGCCGCGCCTCCTGGATATAGGCGAGATACTGGTCGGCGAGATCGAGGATCGAGATTTCCCGCAGGTCGAGCTTGTTGCGCCGCGCAAGATCGAGCAGCAGGTCGAGCGGGCCCTCATAGCCTTCGAGCGAGACGGTCAGCCGCTCGCCCTCATCGCGATCGCTTGCGACAAGCACGCTCTCCTCGAAATCGAGGCTGGTATCGGTGGGTCCCGCCATGCGGCGAGAATCACCTCAATGCGTGGGGATGGCAAGCAGTTCGGCGAGCCGGGCCTGGGCTTGTCCACGGTCAAACGGCAGACGCGCGGGCTTTTTGAGTGCTGAAAGCGCCCGGTTGAGCCGTCTTTCGGCCTCCGCCGCGATGCCGGGGCAGCCCTCGGCGATGGGTGTCATCTCGTGCATCTCGCCGTTGCAATGGAGCACAAGATCGCAGCCCTCTGCGAGGACGGATGTGCGGCGATGCGTGAAATCGCCCGAAAGCGCCTTCATGGAGAGATCGTCCGACATGAGAATGCCGTCAAAGCCCATCTGGCCGCGGATCACCTCGGTGATGACCTTGCGGGAGGTGGTCGCGGGCTCTTCCGCGTCGATCGCCTCGTAGACGACATGCGCAGTCATCGCGAGATCAAGATCGCCCAAGGCCCGGAAGGGGGGGAAATCCGTGTGGTCGAGCACGTAGCGGCTGGCATTCACGCGCGGCAGCGCATGGTGGCTGTCCGACATCGCGCGGCCATGGCCGGGAATGTGCTTGATGATCGGCAAAACGCCACCTTCCAGAAGGCCCTGTGCGGCCGCACGCCCGAGGGCCATCACGATATGCGGCTCACGGCCATAGGCGCGGTCGCCGATCACATCATGCGCGCCGGGAACCGGCACATCGAGCACAGGCAGGCAATCGACGTTGATGCCAAGCTGGGAGAGGTCATCCGCGATGAGACGCGCACCCAGAAACGCCGCTTCGCCCGCGAGATCGGGGTCGATGCGCCAGAGCGCGCCGTAAGCGGCGCCGGTGGGGTAAACAGGCCAATGCGGCGGCCTTAGACGCGCGACCCGTCCGCCCTCCTGATCGATCAATACGAGCGCATCCGGGTTGCCGGCGGCTTCTTTCATGGAGGAAACCAGCGCCTTAACCTGCGCGGGGTCTTCGATGTTCCGGCGGAAGAGAATGAACCCCGCCGGCTTGTGCTCGGCATAGAAAGCGGTTTCGCTGTTCGTCAGGCGCGGCCCCGCCGCGCCGAAGATCAAGGGCTTCATCGGATCACTGGCGTGTCACGAAGCAGGCGCCGCCCGCCGCGCGAATGCGATCACAGGCGGAGGCGGCCTCGGATTGCGCAAAGCCGGTGACGCGTACGCGATAGACCGTCTGGCCATTGGCCTCACCGCGCACGACGACTGGAGCTTTCCCGCCGATCTGGCCGGAGAAGCGCTGTCCGAGCTGGCGTCCGGCATTCTGTGCATCGGCTTCCGTGGGGCGCGAGGCGAGCTGGATCGCGAAGGCACCGCCCCCGGCGGCAGCGGGCGCCGTAGCGACGCGCGGAGCCGGATTGGCTGGCGCATTCGCCGCCGCAGCGGGCGGAGTGGCCGGGCGATTCGGGTTCAGCGGCAACGGTGCGTTGTTCGCAGCCGGGCGCGGCGGCGGATTAGCCGTCGTTGTCGGGCGCGGCGGGGTCACCGGCGATTGCGGGCGCGTCTCGACCTTCGGCGCCTCAACCGGAGCCGCTGCAGCGGGAGTCGGCGGCGTGGGAATGGCAGTCGGCGGAGTGGCCGGAGCTGTGGGGCGAATGGCAGCCTGACCACCGGGCGGAAGCGCCGCTGGCGGAGTGGACGGACGCGCTGCGATAGCCGTTCCGGCGGCAATCGCCGCGATGGAGCCAGCACCGATCCCCTGTGCCGTCGGAGACGGTGGAGATGCGGGCGTCACAGCCGGCGGTGGCGCGACGGGATCGGCGATGCGCACAGATTGCACGCGGCGCGGTTCACCGGGCACGGGCGCCGGTGTAGTGCCGGGCGCAGTCGCCGCCGGTGTTTCCCCCGAAGCCGCAGTGCCGGGCGTGGGCTGGAACGGGTTCGGTGCCACGATGCGCACGCTATCGCGTCGCGCGATCTGGTTCAGGTCAACCGGCTGCTCGGTCTGGTTCACGACCTGAGCGGGTCGCGAATCAGCAGCGGGCGCATTGCGCGCAGCGAGCACCTGCTTGTTCTGGTCTGGCACTTCGAGGCCGCCCGGATTGGCGGGCTTTTCCTTCGCGGGCTCGGGCTTCGCGGCGACCACCGGAACCTTGCCGTTGCTGGCCGTCTGGTTGCTCTTGGAGCCCGAAAAGGCGGTGACGCCGCCAATGACAGCGAGGCCCGCGACGGCCACGCCACCCAGCGCGAGGAAGATGCCACGCGACCGCTTGGCGCCACCAGCGGCAGCACCGGCTGCCATGGCTGCACCGCCGGCATAGGCCGCGGCTTCAGCTTCCGCCGTGAGACGGCTTTCGGCTGCGGCCAGCGCCTCATGTGCATCGGGTTGGGCCGCTTCTGGGATGACGATCGGCTGGGCCGGGGCCATCCATTCGGCCTGCATGGAAGCGGTTGCCGCCTGGCCCGAAGGCATCTGGGCGTCACCGGCATAACCGCCACGCAGGGGCTCGATGGGCTCCACGGGATTGGCCGGAAGCGGTGCCGCAGGGCGGCTCATCGCCTCGAAACGGCGCAATTCCTCCTCGAAATCCAGCAATGGATCACGCGGAAGTGCGGGGGCGGGCTCGGTTGATGCGGGCTTGTCGAGATCGGCGCGCAAGGCCTGCTCGATGGCAGAGATGCGCGACACGCTCGGCGGCTCGCCCGGTTGTTCGAAAACCACAGGCGCCTCGACGAGGCGGTTGAACTCGGCCAGCGCGTTATCGGCCGTGATGGCCGGTTGCGGCGGCGGTGCCGGAGGTGCCGCCTCAGATGGCTGTGCTTGCGCAACCTGCGCCTGGGCGGCTTCAGGGCCGTCAGCCTTCAGGCTGTCGCGCAGAAGGCGCTCGAAGGCTTCGAGATCCGCGAGAGACGGCTCACGCCGGGGCTCATTCTTGAGGGTCATGAACGCGACCTTCCCTTCCTGCAACGTCGCCGCGACGGGCGACTGCTCGCCGAATGGACACGCGATGCCCGCAATGCCCTAGCGCATTTCATCCGGCGCAGAGACGCCGAGAATGGCGAGGCCATTCGCAAGCACCGTTCTCGTGGCCTTCACGAGAGCCAGCTTCGCTAATGTTCCTTTTCGGTCATCGTTATTAATAAACCTCAAATCGGGCAATTCCTTGCCCTTATTCCACAAGCCGTGAAAGGCACTTGCGAGATCGTAGAGGTAGAAAACGATGCGATGCGGCTCGCGGCTGAGCGCCGCCTGCTCCACGAGACGCGGGAATTGCGCAAGCAGCCGGATGAGCCCGACCTGCGATTCATCCGCGAGAATTGTGAGATCCGCCGAAGCGAGTTCGGCCTCGCTCACCGCCGGTGTGACAAGCGTTTCCGCCTGCCGGAATACGCTGGCCGTGCGCGCATGGGCGTATTGCACGTAGAAAACCGGGTTATCCTTCGATTGCTCCAGCACTTTAGCGAGGTCGAATTCCAGTTCCTGGTCGTTCTTGCGGTCGAGCATCATGAAGCGCAGGCAATCGCGCCCCCGCCCCGCGCCGCCCTGCTCGTCGAGTTCGTCGATCACGTCGCGCAGCGTGATGAAATCGCCGGCGCGCTTCGACATCTTGAACGGTTCGCCGTTGCGCATCAGCTTCACGAGCTGGCAGAGGCGCACCTCAAGGCTGCCCTTGCCGCCGGTGGCCGCGCGAGTCGCCGCCTGCATGCGCTTCACGTAGCCGCCGTGATCCGCGCCCCAGACATCGATCATCTCGGCGAAGCCACGGCTGAACTTGTTGGCGTGATAGGCGATATCCGACGCGAAATAGGTGTAGCTGCCATCGGATTTCAGCAGTGGACGATCCACATCGTCGCCGAAATCGGTCGCGCGGAAGAGCGCCTGCTCGCGATCCTCCCAATCCTCGTCCTTCTGGCCCTTCGGCGGCGGCAAGCGGCCCTGATAGATAAGCCCGCGCGCGATGAAATCCTGAATGGTCGCGCCGACGCGATCACCCTCGGCCGAGTTCTTGCCCTGCAGCGAGGCCTCCGAGAAAAACACATCGTGCTTCACGTTCAGCGCGGCCAGATCCTCGCGGATCATCGTCATCATGGAATCGATGGCGATTTGCCGGACCTTCGGCAGCCACTCGCTTTCGGGCAGGTTTTCGAGAGTCTCGCCAAACTCTTCCGCGAGCTTCTTGCCAACCGGCGCGAGGTAATCGCCGGGATAGAGCCCCTCGCCCACCGGGCCGACATCGCGGCCGAGCGCCTCGCGATAGCGATGGAAGGCCGAGCGGGCGAGCACATCGACCTGCGCGCCGGCATCGTTGATGTAGTATTCCCGCGTGACCTCATAACCCGCGACCGAGAGCAGGGTCGCCAATGCATCGCCATAAACCGCGCCGCGTCCATGGCCGATATGCATGGGGCCCGTGGGGTTGGCGGAGACATATTCCACGTTGATCTTCCGGCCCTGCCCCATGGTCGAGCGACCGAAATCCGCGCCGGCCTTCAGCACTGCGCGCAACACATTATGATAGGCCGAGGGCGGCAAAGTCGCGTTGATGAAGCCGGGGCCGGCGATATCCAGCTTCACGTAGCGACCGGTTTTCTCAAGCGCCGCCACAATCTCCGTGGCCAGCGCGCGCGGGTTCGTCTTCGCTTCCTTCGCCAGCACCATGGCCGCGTTAGTGGAAAGGTCGCCATGGGTCGCATCGCGCGGCGGCTCCACGGTCACGCGGGCCAGAGCCTCGGCGGGGAGGTTCGCGGTCAGCGGCAGCGCGCGCAAGGTCGCCTGCACATCGGCGGCGAAGGACTGGAAGAGGTTCATGCGAAACACCAGCGAAACGGCCATATCCTCACGCGAGGACGGTGAAAAACAGCGTGGCTCGCGGCCTAGCGAAGCGGCGGCGTTTCGTCAAACAGCCGCTGGTATTCGTGGAGCGCGAAGCGGTCGGTCATCCCGGCGATGTAATCGGCCACGGCGCGGGGGCGCGCCTCGCCCTTCCCGCCCATCGCGGCGGGATCGGCCATGTAACGCTCGAACAGCCCGCGAATAACCCGCTCGGCCTGCTCACGCATCGCCATCACGCGCGGCGCACGATACATGTTCTGGAAGAGAAACGCTTTCAGCGCCTTTTCCTCGCGCGCCATCTGGTCGGAAAACGCAACCACCGGATGCGGCGCGCGACGCACATCCTCCGCCGAGCGCGGTTTCAGCCGCACGATGCGCCGCTCGGCTTCCTGCCCCGCATCCTCCACGAGCCGGGTGATGACCCGCCGCATGATCTCATGCGCGATGCGCGAAGGCTCAAGCCCCGGCCATTTCGCATCGATTTCCGCGATCAGCAGGCCGATCAGTGGCACATCGCGCAGGTCGTCGATCGTGAAAAGCCCGGCGCGCAGGCCATCATCGATGTCATGGGCGTTGTAGGCGATATCGTCGGCAATGGCCGCGACCTGCGCTTCCGCGGAGGCGTGGGTCACAAGATCCAGCGGAAACAGCGCATCGAATTCGGAGATCGCGATGGGCACGCCCTTCGCGCGGTAGCGCCCGATGGGCTCGCCTGTTGCCGCCACGAGCGGACCATTGTGCTTCACGAGGCCTTCGAGCGTCTCCCATGAGAGGTTAAGGCCATCGAAACCAGCATAGCGCTGTTCGAGCCGCGTAACGATGCGCAGGGCCTGCGCGTTGTGGTCGAACCCGCCATGGGTGGCCATCAGTTCATCGAGTGCATCCTCGCCCGCATGGCCGAACGGGGTGTGGCCGAGGTCGTGTGCGAGAGCCAAAGCCTCTGCGAGGTCTTCATCAAGGCCGAGGCTGCGCGCCAGAGCGCGGGCGATCTGGCTGACTTCGATCGTGTGTGTCAGACGCGTGCGATAATGATCTCCCTCATGCTCCACGAAGACCTGCGTCTTGTGCTTCAGCCGACGAAACGCGGTGGAATGGATGATGCGATCCCGGTCGCGCTGGAATTCCGTGCGCGTCGGCGAGGGCTCAGCCGGAAAGAGCCGCCCGCGTGAGGCACGGTGGTCGACGGCGAAAGGCGAGAGCGGGCGCTCACGGGTGAACAGCATCGTGATCGTCGGGCCTTGTCGTGAAATCTTGCGGGCGGGCCGCGGCTTCCTTACATTCAAATGCACCAGTCACGCAAAAGGCGGCAGGGCCTTGAACCCTGACCGAAATCGATGATGGCTCCAAAATTCGCTCTCTCCGCGACCGATATCGTCGCGCCCCAGCCCGTTGCCGCACCGGAAAAGCCGCCTTTGGCCATCACCGAAAGCGCCGCGAAGCGCCTTGCCGTGATCCTCTCCAAAGAAAAGCCCGGTGCGATGATGCGCGTGGCGGTGGAAGGCGGCGGCTGCTCGGGCTTCCAGTATCGCTATTCCATCGAGACCGAGAGCAAAGCTGACGACCTGCGAATCGAGCGCGAGGGAATCACCGTGCTTGTGGACCCGGTTTCCGCGCCCTACCTCGAAGGCTCGGAACTTGATTTCGTGACCGAGTTGCTGGGCCAAAGCTTCCAGATCCGCAATCCGCAGGCCACCGCCAGTTGTGGCTGTGGCACGAGTTTCAGCGTGTAACACCTATCCCGGTGACGAAGGGCTGACCGCGCCACAATTTCCGCTTGATCCGCCTTCTGAAATGGTAGACGCCCGAAATCAGCGTTTCATTCGTTGTTGAAGGCATTTCAGGGGGAATATCATGAGCAATCCGGAGCCGGGCGCGCCGCGCCCCAATATGTTTCTGGTCGCGCTGGCCGCTGTAGCGGTCGCCGGGGCAGCGATGTTCTTCGTTATCCGCCCGCCGTCAGCGCCCCCCGTGGCCTCGGCCCCGTCGGTCCCGCCTGCGGTCGCTTCATCACCTGCCGCCGCAGCTCCGCCTGTAGCGAGCACGCCGCCTGTCGCAGCTGCGCCCGCAAGCCCGGCGGCTCCGGCACCCGCGCCCGTGCCTCAACCTGCACCGGCTCCCGCGCCAGTCGTGGCGCCCGCGCCGCCTCCGCCTCCCCCGCCGAAACCGCGCGTGGTCACGACGATTCCTTCCGTGCAGTGGGCCGGCCAGACCTTCCGCGTAAAGCTCAGCGATCTCAACCTCATCAATGCGAGCCTGCCGCGCGAGGAGATTGAAACGCTGCTTAAGACCACCTCCATCGCAGCCCTCGCGGATGGCCTTGCGAAGCTCAATGCGGATGAATTCACGCTAGGCTCCATCGAGGTCGAGACGGAAATCGAGGGCCAGAAGAGCCTCACGGTCTACCAGAATTTCAAGGGCGGCAGCATTGTCGCCGGGGTGTTCAACCGCCTTGAGGTCGCGGAGACGCGGCAGGTCGGGCTCGTGCCCGATGCCAGCCAGAAGCCGATGGGCTACACCACCAAATTCGGCCTGACGACCGTGGAATTTATTGATCCCGTGACTGCCCTGCGCTGGTTCATCGATGCGGATCCCACGGGCAATGCGCCCTTCAAGCCCATTCACGGCCCCTATGTGCTGGCGGATGGCGAAGTGAGCATGCAGGATTTCCGCGTGGAAATCGGTCGCGCGAGTGCGTCAGGCGTAAAGCTGCGCCTGCCCCGCCAGCCGGTGATAGCGATGTGGCCGAGTTTCGAAGCCTTCATGAAGAAGCAGGCGACCAGCCCGGATGAAGATCTTCCGGCGGAAGTTATCGCCAACATGCTGGAACTCTACAATTCGTTCGAGATGGGCGAATGGCAGGTCGGTGCCATCAAGGGCACGGGCAAAGCCGGGCCGGAGCAGGAAGTGACCTTCAAGCTGGGCGGCATGCGCGGCCAGGGCGGCGCGCAATCCGGTGGGCTGATCGAGGGCATCGAAGTTTCCGCGAAGGACGGCTCCCTGCGGCTCGGCAACATCAATTGGCAGGGCGATTTCTACAAGCTGATCTTCGCCGCCCTTGGCAAGCTCGTGCTCGAAAGCGATGACATCGACAGCCAGCCCGAGGCGCAGGTTGCGCGCCTCAAGGCCGAGATGGAGCGGCAGGCGCTGCCGGATATCGGCTTCGGCTTCAAGGGGCTGGACATCGATTTCGAGCAGAAGAACAAGCCGGATGAGCGCATTCGCGCTTCTGTTGGCAGCTTCGAGATGCGCAACGGCGCCTTTGTGGGCGTCACGCCCACGCGCATCGGCGTGAAGCTCGCGAATTTCCGCTTGCCGATCCAGCCTTCGATGAAGGAGCAGGTGCTCCAGCAGATCCGCGCCATGGGCATCGAGACTTTGGACCTCTCCTTCAACCTCGATGGGGTGTGGGATGAAGCGAAATCGACCGTGACCTTTCCGGATATCTCCACCAGCGTGGAACAGGTCGGCGCGCTCGCCATGAGCTTCGTGCTCGGCAATGTGCCGAAGGCGCTTTTCGAGGACCCGGTGGAGAACTGGACCGCCGTGCTCCTCACGGGCACCGCGCAGCAGGCGACCCTCTCGCTCACCAATCGCGGCGGGTTCGAGAAGGGGATTGCTCAGGTCGCGACGCAGACCGGCAAGAAGCCCGAGCAGTTGCGGCTCGAAATTGCGACGATGGCCCCGATGCTGCTGGTGATGGGCCTCGCTGACCACCCGGATGCCACGCGCGTGACCGAGGCCGTCGGCAACTTCCTGAAGAGCCTCGGCGAGCTCTCCGTGAAGGTGCGCGCGAAGGATGCCGAGGGCGTGCGGCTCATCGAGTTCGCGGGCGCCGGCAACGATCCCGCGGCTTTGCTGAAGCGGCTGGAGATTGAGGCGCTCGGCAAGTAAGCGCAGTTCGCAAGCAAGGCTCGCACAGGCAACAAAAAGGCCGGCCCGGAAACGGGTCGGCCTTTTTCCTGTGCGGATGCGGCAGGCTCAGGCCTTGCGCGATTGCGCCTCGACCACGGCGATGGCCGTGAGGTTCACCACCCCGCGCGCGGTGGTGGTTGAGGTCGCGATATGCGCGGGGTAAGCCGTGCCGAGCAGGATCGGCCCCACCGGCAGCGCATCCGCGATGACCTTGGTGAGTTCGTTCGCGATGTTCGCGGCATCGAGATCGGGCATCAGCAGGATATTCGCCACGCCCTTGAGGTTCGAATGCGGTAGCACGCGCTCGCGCACCTTGTCGGAAAGCGCTGAATCCGCCTGCATCTCGCCATCGACCTCGAGTTCGGGCGCGCGCGCCGCGATGAGTTCGGTGGCGCGGCGCATTTTGCGCGCGCTTTCGCTGTCATGGCTGCCAAAATCCGAATGCGAGATCAGCGCGATCTTCGGCTCGATGCCAAAGCGGCGCACTTCCGCCGCCGCGCGAATACCGATCTCGGCGAGCTGCTCGGCGGTTGGGTCCTCGTTCACATGGGTATCCGCCATGAAGAAAGCGCCCTTGGACGTGATCATCAGCGACATCGCCGCGAGTTCCGTCACGCCCTCCTCCATGCCGATCACATCCCGGATGATCTGGAGGCGCGAGCGATAGCGGCCCTCAAGGCCGCAGATCATCGCATCGGCATCGCCCCGCCGCACGGCCACCGCCGCGATGATCGAGGAATTGGTGCGCAACTGCGTGCGCGCAGCCTCGGGCGTGATGCCCTTGCGACCCGCGATTTCGAGATAAGTGGCCACGTAATCGCGGTAGCGCGGGTCATCTTCCGGGTTGACGATCTCGAAATCCACGCCCGGCCGGATGGCGAGGCCAAAGCGCTTGATGCGCGCCTCGATGACATGCGGGCGACCCACGAGGATGGGGATCGCGAATTTCTCTTCCATCGCGGTCTGGGCGGCACGCAGCGCGCGCTCGTCTTCGCCTTCGGCATAAATCACCCGCTTTGGGCTTTCCTTCGCCTGCTGGAAGATAGGCTTCATGATGAAGCCCGAGCGGAACACGAAGCGCGAGAGCTGCTCCTCATAGGCCGCGAAATCGGCGATCGGCGCGCGGGCCACGCCCGAGGCCATCGCGGCCTTCGCCACCGCCGGCGCGATGCGCAGGATGAGGCGTGGATCAAACGGGCTGGGGATGAGCGAATCCGCTCCAAAATGCCGCGCTTCGCCGCCATAGGCGCGCGCCACGACATCCGACGGCGCTTCCCGCGCGAGTTCGGCGATGGCGCGCACAGCGGCGAGTTTCATCTCCTCGTTGATGGTGGTTGCCGCGCAATCGAGCGCACCCCGGAACATGTAGGGGAAGCAGAGGACGTTGTTGACCTGATTGGGATAATCCGAGCGCCCCGTGCAGATCATCGCGTCCGGGCGGGCCTCATAGGCCACTTCCGGCATGATCTCGGGGTTCGGGTTGGCGAGCGCCATGATCAGCGGCTTCTCGGCCATTTTCTTTAGGAGTTCCGGCTTGAGAACGCCCGCCGCCGAGAGGCCGAGAAAGATATCCGCGCCCTCGATGACTTCCGCCAGCTTCCGCGCGGAGGTCTCTTGCGCGTAGATGCCCTTATAGGGGTCCATCAATTCGATGCGACCCTTGTAGACCACGCCCTCGATATCCGTGACCCAGATGTTCTCGCGCTTCACGCCGAGCGAGACGAGCAGGTTGAGGCAGGCAAGCGCCGCTGCACCCGCGCCGGATGTCACGAGCTTCACCTTGTCGAGCGGCTTGCCGGCGAGTTCCATCGCATTGAGAACTGCCGACGCGACTATGATCGCCGTGCCGTGCTGGTCGTCATGGAAGACCGGGATCTTCATGCGCTCGCGGCAGCGGGCCTCGACCTCGAAGCATTCCGGCGCCTTGATATCCTCAAGGTTGATGCCCCCGAAGGTGGGCTCCAGCGCGCAGATGACATCCACGAGCTTTTCGACGCGTTTCTCGTTCACTTCGATATCGAAAACGTCGATGCCGGCGAATTTCTTGAAGAGCACCGCCTTGCCCTCCATCACTGGCTTGGAAGCCAGCGGGCCGATATCGCCAAGGCCCAGCACCGCCGTGCCGTTGGAGATCACCGCGACAAGGTTCTGGCGGGCCGTGAGGTTATCCGCTTCCGCCGGGTTCTCGACGATCGCCTCGCAGGCCGCAGCCACGCCGGGGGAATAGGCGAGAGCCAGATCGCGCTGGTTGCCGAGCGGCTTGGTGGCCACGATTTCCAGTTTTCCCGGCTTCGGCAACCGGTGATAGACCAGCGCGCCCTCCCGCAGGTCCTTCGACATTTCGACGGCCATGTTCCCCCCGAACCCCTTTTGCTTCTGCCAGAAAGCCAACGTTGCGGCTTGAAATCGTTCAAATCTTCTTCTGCTCTTCCGTTGGCATGACAAGACCACGAAGGCGAGTTTGTGGAAACCCGCAAATTGCCCCATTCGATGCAAAAATCGGATCGGGGTGCGTGCTTTCGGAAAAAGTCCTTTTCCAGCGCGCCCGAAGTGCAGCGATTTCGGGCCCGATTTGGCCTCGTTCTGCCTTCATGTCACAAGGCAGGGCGATGCGCGGATTCGTTTGCCGCGCGGAAAAGCGGGGGCAAAATGGTTGTGCGCGACAGCAATGGCACGGAGTTGAAAGAGGGCGACAACGTCACCCTCATCAAGGATCTCAAGGTGAAGGGCACCTCCACCACTCTCAAGCGCGGCACCATGGTGCGTGGCATCCACCTCACGGATGACCCGGCGGAGGTCGAGTGCCGTGTCGAAAAGATCAAGGGGCTGGTGCTGCGCACGGAATTCCTGAAAAAGGCCTGACCGGGGTTCCATGCCAGAGACCCGAGCGCCCGAGACCGGCAAATATGCCCTGCCCCCGAAGCTTCGCCGCTTCGAGGGGCCGATTGCCGGTTTCCGCGCACGCTTTTCGGCGTGGTTCGACTTGCTGGTGCGGGATTTCGGCGTGGTGCGCCTCGTCTGGAAGAACCGCAAGCAATATGGCCCGACCGGCTGGCGCTCCAACCAGCCCATGCCGTGGGATATCGCCTGGGCTGCGCGGAAAGGCATCCGCTCGATTCTCAATGTCCGGCATGATGCGCCCAACCATGGCGGCCATGCGCTGGCGCGCGAAAAGGCCGAGGCGTTGGGCCTGACCTATGACACGTTGGTGGATATCCCGGTTTTCTCCCGCATGGCGCCGCCGCGCGAGCATCTGCTGGCGATTGCGGAACGCCTGAAAACCATGCCCCGGCCCATGCTCGTGCACTGCAAATCGGGAGCGGATCGCGCGGGGTTCATCGCCGCCTTCGACCGGATCGTGACGCAAGGCGCGACTGTGCGCGCAGCGAAGGATGAACTCTCGCTGCGGCATCTGCATATCCGCTCCTCGCGAGCGGGCATTCTCGATGCTGTGTTCGAGGCCTATCTCGCGGCGCATCCCGATGAAGCCAAGCCCTTCTTGGATTGGGTGCGCGAGGATTACGACGCCGATGCCCTGATGGCCGGCTTCAAGGCGAAGAGCTTTGCGGATTTCGTGGATCGCTTCGTGCTCCGGCACGAATAGCGTTTTCTGGGCATAGGCCCGTTGAAAGGCGCACGCGAAAGCCGTAGGTCTCACGCGGAAAAGCGGGGAATGCATGCGTCTTCTCGTCACCATCTGCACGCGCAACCGGCCCAAACTGCTGGAGACCTGCCTGCGCTCCGTCACGGCTTCCACCGTGCCGGCAGGAGTGGAATGCGCCATTGCGGTGATCGAGAACAATCACGAGATCACCTGCGCGGAACAGGCCGCGCGCATAGCGCAGGAAACCGGCTGGAACATCTTTGTGGTGCTGGAGCCGGAACTCGGCCTGCCCTTCGCGCGCAATCGCTGCGGCATTACCGCCGCCGAGCGTGGCTATGACTGGCTGCTCTATATCGACGATGACGAGGAAGCCACACACGGCTGGCTCGAAACCATGATCGCCGCGGCACAGCGCAATGAGGCGGATGTACATTATGGCCGGGTGATCTCGGTATATCCGCCCGGCACGCCCGATTGGATGGCCCTGCCCGAGCCGAACAAGCGCGCGACCGGCACGCTTCTCACCAAGGCCGAGGGGCATAATACGCTGGTGAAATCCCGCATTTTCGCTGCGGATGGCCTCAACCTGCGCTTTGATGAAACGCTGCGCTTCACCGGCGGCTCGGATACGGATTTCTTCACGCGTGTGCACAAATCCGGCGCGATCATCCGCTGGCTCGGCGAAGCGGTGGTGAAGGAGAACGTGCCGGCCAATCGCATGACGCTGGATTGGCAATTGCAGCGCGCGTTTCGCGTGGCGATCAGCATTTCCGTTTTGCATGAAAAGCAGCGCGGCAAGGCGAAGGCCATTTTCCGCAGCATCACCAAAGGCGCGGGGCGGCTCGCGGGCGGCCTCGTGATGATGATTCCTGCCCTCCCCGCGATGCTCATGGGGAATGCCGGCAAGACATTCGCCTTCAAGCAGGCGAAGCAGGTCGCGAGCGGCCTCGGTTCTTTTGCTTACATTTTCGGGATTCGCCCGCAGCCGTACAAGAAGGTCGACGGAGCTTAAGCCTCGGATAGGTAAAGCTGGAGCACGAAAAGGGTCCAGACGAGGTTCACCCGGCGCTGCCCCCCGGCGAGGAAATCCTCCCAGATCGCACGCACGAGATCCGTCTCCAGCAGCCCCTGCCGTTCGAGCCGCTCGCGCGAGAGCAGATCTTCGCCCAAAGCACGGAACGGCCCGCGCAACCACGCCGCGGCGGGAATGCCGAAGCCCTGCTTCGGGCGATCCCACAGCGCGCGCGGCACATAACGGCCGAGAACGGCCTTCAGCAAAGCCTTCCGCTCCTTGCCCCGCGTTTTCAGCTCATCCGGCAGCGACCACGCGAAGCGGATAATCTCTGGATCAAGCAACGGCACGCGCGCCTCAAGGCTGTGATGCATCGCCGCGCGATCCACCTTCACGAGGATATCGTCCGGCAGGTAGCGCTGAGCATCGAGCACGGTCGCCGAATCGAGGATCGACCAGCCGCGTTCGCGGGCGAGTTCCGCCACCAGCGGGTCCGCCTCGGCCACGCCGCCCTTCACGAGGCGATGCGCCTGATCCATCACCGTGAAGCTGCGCTCATAGGCTTCAATAGCCGAGGCAGCACCCATCCGCTTGGCCTGATCCTGCAAGCGCAGGCGCAACGGCCCGATGCGATGGCCCGCGACTGACCGCAGCCCAAGCGCCTCGGGGATTGCGAGCAGGGCATCAAGCGCGTTGGCATAGGTCCCGGAGGCGAAGCGCTCAAGGCTGCCGCGCGCGCCGCTTTCCCATTTGCGGCGCACGGAATGATAGCGACCGTAGCCTGCGAACAGCTCGTCCCCCGCATCGCCCGAGAGCGACACCGTGACCTTCTGTCTCGCGAAACCGGCGATGAGAGTCGTCGGCAATTGCGAGGGATCCGCGAAGGGCTCGTCATAGATCGACGGCATCGTTGTCAGCAGGTCCGCCGCATCCTGTCCTGTAAGGGAAATCGCGTTATGCGAGGTTTTCAAATGGGTTGCGATGTCGCGTGCATAAATCGATTCATCGAATTCCGCCTCGCGGAAACCCAGCGAGAAGGTTTCGATGGGCCGGCTCGCCTGCGCCTGCATGATGCTGGCGATGGTGGAGGAATCGATCCCGCCGGAGAGAAACGCGCCGACCGGCACATCGGCGATCACCTGCCGGCGGATGGCCGCGTGCAGCAGCGAATCCAGCCGGTCCGTCGCCTCCTCGAAGGTGCCGGTGAAGCGGTTGGCCTTCGCCGCGCGCGCTTCGGCGAGGCTGTCCCAGTAGACGGTGTCCTGCGTTGGTTGGCCGGGTGCGAGGTGCCGCAACACGCCCGCCGGCAGCTTTCTTGCCGCGCGATAGAGGCTTGCCGGGGCGGTGATGTAGCCGTGGCGCAGGAAGCCGGTGATGGCCGCGTGATCGAGCGTGCCATCCCATTGAGGATGCGCCTTGAAGGCCTTCAACTCCGAGGCAAAGAGGTAAGCGCCGCCGATTTCCGCGATATAGAGCGGCTTTTCGCCCATGCGATCGCGCGCGATGTAGACCGCGCCGGTTTGCCGGTCGAGCAGCACGACAGCGAACATGCCGGTCGCGGCCTTCAGCGCGGCTTCTGGCCCGCGCGCCTCGATCAGCGCGAGCAGAACCTCGGTATCCGAGTGGCCCCGCCAGTTGGGCGCTTCGGATTTCAATTCCATTTCAGCGCGCAAGTCTTTGAAATTGTAGATCTCTCCGTTGAACGTGATTGCATAGCGCCCGGAGGCCGAGAGCATGGGCTGCGCACCGGCCGGCGAGAGATCCTGAATCGCGAGCCGCCTCTGGGCGAGGCCTACGCCGCGCGCCTCATCGAACCAGAAGCCCTCGTCATCCGGCCCGCGATGGCGGATGGAATCGGTCATGCGGCGCAGCGCGTCGCGATCATCGGGGCGGAGCCCGCCGGGGCGAAAAAGCGCCGCGATGCCGCACATCAGGCCCGTCTCCGGTTTGAAGCGCCTCAAACCCGTGGGGGCTGGCGATTGACTATGGAGCGTCTGCGGTGAATTAACCGCAACCGCTGCCGTTCTTTTCGTGACCGCATTTTCTTCATGCGAACCGGTAGCCACTTCGCTTGAAAATGCGGTAGGCAGCGTTCTTGTAGCTCTCCCGCCCGATTGTAAAGCCGCCGAAACGCGAGGCTCGTCCCATGGCCGACAGTTCCGAAGAGAGGGCCAAGGCCTATTCGAAGGACTTCTTCGCGGGCTTTGCCGATCTCTCCGAGCGCTCCGCGCGCATCGTGCTGGGGCATCTGCTGGGCGCATACAAGCCGTCTAGCATGCTCGATGTGGGCTGTGGCGTCGGCACCTGGCTGAAGGCGGCGGGTGATCTTGGCATCCCTTCCCTGCGTGGCCTCGATGGCCCATGGGTGAGTGCCGAGCAATTGCGCATTCCCCAACCGAGCTTCGAGCGGATCGATTTCGAGGCCAGCCAATGGCCCGAGGTCAAGCCGGTTGATCTCGCGATCTCGCTGGAAGTGGCCGAGCATCTTTCGGAGGAAGCCGGAAATCGCCTCGTGCGCTACCTTTGCCAATCCGCGCCCGTGGTGCTGTTTTCGGCGGCGATTCCCTGCCAGGGTGGTGAGGGGCATCGCAATGAGCAATGGCAGAGCTACTGGGCGCAAAAATTCGCTGCCGAGGGCTATCGCGCCTGCCTCGCGCCGCGCCGGGCCGCGTGGGAAAATGATGATGTCGAGTTCTGGTATCAGCAGAACATGACGCTCTATCTCGCGCCGTCGCATCAGCATCTTTTCCCGCCCGAGCCGGACGGGATGCAGATGGATGTGATCCACCCGCGCCTTTACGCCATCCGCGTGATCAAGCGCGAGAAGCGCCGCGCGCGCCTGAAGCGCTTCCTGCCTTTCCTGAAATGAGCGCGCAGCCGATCATCCGCGTCGAGTTGCTGGGCGGGCTCGGGAACCAGCTGTTTCAGGCCGCAGCGGGCTACGCGCTGGCGCGGCGTCTCGGCGGTGCGTTGCAGTTCGACATCTCCCGCTTCCGCGCCAAGAGCAGCCGTGCCTTCGCGCTGGAAGGCCTCGCGCATGGCGGGGTGGTGGTGGAATCGGGTGCAGGCCAACGCCTCGCCGCACGCGCGTGGCGTCGCCTCAGCTTCGGGCAAGCCATCGCCCCGCCGGGGTGGAAGGGCAGCGCCTTTCGCGAGGCGAGCTATGCCTATGATCCGCGCTTCGAGGCGATTTCTGGCTCGTGTTTCCTCTCAGGATATTTTCATTCTGAAAAATATTTCAAAGGCTTTGAAGCCGATCTTCGAAGATCGCTTGATCTGGGGCCGTTGGTCACTGAGAAGGCCCGCGCGCTGGCGGCTTCCATGCCCGAGCGCAGCCTCGCGGTGCATTTGCGGATCGGCGACTTCACGCAAAGCCAGTTCAGCGCCGTGCATGGCACGCTCGCGCCGCGTTATTATCGCGATGCCATTGCTCTGGCCTGCGCGGCGCGCGGCATCGAGCGCATCTATGTCTTCACGGATACGCCCGATGCGATCCCCGCGCTGATGCCCGAGGGCGTGGCCTATGAGGCGGTGACAGGCAACCCGGCGCATGACGATCTCTGGCTAATGAGCCGGGCGCGTCATCATATCATCGCCAATTCCACTTTCAGCTGGTGGAGCGCATGGCTGGATGACCGGCCGGGCAAGCTCGTGATTGCCCCGCGCGCCTGGCTCGCGCCGGAGGCCCTCAAGAAGACCTATATTGGGGATCTCTACCCCGAGGGCTGGGTGATGCTTTAAAAAGCATTTTCAAGCGAAGTGGTTGCTGGTTCGCGTGAAGTAAATGCGTCCTGAACAAAGGACCTTCAGGCCGCCTTGCCGCGCTTCCAGAAATAGAGCTTGCGCGCCAGCCGATCCCTGAAGCGCACATCGCGGCCATCGAGATGCTGCACCGTCTTCGGCCAGCCCAACGGGCCATAGACCTGCCCGCCCCCGAAGTAACGGCAGAGCCCGCCTTCGAGGCCGATGTCCTTGCCGTTCGGGCCGCCGATGATGGGTAGAACCTCGCTACGGTAGAATGCCACGTTGATGACCTGCGGGTTGTTCGAGCGGCCATTAACGCGGCACATCGGCACCTCGGTGCCCGGCATCTCGTCGAGGAACATGTCGTAGCCCTGCCGGATGTTCTGCCGCTTGTTGAAGCGCACGAAATTGAACTCGCCTGCCTCCATTTCGGCCACGATCTCCGGCAGGCCATGCGGAATGCGCGAGCGGATGAACACGAAATCATGCTCGAGCTGCACGGCATAATCGCATTCGCTGCACTCGAGCGAGCGGGCGAAGCTGTCGATCAGTCCCTCCGTTTCCACAATCTCGACCGGAATGCCCTTCGTGCCATCCAGAATCGCCTGTTTCCAGGCCGGGAAATTCGCGCGATGCGGCTTCGGATCGCAGAAGATGCGCGTGATGGTCTCCACCGCGCCCCGATTGCCATCGAAGCACTCGAAATAGGAGTGGATCGCCTCCGGCACGAGGCAATCGTGCGCATCGGGCGAGGCCACGTTCGAGAAGACATTGAGGTTGATGCGGGCGAGCGGCCGGTTGCGCGTCACAAGCGCTTCTCCTATTGAGCGGCGTCCTCGAACGTCATGGTTGGGCCGTGTCCCCTCGTCAAGCGCTGATTCCGGCCGTGCTGCGGCTCTATTCGAGCCGTGCGATGCGCGAGTGGCGAAGCCTCGTCACCGCGCCGCTGTTGCCGTTCTGGCCGAAAGCGGATGGCGCGGCTGTCGTGATGACCGATCTTGGCGTGGCGCTTCCCGCAGGCTGGAGCCACCGGCGCTTCACGGGCGATCTCGCGCTGGAAAATGGTGGCGGGCGCGTGTTTCTTGCCGGCAAGCGGTTTGAAGCGGCCGATGCCCGGCAGGCGGGTGAACCACGCGCGCCGGCGGATCTCTCGCCCTTCCTGCCCGGCGGGCGGTTCATCCCGCGCGAGCCGGCGCTCGTGCTTTATACCGGAGCCGAGGCGAGCCTCGCGCGCTTCTGCGATACCCTGCTGCCGCGCTTTTTCGGCATGGATCGCTTCACTCTCCCGCCGGACATGTTGCTGATGGTGGGCCTGCGCATGGGCCGCACGCGGTTTTTTCAGGATGCGATTTCCGATGGCCTGTTCCGCCCGCGTCCGGTGGAACTCTTCCGCCCGGCGACTGCCATCCACGTGAACCACATTGATGATGTGGTGGTTCCGCTGGAGGCACCGGACGTGCTGGCGGCCATACAGGCGAAGATCGCGGCGCTCTATGGGCCATTCTCTCAAACCAGTCGTCCCGTTCTCGTGCTGGAGAACAGCGTCGCGCGTATGCCGGCCGCGACAGCCGCTTTCGAGCACGCTGCGACTGGCCTGCGCTTCGAGGATGTGCAGGTGCTCGATCCTGCCCTGATGCCCTTCTCGCGCCTCGTGAAGGCGGTTGCGGAGGCTTCCACGCTCATCGCGCCGCGCGCCACGGGCGAGGCGGCTATCGGCACGCTTGCGCCCTCGCCTGCCCGCACGACGCTGCTTCTCGATTTCTGAGGGGTAGCGAGGGCTTCCGATTTCTGCTTTGAAGCGCGAAGCTTCGGGAGAGACCTGTGCCGGATATCCGCATTCGCAATGCCAGTTTTGCCGTGGTCGATGGGCCGCAGACTCCGTTCTGGAGGCGCGTTTCCTCCGGCCATTGGGAGCCCGGCACCTTTGCAGCGATTGAATCGCAACTGACGCCCGAGACCACTGTGCTCGATTTCGGCGCGTGGATCGGCCCGGTGACGCTCTTCGCCGCGTCACAGGCGAAGCAGGTGATCTCCTTCGAGCCCGATCCCGTGGCCGCCAACGAACTGCGCGCGAATATCGCGCTGAACCCGTCTCTTGCGCCGAAAATCACGGTGATGGAGCGTGCGGTCTGGCCCGAGAACGGCACGGTGCAGCTCGGCGCAAAGACCGCGCAGGGCGATTCCATGTCGAGCGTTCATCACAAGGGCTCCGCCGTGAGCTGGTCGGTGGAGACGATCACCCCGGCGGATATCGCGGCCCTCCTGCCCAAGGAAGGGCCGGTCTTCATCAAGATCGACACGGAAGGCGCGGAATACGCGATCGTTCCGGTGCTGGCACCCCTGCTCGAGCGGAAGGATGTGGCGGCGCTTGTGTCTTTCCATCCGCGCTTTGCGGCCGGCAATCACCCGCGCTTTCACAAGACCTTTCCGATGACGAAGCGGGTGTTCGATGTCTTCTCAGGCTTCAAGGTGCATCGCGTGCACCATGCGAGCCTCAGCCGTGCGCCCGTGATCGAGACGCTGAACCGCTTCGGCCTCGCCTGGTTCGAGGCCAAGACGAGCTATCTGTTCACGCGGTAGTTTTTCCCAAAGCCTTTTCTCCGGGCGAACCGGCGGCCACTCCGCCGGAAAAGGCTATGCAGGCTTACGGAACAGGAAGCAGCCGCAGCCATAGCGCTGCTTCGCCACGCGCGCAGGGTCGGCATCGGGCACGAAGGTCGCGCCATCGCGCTTGTCGGTGATCAGCGCGAATTCCTCGAGCTTGAGGCCCGGAAACAACGCCATCACCTGCTCGAAAGCATAGATGCGATGCGCGTTGAAATGTACGCTCGCCTGCCCCACTGGCGTCACGAACAGCAACTGCCCGCCCGGCGCGAGAACGCGCGCGAGTTCCTTGCAGGCCTTGATGTCGCCAGCGGGATCGAGCGTGTCGCCGTAGCGGCCGAGGCCGACATGCTCCACCACATGCATGCAGGAGAGCGAGGCGATTGACGCATCCGCGAATGAGAGGTTCAGCAGATCCGCCGCACCTACATCCACGCCCGGCAGAGCCAACGCAGGCGGGCGATAATCGTAATGGATCATCGGCTGGAAGGCCGAGACATTGCCGACGAAGAACAGCGACGAGCCGATATCGACATGCATCGCCGGTTTGGTGCGTGCGAGCACGCGCGCGGCCCAGCCCGTGTGGTAGACGTAATGCGTGTCGAAGCCCGTGAACGAGGTCGCCTCATCCGAGATCGGGCGGATTTTGCTCAGCGACGGCACGGGGCGGCCCAGGGCCTTGGCCTCGCGCCTGTAGCGCAGGAGATCACGCAGATAGGACGGGCTGCGGATGGCCTTCAGGATCTGCTTCGGCTGCATCAACCCTCTCCCGTCTGCATGCGATAGAGCCGGGCATAGCGCCCGTCGCGCGCCAGCAATTCCGTGTGGCTGCCCTGCTCCACCAGCCGCCCGTCCTCCATCACGAGGATGCGGTCGGCGCGCATCACGCTCGCGAGGCGATGCGCGACAAGGATGGTTGTGCGCCCTTCGGAAAGGCGCTGGAGCGTCTCGCGCAGGGCTTCCTCGCTATGGGCATCCAGCGCAGCGGTGGGCTCGTCGAGCAGCAGGATTGGCGCGTTGCGCAGGAAGGCGCGCGCAATCGCGATGCGCTGTTTCTGCCCACCGGAAAGCCTTCCTGCGAGTTCGCCTACAGGCGTGTCGTACCCTTGCGGCAAAGCGCGGATGAAGGCATCGGCCTGCGCTGCTTCCGCCGCCGCGATGATCTGGCTTTCCTTGGCTTCGGGCAATCCCATGGCGATGTTCTCGCGCACAGAGCCATCGAAAAGGAAGGTATCCTGCCCGACATAGGCGATTTTCTCGCGCAAGGATGCGGGATCGAGTGCGACCGTCTCCTGCCCGTCCACCAGAATGTGGCCCGTGACCGGGTCCCAGAAGCGCAGGATGAGGCTGAGTGCGGTGGATTTGCCCGAGCCCGACCCGCCGACGAGCGCGGTCGTCTTCCCCGCCTCGAAGGTGAGCGAAACGTGGCGTAGGACGGGCGACCCTTCAGCGTAGTGGAAGGAGGCATCCTCGAAGCGGATCTCGCCAGCACCCGGCTTGTAGGGCGCGAGTGTGCCTTTGGGCGCTTCGGGTTTCTCGTCGATCATCTCAAAGAACAGGCGCAGGCCCACGCGATGCTGTTCGAGCTGCAGGCGGGCGGTTGCGAGGCGTCGCGCGGGGTCATAGGCCAGCAGCAAGGCCGTGATGAAGGAGAAGAACGCGCCCGGTGTCGCGCCATGCGCGATCACGCGCCAGCCGCCATAGAGGATCACCAGCGCGACTGCGATGCCCGCCAGCGTTTCGACAATCGGCTGCGTGCGCGCCATCAGCACGGCAGCGCGATCGGCATTGCTCTGCTGCTCCTCGATCACGCCCGTGAGGCGCGTGCCGAGGCGATCCTCCGCGCCGAAGGCCTTGACCACACGAAAACCCTGGATGATCTGGCGAAGCTGGTCGGCGAGGGTCACGCCGATGGAAACCTGCTTTTTCTGCACCTTGCCGATGCGGATGCCGAGCCCGGCGATGAACACCGCAGCGATGGGCAAGGCGAGCAGAACCACACCGGACACCAGCGGATCCTGCACGATCATCACGCCGATCAGGCCGATCAGCGTGAGGAGATCGCGGCCGATCACCGTCACCAGCAATTGCAGGATCTGGCGCGCGGCATCGGCCGAAAGCACCTGCTTCTGGATGACTTCAGAGGAGGTGCGGCTCTGGATGCCCCTCACCTCCTGCGCGAGCAACGAGGAAACGAGCCGCTTCTGCCCATCCGCGACAATCGCATTGCCGATCCGCGCGAGGATGACGCCCTGCCCGTAGGAGGCGGCCCCGCGCGCCACGTAAATCACCAGAACCGCGCCCGCGACGAAGAACAAAGCCTGCTGGCTCTTCGCGATGAAGACCTCGTTGATGACATCCTTCATCAGCCAGGCGGTCGCGGCGGTTGTCGCCGAGACCACGCCGAGCATCAGAAACGCGAGCACATACAGGCCCACGAAACGGCTGCCCGTTTCGGTGATAAGCCGCCGGAGATCATCCTTGCGCTGGCGCTTCTCCTCAGCGTCCATGCCGAACTTACTTCTCCGGCAGGTTCAGCCGCAGGTGCAATTCGCGCAGCTGCTTGGCGCTGGGCGCAGCAGGTGCTCCCATCAGGAGATCAAGCGCCGACTGGTTCATCGGGAAGAGCGCGACTTCGCGCAGGTTCTGCGCGTCACAGAGCAGCATGATGATGCGGTCCACGCCCGCGGCCATGCCGCCATGCGGCGGCGCGCCATACTGGAAGGCGCGATACATGCCGCCGAAGCGCTCGACCACGGTCTCCTCGCCGTATCCTGCGAGTTCGAAGGCCTTCACCATCGCCTCGGGCTTGTGGTTGCGGATGCCGCCGGAGGCCAGTTCGAAGCCGTTGCAGGCGATATCATACTGGAAGGCCTTGATGGTCAGCGGGTCCTGCGTCTGCAGCGCCTCAAGCCCGCCCTGCGGCATGGAGAACGGGTTGTGGGAGAAGTCGATCTTCTTCTCCTCCTCGTTCCATTCGAAGAACGGGAAATCGGTGATCCACGCGAACTCGAAGCGGTTCTTATCCGTGAGACTGAGGTCCTCGCCCACCTTGTTGCGGGCGGCTCCGGCGAACTTCACGAACTTTTCCGGATCACCCGCCACGAAGAAGGCCGCATCGCCAGCACTGAGATCAAGCTGCTGGCGGATCGCTTCCGTGCGCTCCGGGCCGATGTTGTTGGCGATTGGTCCGGCGGCTGTTACGCGCGGATAGCGAGACGCAACATCATCAGTCGACGCAAGGCCCACCGAAACGCTAGCTTTCTCGACAGCTTGAGCAACGCTGCCAGCCTCCGCAGCCTGCTCCTCTCTCCACATCACATACCCCAGCCCCGGCTACATACCCCAGCCCCGGCTGGCCCTCGCCCTGCGCCCAGGAGTTCATGCGGTCGCAGAACGCGCGGGAGCCACCGGTCTTCGCCGGGATGGCCCAAACGCGGTTCTTGGGGTCTTCGAGCATGCGCGCGAAGATCTTGAAGCCCGAGCCGCGGAAATGCTCGGAGACATCCTGCATGACGATCGGGTTGCGCAGATCAGGCTTGTCCGAGCCGTATTTCGCCATCGACTCGGCATAGGGAATGCGCGGCCAGGGCGATGGCGTGACCGGGCGGCCGCCTGCGAATTCCTCGAACACACCGCGGATCACCGGCTCCATGGTGGAGAACACATCCTCCTGCTCGACGAAGCTCATTTCCACGTCGAGCTGGTAGAATTCACCCGGCAGGCGATCGGCGCGCGGGTCCTCATCGCGGAAGCACGGCGCGATCTGGAAGTAGCGGTCGAAGCCCGCCATCATCAGCAACTGCTTATACTGCTGCGGGGCCTGCGGCAGCGCGTAGAACGTGCCGGGATGGATGCGGCTCGGCACGAGGAAATCGCGCGCGCCTTCCGGCGACGAGGCCGTGAGGATCGGCGTCGAGAATTCGTTGAAGCCCGCATCCTTCATGCGGCGACGCATGGAATCGATAACCTTCACGCGGGTCATAATGTTGTTGTGAAGCTTCTCGCGGCGCAGATCGAGGAAGCGGTATTTCAGGCGCTGGTCCTCGGGATATTCGACATCGCCGAAGACCGGCACTGGTAGTTCAGCGGCCGCACCCAGCACTTCGAGTTCGGTCACGAACATCTCGACCTGACCGGTCGCCAGGTTGGCGTTCTCCGTACCGGCCGGGCGCGCGCGCACCTTGCCATCGACGCGGATCACCCATTCAGAACGTACCTTTTCGGCATCCTTGAAGGCCGGACTATCCGGATCCACCACGATCTGGGTCATGCCGTAATGGTCGCGCAAATCGATGAAGAGCACGCCGCCATGGTCGCGGATGCGATGGCACCAGCCGGAAAGCCGGGCGAGAGTGCCGATATCGGAGGCGCGAAGCCCGCCGCAGGTGTGTGAACGGTAGCGATGCATCGGAAAGGCTCGTTGATACGATGGAAAGGCCCGAATCCGGGGCGGATTCCGGCCTCCAAGAAAACCGGGGCGGACAGAAGCGACGAGCCCCGTCCATGTCAAGGCTTCAATGCCGGTGCTGTGCGCGTGACGCAACCGGGATATCGCCGAAAAGAGAGGCGACAGGGCAGTTTTTTTCCGATATGGGCCGAATTCATGTCTCCTGTCGACGCTTCGCATCTTCCCCCGCTGATCACTTCCACGCACGCGCTGGCCGAAGCCTGCGAACGGCTCGCCGCGGAAAGCTTCGTGACGGTCGATACCGAATTCATGCGGGAGACGACCTATTACCCCAAGCTCTGCCTCATCCAGATGGCGGGCGAGAACGAGATAGTGCTCGTGGATTCCACGGCGCCCGACCTCGATCTCGCGCCGTTCTTCGCGCTGATGAAGAACCCGGCCGTGACCAAGGTGTTCCACGCCGCGCGGCAGGATCTTGAAATCATCTGGCAGAAGGGCGGGCTCATCCCCTCGCCGCTCGTGGATACGCAGATCTCCGCGATGGTCTGCGGCTATGGCGAGCAAATCGGCTATGAGAGCCTCGCAAGCGGGCTGGCAAACGCGAAGATCGACAAATCCTCGCGCTTCACGGATTGGTCGCGCCGGCCCCTTTCGCCCGCACAGCTGGTTTATGCTGCAGCGGATGTGACGCATCTGCGTGTGGTCTACGAGAAGCTCTCGGCCCGCATCACGCGGAACAATCGCCAGGATTGGGTGGCCGGCGAGATGGCCGCGCTCGCCAACCCGCGCAATTACGAAACGCCGCCGCAGGAAGCCTGGCTGCGCATCAAGGCGCGCCTGCGCAAACCCGCCGAGAAGCTCGCGCTGATGGAACTTGCCGCCTGGCGCGAGCGTGAGGCGATGACCCGCGATGTGCCGCGCGGGCGTGTGCTGAAGGACGATGCCCTCGTGGAAATCGCGATGGCCAATCCGAAATCCGTGGCTGAACTTGGCCAGTTGCGCGCCGTGCCCAATGGCTTCGAGCGCAGCCGTGCCGGGGCGGATATTCTCGAAGCTCTGGAGCGCGCCCGCGCGCTGGACCCGGCCATCCTGCCGCCCCCCGAGCCGGATCGGCCCAATGTTTCCGGCGCTTTGGTGCAATTGCTGAAGGTGCTGCTGCAGGCCGTGGCGGATCGCCATCAGGTCGCGTCGCGCCTCATCGGTTCGGCGGATGAGGTAGAGCAACTCGCAGCGCGGCCCGATGATCCGCACCCCATCCTGCAGGGCTGGAAGGGCGAGATCTATGGCGATCTCGCCGTGAAGCTCATCCGAGGCGAGGTGACGCTGGGCCTTGAGAAAGGCCGCGTTGTCACCGTGCCGCGCTCGGATCTTGCCGCGCCTTAAGCTGCCATCTTCTCGAGGAAGGTTTCGAATTCGCGGATGAGCGCATCCGACGAGGCCGCAAATTCATGCGAGAGGCCATCGAGGGCCACTGCCGCCTTCGCTGTTTCCTCGATCGCATGCTGCACATCGGAGAAGCCCGAGCGGATCGTATGCGAGCGCTGCGACGCCTGATCGGCATTGGCCGCGATATCCCGCGTCACCTGCTCCTGCTCGGTCACGGCGGCGGCGATCACCATGGTCGTCTCGTTGATCGAGCCAAGGCCTTCACCGATCTCGCGCGTCGCCTGCGTGACGGCCTCGGTTACACCTTCGATGGATTTCACGAGTTCGGCGATCTCGGTCGCGGCCTTGGATGTGCCCTGCGAGAGTTCCTTCACCTCGCTGGCGACCACCGCGAAGCCCCTGCCCGCTTCGCCCGCTCGCGCTGCCTCGATGGTCGCGTTCAGCGCGAGAAGGTTGGTCTGCGAGGCGATGGACGAGATGACCGACACCGCATCCGAGATGCGTTCGACCACGGAGGAGAGTTCACCGGCAACTGCCTCGGCGCGATCGCCGGAATCCGCCGCGCGGCGCACCACCTCGGCCGCGTTGTTCGAGCGCCCGGCGATTTCCGCGATGGACCCGGCGAACTGGTTCGTGGCTGTGGCGACCTCGGCAATGGCTGCCGCACCCGTTTCTGCCGCTTCCGTTCCCGCGATTACGCGATTGCCCGCCATCGCGACGACCGAGCGGATTTTCTCTGAAGTGGAGCGCACTTCCGTCGCCCCGATGCGCAGGCGCTTGAAATTCGCGGCAATGGCATCACGGAAGCTTTGCACGAGCTGATCCATCTCCACCTTGCGTTGCGCCGCGCGCCGCGCTTCGGCGATCTGCTCGGTCTCCATCTTCCGCTGCATGGTCACCGCTTCGCCGAAGGCCACGACG
Source organism: Beijerinckiaceae bacterium (assembly GCA_025458025.1). Taxonomy (GTDB): domain Bacteria; phylum Pseudomonadota; class Alphaproteobacteria; order Rhizobiales; family Beijerinckiaceae; genus Rhabdaerophilum. Next base: position 17,542 of record JALOTF010000032.1, on the reverse strand, counting down.
GCTTGCGCAATCACGCCAATCTCATCCGAGCGGTCGTTGTGCGGCACGCGGATATCCTCCACGCCATTCGCCATCGCCTTTGTCGCGTTGGCGACCTCGACCAGGGGGCGCAGCACGCGGGCCGAGAGAACGAGAATGACGCCGATGCCGAGCACGAGAATGCCGATGCCCGCCAGAGTGAGTTCCTGCATCAGGATGGTCGAGGATTCAGCCAGTTCCGTGATCTTGCCGACGCCGATATAGAGAATGCCCACCGGCTCGCCCTTGTTGTCTGTGATCGGGAGATAGCCGGTCTGGTAGAGTTCGCCGAGGATCTGCGCCAGGCCGCGATAGGCTTCCTTCCGCTGCATGAAGGGATAGACCACGCTGTTCTGCCCCAGATAGGTGCCCGTGGCGCGGCTGCCATCCGGCTTCTTCACGGTGGTGGCGACGCGGATATAATCCTTCTTCGCACTATCCCAGCGGAACAGCGTGGCTGTGCCCTTGTTCACGCTCGAAATGAGATCGACCACTTGCGTCAGTTCTTGGTTCGACATGTTGTCGAGCAAGCTCGTGCTGGTGCTGATCTTCAGCCGTTCGGGCTCGCCGGCGGCGTTGTTCTCGACCTGAAAGATCGGCACGCGATCGTTGAGCACCATGGTTGCAACGCGCAGAGACCAGAATGTGCGCAGGTCGATGACCTCCTCGATCTTGTCATTCATGCGCTGGATGCCGATGAGGGTGGTGGCGAGCACCGCCAGCGCCACAAGGCTAATCGAAAAGACAAGCCATTGCTTGTGGAGGGACCGCTGGGACAGGAACGTCCGAAGGAATGCCATCTCTCAACTCCGGGTGAACGTGTTGAGCTTTCGTCGCATGGCAGCGTAAAAATTTAGGTAATTTTACAATCTCAGGTTGAGATTCTGACCTCGAAACCGAGATTCAGCATTTTCGCGGTCTGTTTCAGGCGGCCGGTCAGTCGCTCGTTATTGAGGTTCGCGAAAGCCTCCGGAAGGTGCTGCACGATCCGCCCGTTCTCCACCTTGATCGGCGTCATCGGCAGGATACCCCGCTGGCCGGCCGAGATGTTGTAGGCCACGCGAATGAGGCAGCCGATGGCCCGTGCGAGGTCGATCTCGCGCAAGGACAGCAGCGACCGCAAGGGCGGTGTCACGTTTTCGGTCAGCCCCTCGTAGCGCGCATGCTGGACGCTCGCGAGGAAGGCCCGCTCGCGATGCGAAATGGCGCCAAGCGCGGCATAGGCGATCATGCGGCTGGCTTCCTCGGCCCGGTAATCCGGGTTTGCGCGCCAGGCGACTTCCGAAATCAGGCAGGCGGCCTGGCGGATACGCCGGGTGCCATGCGTTTCATCGGGGAATGCGGTGCGGGCGAAATCATCGGTCCAGGCGATGAGATCATCGGCATGGGCGGGGTCGCGGGCATGGAGATCGGACAGCGCCCGTGCGCCGACGAGCAGCGGATCTTCCGCCTGCAAATCCGGCGGCAGCAGAGAGTGGAGCATGCCCTCGCGCACGCCGGAAGTGGACACCTGCAACCGCGCGGCACCGCTCATGCGCAGAAGCTGTTCCAGCACCAGCGCGCCATAAGCGATGAGTGGGCGGCGCTCTTTCGAGATCTCGGAGATTGCCGGCATCGTGTCGAGATCGACCTTCTGGAGGTCCTGGCAGAACTCGATCATCGGCTTTGCATCGGCCACATAGCCGTGCAGCACGTTGAGCGGATAATTCGTCTTGGCCATGTGCAGGCGGGCAATCGCGCGCCAGGTGCCCCCGATAGCGATGATATCCCGCCCATGGGCCTGCCGGATGATCGGCACGGCGGTCAGCGCATCCTGCACGATCTTGCCGGCCTTCTTCAGGCTCTTGCCGGCGGCATCCCGAAGGGCAAGGCCACCGAGTTCGAGGCTCACGCCCTCGCCTGCCCGGCCATCTTTTACATCGATGAGTTCGAGGCTGCCACCGCCGAGATCGCCTGCGAGGCCGTCGGGCCGGTCGAGACCTGCGAGCACACCGAGGGCTGCCAGCCGCGCTTCCTCGGCGCCGCTGAGCACCGTCACCTCCGCCCCGAGGATCGTCCGCACTTCCGCGATGAAGGCCGGGCCGTTCAGCGCCCGGCGGGCGGCGGCGGTGGCCAGCACATAGAGCTTTTCGACCCGCATCAGATCGCAGAGCACGCGGAACCGCTTCAAAGCGGCAATCGCCTGTTCCAGGCCATCTTTCGGCAGGAAGCCGGTGACCGCGACCTCGCGCCCGAGGCCGCAGAGTGATTTCTCGTTGAACATCGGCACGGGCGCGCGCGAATGCAGATCATACGCGACAAGGCGCACCGAGTTCGAGCCGATATCGATGACGGCGACGGGGCCGGTCGTCAGCGACCCCACGGGCGGGCTAGCCGGCGTTGGCGCGCCGTTTGGCAAGGGTGCGAGGGCTCGAAAGTTTGAGAGAGGCGCCACGACCAGACAAGCTCGGATTCGTCATGAAGTAGCGATGAGCGTTGAAGGGCTCCTCGCCTTGCGCGGCACTCATGCGCGAGGACGAGCCATCAGGCAAGACCCGCCAGCTCTGTTCGTTGTCGAGAAGGTTAGCCTGCATGATCTGGCCGAGAACCTGCTCATGCACTGTGGGGTTGACGATGGGGCACAGGGCCTCCACCCGCCGGTCGAGGTTACGGGGCATGAGATCGGCCGAGGAAATGTAGACGGTCGCCTTGGCGTGCGGCAGGCCATAGCCGTTGCCGAAAGCATAGATGCGCGCATGTTCCAGAAAGCGCCCAATGATGGATTTCACGCGGATATTGTCGGAAAAGCCTGGAATTCCCGGTCGCAGGCAGCAAATTCCGCGCACGATGAAGTCGATCTGCACGCCGGCGCGGCTCGCCTCATAAAGCGCGTCGATGATCACCGGATCGACGAGGCTGTTGCATTTGCCCCAGATCGCGCCGGGGCGCCCGGCCTTCACATGGGCGATTTCCGCCGCGATGTGATCCAGCAACTTGCGCTTGAGCGTGACCGGCGAGACCGCCATCTGCTCTAGCTCTGCGGGCTCTGCATAGCCGGTGATGAAATTGAAGATGCGTGCCACATCCCGTCCGATCACGGGATCGGCGGTGAAATAGGAGAGGTCCGTGTAGATCTTCGCGGTGATCGGGTGGTAATTGCCGGTGCCGACATGGCAATAGGTCACGAGCCCGGCTGTTTCGCGCCGCACGACGAGGCTCAGCTTCGCGTGGGTCTTCAGCTCAATGAAGCCATAGACGACCTGCACGCCCGCGCGTTCGAGGTCGCGCGCCCAGCGGATATTCGCTTCCTCGTCGAAGCGGGCCTTGAGTTCCACGAGCGCCGTGACGCTTTTCCCCGCTTCTGCCGCTTCCGACAAGGCACGCACGATCGGGCTGTTGGCGGATGTGCGGTAAAGCGTCTGCTTGATGGCGATGACGTTGGGGTCGCGGGCAGCCTGTTCGAGGAAGTTCACCACCACGTCGAAGCTCTCATAGGGGTGGTGGACGACGAGATCCTTCTGGCGGATGGCCGCGAAGCAATCGCCGCCATGCTCGCGCACGCGCTCCGGAAAGCGCGGCGTATGCGGCTGGAATTTCAGGTCCGGGCGCTCGACCGACACAAGCTGGGAGAGATCGTTCAGCGCGAGCATGCCGTCGATGATGAACACCTCGCGGGCCTTCACGCGCAATTCCTGTGCGACGAACGCGCGGAGATCCTCCGGCATGGCTGCCTCGATTTCGAGGCGGATGACCACGCCGCGCTTGCGCCGCTTCAGCATGGTCTCGAAGGTGCGGACGAGATCCTCCGCCTCCTCCTCGATTTCGATATCGCTGTCGCGGATCACGCGGAAGGCGCCGATCCCCTTCAGCGCGTAGCCCGGGAAGAGCTTCGGCGCGAAAAGTGTGATCGCGTGCTCCAGCAGGATGAATCGCAAACGCCCGTCGCGATCCGGCAGGCGGATGAAGCGTTCCAGCTTCTGCGGCAGGCGGATCAGCGCCTTCAGCATCTTGCCGTCATTCTGCTTGTGCAGCGAGAGCGCGAGGCTGAAACCCAGATTGGGAATGAAGGGAAACGGATGCGCGGGGTCGATCGCCAGAGGTGTCAGTGTCGGGAAGATCGCGGAAAGGAACGTCTCGCGCAGGGTCTCGCGATCCTCGTCCAGAAGATCGAGCGGTGCCACGACCGTGATGCCCGCCGCCTCGATGGCCTGCCGCAGCTTGCGCCAGCGATCCTGCTGGTCGGCGGTCAGCGCTTCCACCTCGCCATTGATCGCGAGAAGCGCCTGCTCGGGCGTGAGGCCGTCGTCCGAGGTGGTCTGCACGCCGGCGATCATCTGCTCGATGAGGCCGGACACGCGCACCATGAAGAACTCGTCGAGGTTGTTGGCCGAGATCGAGAGGAAGCGCAACTGTTCCAGCAGCGGGTGGCCGGCATTGCCAGCCTCTTCCAGCACGCGCCGGTTGAATTGCAGCCAGGACAGCTCGCGATTGATGAAGCGGCTGGGATGCTGCGCCAGTTCATCGGGGCTCAGTGGGCAGGTATCGTTGGAAATCATGGAGCCAGCGGGAAAAGCAGAAGCAGGAAGAATAGTCTGACCACCAGAAGATTATGTCAGCCACGCGACAGGGAAAGCAAAAAAGTTTCAGGCGCCTTCCGCGTCGTCGTCTTCCGGCGCATCCCCCAGGCACTCGGCCACGAGCGCGCGGGTGATCGGCCTTTTGCGGGAGAGCGAGAGCCGGTCGAGTGCCGCGACCAGCGCCAGCACGGCGCGGTAGCTCCGCTCGATGCGCGTCATCGCGTAGGAGACCACTGCGGCCTCGACGGTAATCTGCCGGTCGGCGAAGAGCTTCACGAACAGCGCGCCGAGCAGGCCCTCATCGGGCTCCTCCATCGCGAGGCGCGGCTGGGCGCGGAGGCGCGAGAGGAGATCGGGCGTCGAGATGCCCCAGTTTTCCGGTGCGGCGCGGGCGGTGATCACGAGAAACAAGCCGGTTTCCCGCGCGAGGTTCAGCAGGTGGAACAAGGCGCGCTCATCGGACGGAAAGCGATCAGCATCCTCCAGCACCAGTGCACCGGATTGAGCGAGCATCGGCACGGCCTCGAAAGCGAGATGATCCGCGCGCATGGTCGCGGCTCCGGCCTTTTGCGCGAAAATCGCGGCGAGATGGCTCTTGCCGCTGCCTTCCGGGCCGGTCAGCAGGGCGGCAGGGGCGAGCCAGCGCGGATGCCGCTCGATATAGGCGAAGGCGCTCGCATTGGGCTTGCCGACGAGAAAATCGTCGCGGCCATAGGATGGCGCGCTCTCGAAGGGCAGCGGAAGCTGGCTTTCGGTGCTCACGAGTCGAGGTCACGGGGCTTGCCGCCGGTATAGAGCCGGCTCGTCATGTACTGTGACAGCGCGAACCGCACGAGCACGCCAATCGCCGCCGCCACGGGCACCGCAAGCAGGATGCCGACGAAGCCGAAGAGCGAGCCGAAAGCCAGCAGCGAGAACATCAGCCAGACCGGATGCAGGCCCACGGCATCACCCAGCAGTTTCGGCTGGAGGATGTTGCCTTCGATGAACTGACCCGCCGCAAAAACGCCAAGCACCGCGAGAATCCACCAGTATTCCGGCCAGAATTGCGCAATCGCCACCCCTCCCCCGATGAGCAGGCCCGTGATGGACCCGACAAACGGTACGAAGGAGATAATCCCGGCGACAATCCCGATCAGGAAGCCGAAATGCAGCCCGATCAAGCTGAGCGCAATGGCATAGAACAGCCCGAGAATGACGCAGAGCAGTGCCTGTCCGCGCAGGAAGCCGGCGACGGTCTGGTCCATCTGGTGGGCGAGATCGCGGATCACCGGCGCATGCGGGCGCGGCAGCCAGCCATCCACCTTCCGCACCATGTGGTCCCAGTCGAGCAGCACGTAGAAGGCGATCACGGGTGTAAGCACCAGCAGCGAGAGCAGGCCCACCACGGTGGAACCGCCGGAGATGATGGAGGTCAGCACGCCGCCGGCCCATTTCGCGGCGTCACCCATGCCGCCCGAAAGCGCTGCCTGCACTTCCTTCAGGCGCTCCGGGCCGCCGAACCGCTCGATCAGCGGGCCGCCCTGCTCGGCAATCAGCACCTGAAGGCGCGCGACATAGCCCGGCACCTTGTCGATGAAGGCCGTGAGCTGGTTGACCAGCACCGGCAGGGCCGCCAGCAGGACCAGCACGAAAACCAGCGTAACGAACAGCATGATCAGGATGGTCGCCACCAGCCGCGACAAGCCCATCCGCTCCAGCCGGTCTACGATTGGGTCGAGCAGGTAGGCGAGGATGATCGCCGCCACGAAGGGCATCAGCACGCCCGAAAACAGGTACAGGAAGCCGATGAAGCCCGCGAGGCACGCGAGCCAGAAGCCGATCTGGCGCTGAAGCGTCATGCGCTGCCCCGTTGTCCTCTTGTTACTCGGCCATATGCCGGAACCATTTCACGAAGTAGGCGCCCACCGAGACGACGGTCAAGAGCGCCACGATCAGATACACGATCTGGTGCGCGCCGGGCGCTGTGACGAGAAAGCTGCCGGCGGCCAGCGTGAAAGCCACCGCGCCGATCTGCGCGGCCGTGTTGCATTTCGAGATCAGCAGCGGCTCGATGGGGATAGGGTTGTCGAGCAGCCAGGCAATCGCCACCGCGCCGACGATCATCAGATCGCGGAAGATCACCAGCACCACGAGCCAGTATGGCAGCGCGCCGGCGGCAAACAGCGCGATGAAACTCGCGGCGATCAGCGATTTGTCGGCCAGCGCATCGAGATAGGCCCCCACCGCGCTCTGCATGTTGAAGCGCCGCGCGATGAAGCCATCCACCGCATCAGTCAACCCCGCCAGCAGGAACACCACGAAGGCATAGGAGAACTGGCGGTCCTGGATCAGGACCACGATCAGCGGGATGAGGCAAAGCCGCAGAAGCGTGAGCGCGTTGGGGATCGTCATGGCCGAAAGCTAACTATCGGCCATGGCTGGATCAAGGAAGCAGGAGGCGAAAGTGCCTCCGGCCATCAGCGGGTGATGCGCGCCTTCTCCAGCACCGAGCGGAACATCATGTCGGTCGCCCGCTGAATTTCGCCCGGAGTTGTGGCGTAATAGGCGTATTCCTCGCGGCTCGCGCATTTCGCCATGGTCTGGCGGATCACCGGGCGCAGCATGCTCTGGATCTGCTGGAAGCGGGTATCGTTCGAACCCGGCGGCGTGACGTATTCCGTGTTCAGCGTTGAAACCGTTACGCCCTTGCTCTTGAAATTGTCGCAGATCTTCGAGTCGATGGCCTGCGAACGCTCCGAGCCCCAGTAGAAGCCGGGCTCGTTGACCGTGAAGGCATTATCCGGGTTCCAGCTGCCCCAGTAATTGCAGATGTTCCGGGTCCAGACGCCATTCAACCAGGCATTCCGGCATTCGCGATATTCCTTCACGTTGCCTTCCACGCCATCCGTCATGATGAGCAGGATGACCTTGGGCGTCGAGGGAGTCTTGCCGTCGCCGCTGGTCGGGATTTTCGGCAGAAGCGCCTTCATGCCTTCGCGGAAATTCGAGCCGGCGCCGGCAATATCCATTTCCATGGATTGCACGGCAGCCTTAGCAACACCGAGATTGGTGGTTTCCGACTGCACCTCTGTCAGCGTGTTGCTGAACTTGTAGATCGCGAAGCGGAACTGGTTCGGCATCTTCGCCATGGCGCCGGCATCGTCGATCACGTCAGCGAGCGCGCCGCGCACCACATCGAAACGGGTTTTCGCGCCGATCTTGCGGGCGCAGGTCGTGGTCTTGCTCCCATCATCCCAGTTGCCCCGGTTCTCGCAATCCGGGTTGAACATCGGAGTTTTCCAGTCCAGCGTGTGGCAGGCAAAAGCGCAGCCCAGCTTGCGGTTCATCAGGCGCTGGTCATCTGTGCTCGCTCCGATGCCCATCGAGCCGGAGGCATCGACGAAGGCGTAGACGCTGACATAGACCGGCGGCGCCGAACTCGCCTCGGCGCAGCCCGATACCTCGATGTAGCTCTTGCCCGCGACCGCCATCACCGAGGTCTTCACCTGCGCGTCGAAACACACCTTGGTCTGGATGACGTTGTTGTTGATCTTCACGTCATAGGAGGCGTTCTGGAGAACGCCTTCCGTCTTGAGATCGGATGTCAGCGCCTCGAACTGGAGCTTGATGGCCTTGAGGCTTTCTTCCTTCTGCTCGTTCCAGGTGAGTGTCTGCTTCACCACGCTTTCCGACACGCCCGCGAGGGCAGCGGAATCGGCGGCGGCTGTCAGGGTTGAACGTTTGTTGCTCGCAGCGGAAAAATCGACGGCGACGCTCAGGAGGCTCAGGGTTGGCAGCAGCGAGAGAGCGAAGATCGTTGCGACACTTCCGCGCCGATCCCGCGTGAAATGCCGCGCCGAAGCCGCAATCTTACTGGCGTTTCGGGCCAAGTATCCCATAGCAAGGCTTCTCCTGCCAATACCGTGAGCCTCGTCCTTACATCCCCAGCCGTTAAGGAAGCGGCGCAGCAATTGGGTTGCTTTTTATTGAAAGCTGATGTTTTCCCGGGGCTGAGACGCCAAATTCCCTTTTTCCATCGGAGCCTCGGACACCAGTGACCCAGCAAAAGCCCGGCTCGAACGGCCTCACCTACGCCCAGGCTGGCGTGGACATCGACGCCGGCAACGCGATGGTCGACGAGATCAAGCCGCTGGTGCGCGCCACGCGTCGCCCCGGCGCGGATGCCGAGATCGGCGGCTTCGGCGGCCTGTTCGATCTCAAGGCGGCGGGCTTCAACGACCCCATTCTCGTGGCTGCGAACGACGGCGTGGGCACCAAGGTGAAGATCGCCATCGAGACCGGCCTTCATTCCACCATCGGCATCGACCTCGTGGCGATGTGCGTGAACGATCTCGTCGTGCAGGGTGCCGAGCCGCTGCTGTTCCTCGATTACTACGCCACGGGCAAGCTCGAGCCGCGCGTCGGCGTCGAGATCGTGCGCGGCATCGCGGCGGGCTGCCGTTTCGCCGGCGCGGCGCTCATCGGCGGCGAGACGGCCGAGATGCCTGGCCTCTATGCCAAGGGCGATTATGACCTCGCGGGTTTCGCGGTGGGCGCGGCCGAGCGTGGCACCCTCCTGCCCCGGCTGGATGATGTGAAGCCGGGCGATGTGATCCTCGGAATGGCCTCCTCCGGCGTGCATTCCAACGGCTACAGCCTCGTGCGGCGTATCGCCGAGAAGGCTGGCCTCGGCTGGGACGACGACGCGCCCTTCGCGCCGGGCCGCAAGCTCGGCGAAGCCTTGCTGGAGCCCACGCGCATCTATGTGAAATCGCTGCTCGCGGCCATCCGTGGTGAAGCTGGCGCGGGCATCAAGGCGCTCGCGCATATCACCGGCGGCGGTTTCATCGACAACATTCCGCGTGTGCTGCCGGATGGCCTTGGCGCGGCGATCAACCTTTCAGCCATCGATGTGCCGCCGGTCTTTGGCTGGCTCGCCAAGGCTGGTGGCGTGGCCGAAAGCGAGATGATCCGCACCTTCAATTGCGGCATCGGCATGGTGGTCGTGGTCGAGCCGGCGATGGCCGATGCGGTGGCCGCTGCCCTCACTGCCGAAGGTGAAAGCGTGATCCGCTTCGGTGAGATCATCTCCGCGCCGGAAGAGCCGCGCGTGCGCGCCTCCGGCCATCTCCGGGTCTGACATGACGAAAAAGCGCGTCGCCGTGCTGATTTCCGGGCGCGGCTCGAACATGGCCGCTCTGGTCTGGATGGCCGATGCCGAGCCGGATTTCCCGGCCGAGATCGTGCTGGTCCTGTCGAACAAGCCTGATGCGAAGGGGCTCGATTTCGCGCGGAAATCCGGCATTCCCACGGTCGTCGTGCCGAGCAAGGCCTATGGCAAGGATCGCGCGGCTTTCGATGCCGCGATGCAGGCGGAACTCGAAAAGGCGGGCGTGGAGATTGTCTGCCTCGCGGGCTTCATGCGCCTTCTTACGCCGGAATTCTGCGAGAAATGGGCAGGCCGGATGGTCAATATCCACCCTGCTTTGCTGCCGAGCTTCAAGGGCCTCGATACCCATGCCCGCGCGCTGGCGGAGGGTGTCAAGTTCCACGGCTGTACGACGCATTTCGTGACGCCGGGCATGGATGAGGGGCCGATCATCCTACAAGCTGCCGTTCCGGTGCTGGATGACGACACCGAAGAGACGCTGGCCGAGCGCGTGCTCGCTGAAGAACACCGGATCTACCCGGAAACGATTCGGCTTCTTGCCTCGGGCCGCCTTGTGGTCGAGGGACGGCGCGTCAGGGTCAAGTCTGCCGGCTGATTGGCTCACGCGAGGTCGCGCAGGCGTCGCGTTCCTTTTCCATCGCATCTTCCCAGTCCCGCATGAGAAGCGCCCGGCGTCTCGGAATTTTCTCGTCCAACAGTCCGAGTTCCTCGATCCGGTCCGTGCGGAAAAGCCGGAAGCCCTGTCGCATCTCGCACCAGGCCGAAAGGCCGCGCGTCGTCTCGAAATAGCCGAGCGCGACCGGCCAGATGATGCGGGTGGTTACTTCATCCTTCACGTCGCGATAGCGGATTCGAATTTTGCGCCATTCCCGGAGCGCGCGCCGCAGCGTCGCCTCGTCGATGCGCGCGACCTCCCGCGGTCGATAGACCGGCGCGAAAAGTGGTGCGGCGTTGAAGCTTTCCTTCAATGCGGGCGGTAGGATGGCTTCGATCTTCGCGCGGGTATCATCGATCACGCGTTGCAGGCTCGCATCGGAGCGATCTCGCACGAAGCGCAGGCCGAGCATCAGCGCCTCGCATTCCTCCGGCGTGAACATCAGCGGCGGCAGGTCGAACCCGCTTTCGAGCACATAACCAATGCCTGCCTCGCCCCGCACCGGCACGCCGGAGACCTGCAGGCTGATGATATCGCGATAGATCGTGCGTTCGGAAACGCCGGTCTCCTCCGCGAGCCGCGCGGCGGTGACCGGCCGGCGATGCCGCCGCAGCGCTTGCGTCAATTGAATCAGGCGATCCGCGCGCGCCATCTTGCTCCCCCGGTCAAACTGATCTCGAACTGGATTAGCGCATGCTCCTGACAGCAGATGTCAGGAGGCTGGCAGTAGCACGGGGCCTCCACATTGTCAGGGGAATGTCATGATCAAGCTTCACACATTCGGGCCGGCTTTCGGGACGGTCGATCCCAGCCCATTCGTCATCAAGGCGCATGTGCTGTTGCGCATGGCGAAGGCCAGCTACGAAACCGTTCCCGCTGATTTCCGCAAGGCGCCCAAGGGCAAGTTTCCGATCATCGAGGACAAGGGCCGGATCGTGCCGGATTCCACGCTGATCCGCTTCTATCTGGAAGAGGCCTATGGCGTGAATTTCGACGCGGGCGTGAGCCCCGAGGGTGCCGCGATTGGCTGGGCCTTCGAGAAGATGTGCGAGGATCACCTCTATTGGCCGGTCGTGCATGATCGCTGGATGGTCGATGCCAATTTCGACAAGGGTCCGCGGAAATTCTTCGAAAAGGCCCCTGCCCTGATCCGCCCGCTCATCATCGCGATGATCCGACGGAGGGTTCGCCGCAACCTCGCTGGCCAGGGCAATGGGCGCTACTCACCCGATGAGCGCTTCGCGATTGCCGCGCGCTGCATCGATGCCATCGTGGAGCGTCTGGCGCATCACCCCTTCATTGGCGGCGAGCAGCCTTGCGGGGCCGATGCCAGCGTTTTCGGCACCATCGCCTGCATGCTGACGCCTTATTTCGACTCCCGCATTTGTGCGTATGTCCAGACCAAGCCCGCGCTACGGGCCTATCATGACCGGATGCTCGCGCTCTATTTCCCGGCGGATGAGGCGCAAAAGGCCGCCTGATCAAGCCTTGGCGATCGCCACGCGATTGTCGTGGAAGGCGGCACCCCCATGCGGTGCCGCCGGATCGGACCCGGTGAGCGTGTTGATGCCCTTGCCGCCGCGATGCGCCGCGTTGGGGAAGATCGATTCTGCGATCACCACGCCGCGCCTCAGGCCGTCGAACAGCGTGGTTTTCAGGATCACCTCGCCGCGCGGATTTTGGACGCGCAGGAGATCCCCCTCGACCACGCCGAGGCTCGCGGCATCCTCCGGGTGGATCATCAGATGCGGTTCGCCCTCGCGCTTGATGCTGCCGGGCGTCTCGTTGAAGGTCGAGTTCAGGAAGGAGCGCGCCGGCGCCGTGACCAGCCGGAACGGATGCGCCTCATCTGCGGCCTCGATCACCGCCCAATGGTCGGGGAAGCGCGGCATGCTCTCCCACGGGCCCATCAGACCATCGTTGTTCAGCGGCACCTTCTGCCAGTTCGGCGAGAAGTGGAACTTGCCGTCGCGATGGCCGAAGCCCTGCAGGTAATGCGCGCGCTCGAAAGGCGGATCGGTATCGATAAAGCCTTCTTTTTCAATCTCGGCGAGCGACCCCTTGCCCGCCTGCACCAGCGCGAAATCGATATGCTCGCGGGGGGACATGTCGAATCCCGGATGCTCCGCACCGAGGCGTTTCGCGAGCCCGACGATCACCTCGTGGTTCGAGCGGCACTGGCCCGGCGGCTCGATGAGCTTCGGCCCGAGCATGAGATGCGTGTGCCCGCCGCCCTGGTAGATGTCGTCATGCTCCATGAACATGGTCGCAGGCAGCACGAGATCGGCCATGGCGGCCGTTTCGGTCATGAATTGCTCGTGCACGACCGTGAAGAGATCCTCGCGGGCGAAGCCGCGCTTCACCTTCTCCTGCTCCGGCGCGACCGAAACCGGGTTGGTGTTCTGGATGAAAAGAGCCGTTACCGGGCCCTTGTGGCGCAGGGCGTGGGGCTCGCCGAGCAGGATATCGCCGATGCGCGATTGATCGAGCTTGCGGATCGAGCGGTCGATGACATCCAGCCCCTCGATCATGGTCTTGCGTAGGCCGAACGTGCCGGAATTCGAGTGGAATGCGCCGCCGCCCCGGTGCTGCCATGCGCCGAGCATGGTGGGGATGGAGAGTGCCGCGTGCATGTTCACCGCGCCGTTGCGCTGGCGCGCGAAGCCATATCCCAACCGGAAGAAGGCACGCCGCTTCTGCCCGAGAAGCCGCGCGATGGCTTCGATTTCCGCCGCGGGCACACCGCAGATCGCCTCCGCCCATTCCGGCGTGCGGCTCGCGAGATGCGCCTCGAAATCGGGCGAGACATCCGTGAGCCGCGCCATATACTCGCGATCCGCGAGGTTTTCGCGCAGCAGTACATGCAGAATGCCGGTCGCCAGCGCGCCATCCGTGCCGGGGCGCACGAGCAAGGCGATATCCGCCTGCCGCATCGTCTCGTTCATGTAGACATCGACCGCGACGATGGGCGTGCCGTTCGCCTTCCGGGCCTTGATCGCGTGGTGCATCACGTTCACCTGGGTATGCACGGCATTCGTGCCCCAGATCACGATGATCTCGCTCTCGGCCATCTCGCGCGGGTCCACGCCCGCGAGGCGGCCCGTGCCCGCCACGAAGCCCGCCCAGGCCATGTTGGTGCAGATCGTGTCGTGGAAGCCGGAATATTTCTTGGCATGGCGCAGGCGATTGATGCCGTCGCGCATCACGAGGCCCATCGTGCCGGCATAGTAATAGGGCCAGACGGCCTCGCTGCCATGCTGGCGTTCAGCGGCGAGAAAGGCTTCCGCCGCGCGGTCCAGCGCCTCATCCCACGCAATCGGGCGGAACTGGCCTGAGCCCTTGGGGCCGGTGCGCAGAAGCGGTTCGGTCAGCCGGTCCGGGTGGTGAATGCGCTCGGCATAGCGCGCGACCTTCGCGCAGATCACGCCATCGGTGTAGCTCTGGCCCTTGTGCCCGCGCACCCGGCCGATGCGCGTATCCGACAGCACCTCGACTTCCAGCGAGCAGGCGCTCGGGCAATCGTGCGGGCAAACGGAGGGGCGAAAGGCAGGCTTCGTTGAAAACGGAGCATTCATCGCGCGCGCATCCTCATGACAATTCGGTCACCGAAGACATTGATCATCAGGCCGAGAAAGACAATCGCCGAGGCGATCATGGCCTGAACCGAAAAGGTTTCACCGAGAAAGATCGTGCCACAAGCGAGGCCCGAAATCGGGATCAGCAGCGCGAAGGGCCCGACCTTGGCCACGGGGTAGCGTGAAATCAGCCCGTTCCACACGGAATAGCCGAAGAGCGTCGCGCCAAAAGAGAGGTAGAGCGTCACGAGCACGGTCGTCCAGCCCGGCGCAGCAAGCGTGGCGAATACGCGCTGGGGGCCATCGACGATCAGCGAGGCCGCGAACAAGGCGGGCGTGGCAACTGCACTCGCCCAGACCACGAAAGCGAGGATATCCGGCGCTTTCGCTTTCTTCACGATGATGTTCGCAAAGCCCCAGAGCATGGCGGCGAGCAGGCCCAGCAGGAACGGCACGAGGGCCGCGTTCTCGATCTTCTCTTCCGCGAAAATCAGCATGCCAACCAAGGCGATTCCCGCCCCGATGAGCGGCATGCGGCTCGGGCGCTCACCCAGCAGCAGGAAGGCGAAGAGAATCGTGAAAAACACCTGCACCTGCAACACGATGGAGGCGAGGCCCGCGGGCAGGCCCAGCTTCAGCGCCGTGAACAGCACGGTGAACTTCACGCCGAACAGGATGAGCCCGAAGCTGAGCAGCGTCCAGAGCGGCACTTTCGGGCGGGGGATGAAGAGGATCGCCGGAAAGGCGCTGAGCGCGAACCGCAGGGTGTTGATGAGCAAGGGCGGCACATCCACCACGCCGATCTTCATGGCCGTGAAGGTGGAACCCCAGAGGATCACCAGCATCAGCACCAGAATAAGATCGCGCAAGGCCATGAGATTCACCCCTCGGGGTTAGCTTCTGGCGGAATACCCGCGCTGCGACCAATCAAAGTTTTGCGCCGCATCCATCAACGGCGCGCGGGACGACGGAAGAGCTGCTCGCGTACTTTGGTGCCCCAGCTCGCGGCTTCCTCCTCGCGGATCAAAGAAAATCCATGCCGCTCATAAAGCGCGCGGGCCGCATCCAGCCCCGCGAAGGTGGTGAGCCAACAGGCGCTGCTGTGCGCGTCGCAATGCGCCATGGCGTGGGACATCAGTTGTTCGCCCAGACCCCGCCCGCGCGCGGCATCCGACAGGATGAACCAGCGCAGATGCGCTTCGCTCTCGGGCTCTGCGGGATCGGTGAGATCAAGGATCAGCGAACCGAGGATCTGGTCCGCATCATCAATCGCCAGAAAAAACCGGTCGGTGGAAGGCTCCATCCGACCGGTGAATTCAGCGAGGCCCGCCGCAACCTTGGCTTCGAAATAGGCTCCGAAGCCCCAGTGGCGGGCGTAATATTGCCCATGCTCGCCGATGATGAAGCCGAGCGCGCCCGGCCTCCACCCCTCGACGATGCGCGGCATCGTCAGCCGACGATCTCGTTGCCCGAGAAGAACTGCGCGATCTCGATCGCGGCGTTCTCCGGCGAATCCGAGCCGTGAACCGAGTTCTCGCCCACCGAGCGGGCGAACTTCTTGCGGATGGTGCCCTCGGCAGCGTTGGCCGGGTTGGTGGCGCCCATGATCTCGCGATAGCGCATCACGGCGTTCTCGCCTTCGAGAACCTGCACGACCACCGGGCCCGAGGTCATGAAATCCACGAGCTCACCGAAGAAGGGGCGCTCCTTGTGCACGGCGTAGAAGGCCTCGGCCTCGCGCTTCGCCATCAGGATGCGCTTCTGCGCGATGATGCGCAGGCCCGCGCCCTCGATCACGGCGTTGATGGCGCCGGTGAGGTTGCGCTCGGTCGCGTCCGGCTTGAGGATGGAGAAGGTGCGCTGCGTGGCCATGATGCTCTCACTGTTTTGGATGGAAGTTGCTTGTGGGCCGCATAGCCCGCAAGGCTCGCAAACTCAAGTGTGCATCCATTCCGCGCGTGACAGGCGGCGGTGCCTCTCGCTATAGCGCGGGCCATGCTTTCGCTTACCGGCCTCACCTATCGCCTCGGCAACCGGCTTCTGCTGGACAATGCCACCGCGCAGCTTCCAACGGCAGCGCGCACGGGGCTGATCGGCCGCAATGGCTGCGGGAAATCCACCCTGTTCAAGCTGATCCTCGGCGAGATCGCGCTCGAAAGTGGAACGATCGCCATGCCGCGCCAGGCGATCCTCAGCCATGTCGCGCAGGAAGCGCCGGGCGGGCCGGAGACGCTGCTCGATACGGTTCTCGCGGCGGATACCGAGCGCCTCGCCCTGCTGAAGGAAGCGGAAACGGCGACTGATGCGCATCGTATTGCGGATATCCAGCTTCGCCTCGCGGATATCGGTGCGGCGGCGGTGCTGTTCCGCGAACCCGATCTGCTGCTGCTCGACGAGCCCACGAACTATCTCGATATCGAAGGCGCGTTCTGGCTCACGGAGCATCTCAAGTGCTATCCGCACACGCTGGTCGTGATTTCGCATGATCGCGATTTTCTCGACGAGGTGACTGATCACACGCTGCATATGGATCGCGGCAAGCTCACGCTCTATCGCGGTGGCTATTCGAGCTTCGCCCGCCAGCGTGCCGAAAAGGCCATGCTGGCCGAGAAAGCAGCAGACAAGCTGGCGGCGGAGCGCGCGCATCTCCAGGCCTTCATTGATCGCTTCAAGGCCAAGGCCTCGAAGGCGAAGCAGGCGCAATCCCGCGTGAAGCGGCTGGAAAAGCTGGGGCCGGTGGCAACCTTCAGGCGCGTCTGTCGGCTATGGCGAGCGCACGGTGCTGTCCGGCCTCACCTTGCGCATCGCCGACGATGATCGCATCGGCCTTCTCGGCCAGAACGGCAATGGCAAATCGACGCTGGTGAAGCTGATTGCCGGGCGGCTCGACGCGAAATCCGGCGAGGTCATCCGCGCGCGGGGCATGAACATCGCCTATTTCGCGCAGCATCAACTCGATGAACTCGATTCTGACGCAACTCCTGTTCTTCTCGTGCGCCGGAAGATGCCGCAGGCTGGCGAAGCGGTCGTCCGTTCAGCCACCGCACGGCTGGGGTTCCCGGCGGACAAGGCCGATACCCCGATCCGTCAGCTTTCCGGCGGCGAGAAGGCGCGTCTCTTGCTCGGCCTCGCGGCTTTCGACGGACCGCATCTCCTCATCCTCGACGAGCCCACGAACCATCTCGATATCCCCATGCGCGATGCGCTCGTCGAGGCGCTGGCGGACTACAAGGGCGCGGTGATCATCGTGAGCCATGATCGCTCGCTGCTCGATGCCGCCTGCGACCGGCTCTGGGTGGTGGCCGAGGGGCGCGTGAAGCCCTTCGATGACGATCTCGACGCCTATGCGCGCCTCGTGCTCGAAGCGCGCCGCGATTCCGGCAAGCGCGAGGATGTGGCCTCTTCGCAAAAGGAAGACCGCCGCGCGGCCGCCGAAAAGCGACAAAATCAGAAACCCTTGCGCGAGAAAGCGAAAGTGCTGGAGCAGCAGGTCGAGAAGCTCACGACCCTTCTGGCCCGCGCCGATGAGGCGCTCGCCAAGCCCGAGATTTTCCGCGACCAGCCCGCAAAGGCCACCCAACTCGCC
>JALOTF010000031.1 GCA_025458025.1 Beijerinckiaceae bacterium | reverse complement strand
GTTGTCGTTGGCAACTATTAAAGTGACCCGATAACGGCGGAATCATGCCGGGCGACGACCAACCCTTTACGCCCTCGTCGATCCTGTTTCGCCCCCGCCTCAAGGCCGCGTGCGGCCTTGAGGTGGAGGCGCCGGGTACTGCCCCCGGGTCCGATGGGTTTATTACGATCGCCGTGTATCGCCATAGCCGCCCCGAAAGACGGCACGCCCAATCTAGGGATGACACAAGCGGAATTGAAGGGTGAATCGTGGCGCTCTGCGCTTACCGTTTATCCGCCGGCTTGCCCCCGGCACTCACGGCCAGTCCCAAACCTGCGAGAATGAGCGCCACGCCGACCAGAAAGAACGGCCCGAGAGGATCGCCAAACATCAAGGCGACAGCAGCGATGCCAAAAACCGGCTGGAGATAATGGGTGCTCGCGGCTATGCCCGCCGGCACGGTGCGCAGGATGTACAGCCAGAGGAAAAGCCCCGCAGCACTCACCGCGATGCCGAGATAGGCTGCGACGGCGACGCCCTCGAGGGTGAATCGGAAATCGGTATTGGCCATCTCTCAGCCCGCCCAGGGCAGGAGCGCGAGGAAACCGAACGAGGTGCTCCAGGCCGAAAGCACGATCGTGCCGTGTTTCTCCGCAAGTTCGACGCTCCAGACATAGTAGAAGGCGATAGAAAAAGCCGAGATGAGCATCCAGATCGCGGCCCGTCAGCGTGCCGCTTCCGGCATTCCCGTCCGTCGGCTGGCCGAGCGCCAAGCAGGCAATGCCGATGAACGCTGCGGCAAGGCCTGCATATTGCCACAAGGCGATGTGCTGACGCAGGCGCAATGCGGCGAAAACAACCACGAAAACCGGGATCGTCGCCGAGATGATCGTGCCGACCGAGGCCGTCGTGCCTGCAATGCCAAAGGTCTGCGTGATCTGGCCGATCCCGATGCCGAGCACGCCCAAAGCCGCCATCGCGAACAAGCCCTCTCGCGGAATAGGCGAGCGGATCACCATGAGCATCATCAGCGGCACGGCGATCGCGAAGCGCAGGGCGGTGAGTGTGAGCGGTGGCAGGCTCTGCAATCCCAGTTTCGTGAGCGGGATGGACAAACTCCAGATCACGGCAAGGCTGAGCATGGGGATGAACTGGCGCGCGGGAATGGCAATCCGCGACGATTATCTGGGCAAAGGCACTTTCGGGTTTCCGGCTTGACGGGCCCCTCTGGCGCGAGCCCGCTATGATTACCGCGAACAGAGTAACTTGTCTTCGCTCCGAAGCATCGCGGATTGCCTCATCATTAGGAATACCGACGGTATGCCTATTGCGGTATGAATTCGGGCGGGAAGAGCCGCAGAACCCATGGCGTTTGGCCCGGAATCGTGCTCCAAATCGCCACGCAGAGTCCCGGGGGGGTACTCAGGGCATGCGTTCCGTGTGGAGGAAAGCGACAATGGATCATCTTGCCGACGTCAAGAAATATACCGGTGCCGTGGATGAAAAGGCCGTCCAGGGGCTCTCGAAGACCTATGCGCTCGTCATGAGCAAGGCCGATACGCGCTATGTCGCCGCGAGCGACCCCGAAGAGGTGAAGCGTGTAGTCGAGAATTTCTGCAAGAAGAAGCTCGGTCGCAAGGAAAGCGATGCGGATCTCACCGCCGTCGTGAAGGCCCAGTGCGAAAAGATGAAGGCCGACCGCACCAAGTCGCGCATCACGGTCTATTATCTCATCGCCGAGCACTTCAAGGCGCTCTCGATGTTCCATCCAAAGTGATGGTTTGCGCCCGGCGCTTCGCGGGAGCCTGAGCGCGGGCGACATCAGCACTGGATAATTCCGGCAAGGGGGCTTTCGCCTCCTTGTCTCGTTTCAGGAGTTCCGCTTTGAAGGAGTTTGTGCTCCTGACGGGATGAAGCGATGCAAGCCTATCACGATCTCATGCAGCGTGTGCTCGACGAGGGTGTCGAGAAATCCGATCGCACGGGCACCGGCACGCTCTCGCTTTTCGGCGCGCAGATGCGCTTCAACCTCCGGGATGGCTTCCCGCTGGTGACCACGAAAAAGCTGCATCTGAAATCCATCATCCACGAGCTGATCTGGTTCATAGCCGGCGATACCAACATCAAGTATCTGAAGGATAACGGCGTTTCCATCTGGGATGAATGGGCGGACGCTGAGGGCGATCTGGGTCCCGTCTATGGCCGGCAATGGCGCAGCTGGCCTGCGCCCAATGACACGACCATCGATCAGATTACCGGGTTGCTCGCGGATCTGAAGCGCGCGCCGGATTCGCGCCGCCTCATCGTCTCGGCCTGGAACCCGGCGGATATCCCCAAGATGGCTTTGGCGCCGTGCCATTGCCTGTTCCAGTTCTACGTAGCCCAGCCTAGGGGTGCCACGAAGCCGCAACTCTCCTGCCAGCTTTACCAGCGCTCGGCGGATCTGTTCCTCGGCGTGCCGTTCAACATCGCCTCTTATGCGCTGCTGACGCATATGATCGCGCAGGTCAGCGATCTTGATGTGGGTGACTTCGTGCACACTTTCGGCGATGTGCATCTCTATTCGAACCATCTGGAACAGGCGCGGCTGCAGCTTTCCCGTGAGCATCGCGCGCTGCCGCGGCTGAAACTCAATCCAGATGTGAAGAGCCTGTTCGATTTCCGCTTCGAGGATATCGCCATTGAAGGCTACGAACCGCATCCTGCCATCAAGGCACCGGTGGCGGTGTGATGGCGCCTGAGATCGTGCTCATCGCCGCGCAGGCGAAAAACCGCGTCATTGGCGATGACAATCAGTTGATCTGGCGGCTCAAGAGCGATCTCAAGCATTTCCGCGCGCTCACCATGGGGCATCCGGTGATCCTCGGGCGCAAGACCTACGATTCCATCGGCAAGCCTTTGCCTGGCCGGTCGATGATCGTGCTCACGCGTGATCCCGCCTGGCAGGCCGATGGCGTGCGCGTGGCGCATTCCGAAGGCGAGGCGCTCGCTATTGCTCGTGAAGAGGCCGAAAAGCTTGGTGTGAAGGCGGTTTTCGTGGCTGGTGGCGGTGAAATCTATCGCCTGTTTCTGCCTTTGGCGCAGCGGCTGGAAATCACTGAGGTGGATCTCGAACCGGCCGGGGATGCGACTTTTCCACCCATCGAGACCGCGCTCTGGCGGGTTCAAAAAGAGCAGTCCTTCACCAAATCGGCGGATGACGAAGCGGACTTTCGCTTCCGCAGCTATGTTCGGCGTTGACCTTCCGCCCCTGAGGACCCACATCAGCCACGATGGACCTTTACGAGTTCGGACGAGACGAAGGACAGTTCATGCCCTGGAATAGCAATAACGGCGGAGGCGGCGGCCCCTGGCAGCCCAAGGGACAGGGGCCCAAGAACCCCAATCCATGGGGCGGAGGCCCATCCGGCGGAGGCGGGGGTGGTGGCGGCGGTGGACGAGAGCCGCCGGATCTGGAAGAGATTTTGCGCCGCAGCCAGGACAAGCTGCGTCGGGTTATCCCCGGTGGTGGCGGTGGTGACGGTGGCTTCGGCAAGCTCGGGGGCCTCGGCATAGGCATTCTCGCCGTGCTCGGCATCATCGGCTGGTCGCTCACGGGGTTCTACACCGTGCGCCCGAACGAGGTCGGTATCGAGCGCGTGTTCGGCAAGTTTACCTCGCTCACCGCGCCGGGCCTGAACTGGAACTGGCCGTATCCGGTCGGTCGCATCGACAAGCCCACCATCGCCGTGCAGACGGTCGAGGTCGGCTTGCGCTCCGGGCAGGGCGGTCGCGGCATCCGCGATGTCCGCGAGGAGAGCCTGATGCTCACCGGCGACGAGAACATCGTCGACGTCGATTTCACCGTGCTGTGGCTCGTGGATGCGCGCCGCCCTCAGGATTTCATCTTTAACCTCCGCAACCCCGAGGGCACGGTGAAGGCCGTGGCCGAGAGCGCGATGCGTGACGTGATCGGCCGGCGCGACATCCAGCCGATCCTCACTGGTGCCCGTCTCGAGATCGAGCGGCAGGTGCAGGAACTGATGCAGCGCACGCTGAACAATTACGGCGCGGGCATCATCATCCAGCAGGTGCAGATGCTGAAGGTCGATCCGCCGAACGAGGTCATCGATGCCTTCCGCGACGTGCAGGCGGCCCGTGCCGACCAGGAGCGCGCGCAGAACGAAGCGCAGACCTATGCGAACAGGGTGATCCCCGAGGCGCGCGGTGAGGCCTCCCGTATTACCCAGCGCGCGGAAGCCGAACGCGAGCGCATGATCGCGGATGCCCGCGGTGAGGCCGCGCGCTTCAACGCGATCCTCGATGAATACCAAAAGGCACCGGACGTGACCCGCCAGCGCCTCTATCTCGAAACCATCGAGCGCATCTATGGCGGCATGGAGAAGGTCATCATCGATCAGGGCAACGGGCAGGAGAAGGGCGTCGTGCCGCTGCTGCCGCTGAATGATCTCATGCGTTCACGCACTCAGGAGCAGGGGAAGCGTCCATGATCCGCTCGGCTCTCGGTTTCGCCGCTGCGGCGGTGGTTGTCATCGGCGGTGCCTCGATGTTCTCGGTCGACCAGACCGAGCAGGCCATCGTCACCCAGTTCGGTCAGCCGGTGCGCGTCATCACGCAGCCGGGCCTGAACTTCAAGATCCCGTTCATACAGCAGGTCATCAGCCTCGAACGGCGCATTCTGGATCTGGAATCGGCTTCGATCGAAGCGATCACCTCGGACCAAAAGCGTCTCGTGGTCGATGCCTTCGCGCGTTATCGCATCGAGAATCCGCTGCGCTACTTCCAGGCGACTGCGGGTTCCACCATCCGCGGCAACCAGCAGCTCGGCACCTACATGGATGCCGCCCTGCGTCGTGTCGTGGGTGAATCGACCTTCCAGCTTCTCGTGAAGGATGATCGTGGGGGACTGATGGCGAAGATCCGCGATCAGGTGAATGGCGAGGCTGCCGCTCTGGGTGTCGCGATTGTCGATATCCGCATCCGGCGCGCGGACCTGCCCGACCAGAACAGCCAGGCGGTGTTCCGGCGCATGCAGACCGAGCGCCAGCGCGAGGCTGCTGAACTGCGCGCGCAGGGTGTCGAAATCTCGGATCGCATCAAGGCGCAGGCGGATCGCACGGTCACTGTCACACGGGCGGAAGCTGACCGCATCGCCCGCGAGGCTTTGGGCCGTGGCGAGGCGGAGCGCACGCGGCTTCTGGCCGAAGCGCATATGCGCAACACGGAGTTCTTCGCGTTCTATCGCTCGCTTCAGGCCTATGAAACCGGCCTGAAGAGCGGCGATACCCGGATGGTCATCACGCCGGATAGCGAGTTCTTCAAGTATCTCAACAATCCGACCGGAAAACCGGCGGCACCGAAATAAACCGATGAGCGACCCGGCGGCCGGAAATCGTCCGCCGGGTTTTGTCGTTCATCCGGAGGGGAACGGATGAGGGCTGTGGGAGCAGGAGCGGAGAATACCGCTCGCAAGGCAGGCCAATGCGCGACCTTCTGATCGCGCTGGCCCTGATGTTTGCGATCGAGGGGATCGCCTTCGCGGCTTTTCCTGCCGCGATGCGCCGGGCGATGCGAGATGCTGCAGAAACGCCGGAAGGCGTTTTGCGGCTGGTGGGACTCGCTTCGGCGGTGATTGGCATTGTGCTGGTTTGGGCGATCCGGGGCTTCCCCGCGATCAACCTGTTGTGAGTGCCCTTGCGGTGCCATGGCTTGTCGCCAATTCGCCGCAATTGCTACCTTTCTAACGCATTACGTGTCGCGGGCGGCGACCAGCGGAACAGGAATGAGGAACGAAATGTCTCAAGCCCTTCGGGTTCGGTTCAGCGACCAGACGCAACGTGCGGGAGCAAGCGTGACGCGTCTGCTCGCGGTTGTGGTTCTGGCTGTATCGGTGGTCTTGCCGGCGGCAGCACAGAATTCGCGCGCGCCGGACGGTTTCGCGGATCTCGCGGAGCGCGTCATGGATGCGGTCGTCAACATCAAGGCCTCCCAGCGCGTGGCGCAGCGCAACGTGCCGCTGCCGCAATTGCCGCCGGGCTCACCGTTCGAGGATCTCTTCAACGACTTCTTCAACCGTCAGGGTCCGCGTGGCCAGCAGCAGCAGGGGCCGCAGCCCAATCAGCGCTCGCAATCGCTCGGCTCGGGGTTCGTGATTGATCCTTCGGGCATCGTGGTCACCAATAACCATGTCATCGCGGAAGCGACCGATGTTTTCGTGGTGTTCAATGACGGTTCGGAGCTGAAGGCCGAGGTGCTCGGCAAGGATCCGAAGACCGATCTCGCCGTTCTGCGCGTGAAGTCGGAAAAGCCGCTCAAGAGCGTGAAGTTCGGCGACAGCGACCGTGCCCGCGTGGGTGATTGGGTGATGGCCATCGGCAACCCGTTCGGCTTCGGCGGCTCGGTTTCGGCGGGTATCGTCTCGGCCAAGCAGCGCAATATCCGCTCCGGTCCTTATGATAGCTTCATCCAGACCGATGCGGCTATCAACAAGGGCAATTCCGGCGGCCCGCTCTTCAACATGGCTGGCGAAGTGATTGGCATCAACACGGCGATCATCTCGCCGTCGGGTGGCTCGATCGGCATTGGCTTCTCGGTCCCGTCGAACCTCGCGAGCCCGATCATCGACCAGCTGCGCGAGTTCGGTGAAACCCGCCGCGCCTGGCTTGGCGTCGCCATTCAGGATGTGGATGACGACACTGCCGATGCTCTGAAGCTTGGCCAGAAGCGCGGTGCCATGGTCATCGGCGTGGATGAAAAGGGCCCCGCCAAGCCGGCCGGCATCGAGCGCGAGGATGTGATCGTCCGTTTTGATGGCCAGGATATCAAGAATAGCCGCGATCTGCCGCGCATCGTCGCGCTCACGCCGATCGGCAAGGAAGTGGATGTCGTGGTGGTGCGCCAGGGCCGCGAGGTCGTTCGCAAGGTCACGCTCGGTCGTCTCGACGAGGCGCCGCAGCAGGCCTCGGTTCGGCAGAATGATACGCGGAACCAGAGCCAGCCCAGCGGCGCGAATATCGTCCCGGGCCTCAATGTTGGCGCACTCTCGGCGGAAGCGCGTCGCCGCTTCAATGTGAAGGACGGCATCGAGGGCGTGCTGGTCGGGCAGGTTGATCCGAACTCGACCGCTGCCGAGCGTCGCATCTCCGCCGGTGACGTGATTGTGGAAGTGCAGCGCGAGCCGGTGAAGTCGGTGGCCGATCTGCGTCGCCGCATCGATGCGCTGAAGAGCCAGGGCCAGAAGCGCGCGCTGTTCTATGTAGCCTCGGGCCCGGAAGGCACGCTGCGTTACGTCACGCTGCCGATTGAATAAGCGGTGCGCAGCACAGGAAAAACGAAAGGCGGGGTGAGAACCCCGCCTTTTTCATGCATGAAGGCCGGCATCAGGCCTCGGTGATGTCCTCGTCGCGATAGCCCTGCGCGTAGAGCAAAGTGCGCAGATCCGTGTGGTCGATGCGGGCATGGGCTGCTTCCGCCACGATGGGCTTCGCGCGGAATGCAACGCCAAGACCGGCCTCGCCGAGCATCGCGAGATCGTTCGCGCCATCGCCGACAGCCATGGTTTCCGCGGCTGAAAGGCCGTGTGCCGCGCGCAGTTCCATGAGCGTCTCGCGCTTGGCCTCGCGACCGAGGATGGGATCGGCGACAAGCCCCGCGAACTGGCCATTCTCGATGATCAACGTGTTCGAACGGTGCATGTCGAAGCCGATCGTGGCGCTGATCGGACCCGTAAACACCGTAAAACCGCCGGAGACGAGCGCGGTATAGGCGCCGGCTTGCCGCATGGTGCGCACCAGCGCGCGGCCGCCAGGCGTGAGGGTGATGCGCTCGGTGATCATCTGGTCCACCACATCCGCCGGCAGGCCCTTGAGCAGCGCCACGCGCTCGCGCAAGGCTGGCTCAAAGGCAATCTCGCCGCGCATGGCGCGCTCGGTGATGGCCGAGACATGCGCCTTCAGTCCCACGGCATCCGCGAGTTCATCGATGCATTCCTGCCCGATCATGGTGGAATCCATATCGGCTAGGAACAGCTTTTTGCGCCGTGCTGCCGCCGGTTGGACGATGACATCCACGGGCGCGCCGGGCATGGCGGCGAGAATGGCGTCGCGTGCCGTAACGAGGCCGGCCGGCAAGTAGAAATCCACCGCGCGGCCCGGCGAGAGCATGCTCACCTCGGCCTTGGGCAGGGCCTCGCGCAGCTTCGCGACGCGCCCGAGATCAAGCAGGCCGCTGCCCTCCGGCGCGACAATGGTCGCGACAAGCGGCTGATCGGCATTGGCGACAGTGGCATTCATGGGCTAGGTCCAGTTTTCCGGAAGAAAGGAAGTCGCGATGGCGTTCGCCACCCTGATTGCAGGTCCGACCGCCAGCGGCAAGTCGGCTCTCGCGATTGCGCTGGCAGAACAGGCGGGTGCAATCGTTCTCAACGCCGATTCCATGCAGGTCTATGCCGATCTCCGCGTGCTTTCGGCGCGGCCGACGCTCGCGGAAGAAGCGCGCGTGCCGCATCGCCTGTTTGGCTTCGTGGCTTCGGCGGAGGAATACTCGGTGGGTCGCTACCTCGCCGATGTCACCCCGCTCATCACGGAGGCGTGTGCAGCTAGGCGGAGAATCGTGATCGTCGGCGGCACCGGGCTCTATTTCCGCGCGCTGACGGAAGGTCTGATGCCATCCCCGCCGATCTCCTCGGTGGTGCGCACGGAATGGCGCGAACGCGCCGCTGCGGGTGAGGATCTTCACGCGGCACTCCGGGCGCGCGACCCCGCTCGCGCGTTAGCCCTGCATCCGCATGATACGCCGCGCCTGTTGCGGGCCATCGAACTCTTCGAGAGCACCGGGCGCACCTACACGGATTGGCTCGCGGAGAATCCCGGCGAGCCCGTGTTGCAGCCCGGCGAGTGGCAGGGGATTTTTCTGCATCCCCCGCGCGAGAGCCTTCATGCGCGCATTGATGCGCGTTTCGAGGCCATGATGGGCGAGGGAGCGCTGGAAGAGGTGCAGGGCCTTCTGGCGCATCAGCCACCCTTGCCGGCCAATCTCGGGGTGATGAAGGCGCATGGCGTGCCGCATCTCGTGCGGCTTCTGCGTGGTGAGATCAGCCGGGAGGAGGCCATCCGCCTCTCGCAGCAGGATACGCGCGCCTATGCGCGGCGGCAGCTGGTTTTCTCGCGGCGTTATTGCGTGGGGAAGAAGTGGCGCTGGCTGGCGAGCGCCGAGGAAGCGCTCAGGCCGCCGCGTTAGCGCTATCGCCGGATTTCGCCTGCACCTCGACTTCGGTGCAGACCTTGTTCCGGCCCGTACGCTTCGCAGTGTAGAGCGCGCGATCCGAGCGATCCACGAGTTCGTCGAGATTGCTGCTCTTGCGGTTCATGGCGACGCCGAGCGAGATCGTCGGCCGGATTTCATGCTCTCCCACGACCACGACGGTCTGCTCGATGCGCCGGCGCAGCTTTTCCGCAAAGGCGATGGCAGAATCGATATCCGTATCGGGCAGGATGACCGCGAATTCCTCGCCGCCCACGCGCGCAGCCATATCCGTGTTGGGGCGCAAAGGGGCCTTCAGCACATCGGCCACGCGGCGCAGAACGGTATCGCCCGCACCGTGGCCATAGGCATCGTTGATGTGCTTGAAATGGTCGATATCGAGCGAGATCAGCGCCAGAGGTCGATGCGCGGTCTGGCTTTCGGCGAGCTTAACCAGTGCGGAATCGCGGAAGGCGCGACGGTTCGGCAATGAAGTCAGCGGATCGAGATGCGCCAGCGCCCACAGTTCCTGCTCCAGGCCGCGCCGCTGTTCCATCTCGTCCATCAGGATCTTCTTCTGATGTTCGATTTCCAGCTGCGCACGCTTCTGGTCGGTGATGTCGTGGAAGGAGGCCAGCACGCCATCCTTTGAGGGGTTGGATGACACAAACAGCCAACGCGATTCATTCTTGGAGCGATGGTGAAACTCGAATTGCGCCGGCTTGCCGGAGCGCAGCACCGTGAGGTTCCGGTCCCAACCGCCTGCGCTCGCGACATCGCCAAACAGACGCATCATCGAGGTGCCGATGATCTCATCTGTCCGGGAATGACCGGTCAGCTCGGCAGCAACCTTGTTGGCAAAAAGCACGACCGCATCGACCACCTCGCCGTGGGAATCGCGCATGGCGGAGGCGGCCACGAAGGCCTCGGGGGTGTTGTCGAGCAGGTTGCGCAGGAAATCGTCTTTGGTCTCCCGCGGCATGCACAACGTCACGAACATCCGGCGATGCGCGCTATCTTCCATGGGCAGGAAGAGGCATTCCCAATGATGCACACTGCTTGTGGGGCTCGTGACGTGATTGATGCAGATCGCATCATTCAGCTCATGCGCTTCCCGGCAGCCGAGGCGATAGAGTTCGGCGGTTCTGCTGGCGATTGCGGCTGTTGTCTTGCCAGTGATCGGCTGCCCGTCATGGTCGGGCACGCGCGCGCCGGCATAAAGAAAGGCGTATTCGCCTTCGCCGGTTTCCTCGAGAACCACGAGATGCGGCCCGTAGGTTTTCATCACCTCGCTGTTGAGCATGGCGATGGTGGCCTGACGACCGGATGCCCGCTCCTTGCGATAGAGGCGTAGCAGATAGGAAGCCTCGCCTGAGCGCAGCTTCACCTCGATATCTGCTGTGAAAACCTCGTTCAGCACGTGCAAGTTTCAATCTGTTTGAGTCGCAGCCCTTACTCTTAGCCGTCATTTCTTTGTAAATCGTTCATGAGTGAGGCTGTCCGCGTCCTCTTGCCGCGCGCGCGGCAGGCACTATCTTCCGTTCAGCGGTGCCAATCGTTTCAAAAAATGCGCACCGTCCGCAAAACGGGAGGGAAACCACCATGACCACGAAAAATGGGGCTGCAGGCACGCGCCGGTCCGTCATGAAGACCCTGGGTGTGGCCGCTGCCGCCTCGGTGGCGATGCCGAATGTCAGCCGCGCGCAGACCGTGAACTGGAAGTTCCAGTCCACCTGGCCGACCAAGGACATCTTCCACGAATTTGCCCAGGATTTTGCCAAGCGCGTCAACGAGATGGCTGGTAATCGCCTGAAGCTGGAAGTGCTTGCGGCGGGCGCCATCGTTCCGGCGTTCCAGATGCAGGATGCGGTGAATGCCGGCATTCTCGATGGTGGCCATGGCGTCTGCGCCTACTGGTATGGCAAGAACAAGGCTTTCTCGCTGTTCGGCACGCCGCCGGCCCTCGGCTGGGACGCGAACGGCTTCCTGAGCTGGATGAATTATGGCGGCGGCTACGAGCTCTACAATGAGCTGGTTGGCAGCGTGATGAAGCTGAACCTCGTCGGCTTCCTCACGGGCCCGATGCCTTGCCAGCCGCTGGGCTGGTTCAAGAAGCCGGTGACCAGCGCCGATGACTTCAAGGGTCTTAAATATCGCACGGTCGGTCTTGCGGCGGATCTGATGCGGGAAATGGGCGCGGCGGTCACCATTCTTGCGGGCGGCGAAATCGTGCCGGCGCTGGAGCGTGGCGTGATCGATGGCGCGGAATTCAACAACCCGTCCTCGGATTCGATCCTCGGCTTCCCGGATGTCTCCAAGACCTACATGATGCGCTCCTTCCATCAGGACGCGGAATCCTTCGAGATCATCTTCAACAAGGCCAAGTTCGATGCCTTGCCGGCTGAGCTGAAGGCCATCGTGAAGTATGCGGCTGAATCTGCTTCTTCGGACATGCTCTGGAAGGCCTTGGACCGCTACTCCAAGGATATGGAAGCGCTGAAGGGCCGCGGTGTGCAGATCGTCGAAACCCCGACGGCCGTGCTGCAGGCGCAGCTTGATGCCTGGGGCAAGGTGATCGAGAAGCTGTCGGCTGAGAATGCCTTCTTCAAGAAGGTCGTCGACAGCCAGATCGCCTGGGCCAAGCGCATGCGCACCTACGAGATCGCCAATACGCCGGACCGGCTGATGGCCTCGAAGACAATCCTCAAGATCTGATACAGAACATCCGACCGGAGGCAGCCTCGATGAGGCTGCCTCCCTTGCATTCTGGAAACCGGCCCGCTTTCAAGAAGGCCGGTTCCGCTGTTCTTCCGAGGGGGCGTCATGCCGAATATTTCCTCGCCGCATCTGAATGCGGTTCTCTGGTCGGTCGCGCTGGCCGTTATCGCCTATCTGGCTCTGGTGATCTTCTGGAAGCGGCGGTCGCTCTCGATCGATACGGTTCTTCAGGGCATCGACCAGATTTCCGTCGTCGTCGGCAAGGCTGGCGCCTGGTCCATCATGATCCTGACCCTCGC
This sequence comes from Beijerinckiaceae bacterium, assembly GCA_025458025.1. GTDB lineage: Bacteria > Pseudomonadota > Alphaproteobacteria > Rhizobiales > Beijerinckiaceae > Rhabdaerophilum. The sequence goes on along the minus strand of JALOTF010000031.1, from coordinate 15,198 downwards.
GATGTGCTACGAGGTGTTTTCCCGCTATCTTCTGCAAGCGCCCACCGAATGGGCCTTCGACATGAGCTACATCCTCTACGGAGTGCTGTTCATGCTGGCGGGGCCTTATGCGCTCTCCCGGAACGGGCATGTGCGCGGCGACTTCCTCTACCGGCAATGGCCGGTGCGTCGGCAGGCCGCTTTCGATCTCGTGCTCTATTTCCTGTTCTTCTTCCCCGGCATTCTGGCGCTTTGCTACGCGGGCTACGGTTTCGCGGCCTTCTCCTGGATGATCGGCGAGCATTCCTCGAATTCGCCGAACGGACCGCCGCTCTATCACTTCAAGACCCTGATCCCCGTGGTCGGCGGGCTGATGGTGCTCCAGGGCTGTGTCGAGGTGGTGCGCGCGGCCCGGGCGCTCAAGACCGGTGAATGGCCGCAGCGTCTCCATGATGTGGAGGAAACCGAAAAGATCATTCTCGAGCAGGCCGAAGCCGAGCAGAAGGGCGTTGCGTGATGTTTGGATTGTCGAACCCCGAACTCGGCGTGCTGATGCTCGCCCTGTTCATCGTCTTCATCATGTTCGGGTTTCCCATCGCCTTCACGCTGATGGCCCTCGGTTTCTTCTTCGGCTACCTCGCCATGGGCGACACCGTGCTGCAACTCGTGGTGCAGCGCGCCTATTCGGTTATGGCGAATGACGTGCTCGTCTCCATCCCGCTCTTTGTGTTCATGGGATACATCATCGAGCGCGCGAACATCCTCGACCGGTTGTTCAAGTCGATCCAGCTCGCGATCGGGTGGATGCCCGGTTCGCTGGCTGTGGCGACCCTGGCGACCTGCGCGATCTTCGCAACCGCCACCGGCATTGTCGGTGCGGTGGTGACGCTGATGGGCCTGCTTGCCTTCCCGGCCATGCTACGCGCGGGCTATGATGTGAAGCTTTCCGCCGGCGTGGTTTGTGCGGGCGGCTGCCTCGGCATTCTCATTCCGCCTTCGGTGATGCTCATTCTCTATGGCGCAACGGCCGGCGTTTCGGTTCCGAAACTCTATGCCGGCGCGCTGTTCCCCGGCCTGCTGCTGGCGAGCCTCTACATGGCTTATGTCGTGGTGCGATGCATGATCACGCCGTCGCTGGCGCCTAAACTGCCGCCGGAACAGCAGGCGAAGCTCGGGATCGACTTCGGCAAGGACAAGATGTTCGTGCTGGCCTATATCGGCATTGCGGTTCTGGCGGTTCCGGTCGTCTATTACGGCGTGCTGGCGCTCGAACACCTGATCAACGCGATCAAGGTGAGCATGACCCCGGCGGGCATGAAGCCCCGGCTCGTGGATTATGAAGTGCCAGGCTTTGTCATCAACATGGTGATCGCAGGCGGCGTTGCCGGCCTCGTTGCATTGCTGGTGCTGGGGCGCGAGGTCTTCATGGCCCTCGTTTCGAGCTTCTTCCCGCTGACCTTGCTGATCATGTCCGTTCTGGGTGCGATCTTCTTCGGGATCGCGACGCCGACAGAAGCGGCGGCGGTCGGCTCGCTCGGTTCGCTGCTGCTGGCGGCGGCCTATCGTTCGCTGAACTTCGAGAAGGTACGGGAGAGCGTCTACCTCACGGCACGGACCTCGGCGATGGTGTGCTGGCTGTTCGTGGGTTCGTTCATCTTCTCGTCGATCTTCGCCTATCTCGGCGGTCATGAGCCCATCAAGGCCTTCATGAACTGGGTGAACCCGTCGCCGACGATGTTCCTCATCATCACGCAGATCATCATCTTCGTGCTGGGCTGGCCGCTCGAATGGACCGAGATCATCGTGATCTTCGTGCCAATCTTCCTGCCGCTGTTGCAGCAATACGGGGTTGACCCACTGTTCTTCGGCATCCTGATCGCCTTGAACATCCAGACCTCGTTCCTGTCGCCACCGGTGGCCATGGCGCCCTTCTACCTGAAGGGGGTCGCGCCCAAGCATGTGACGATCAACGAGATCTTTGCTGGCGTGATGCCTTTCCTCTGGATCGTGCTGATCGCGATGGTGCTGGTCTACATCTTCCCCGGCATTGCGCTCTGGTTGCCGAAATATCTCTACGGCTAAGGGGTGAAGGGAACCCCGTTGACGATGTGGGGCGGATGCGTGTAGCGTCCGCCCATCGATTTCAGGAGCGGAAACGTGACCCGTCTCATTCTTGTATGCTGCGCGCCGCGGAGGGAACTGGCCTAAGAAGCCTTTGCCCCGACGGCGCGCATTCCGAAGGCCCCCAGCGGGCCTTTTTTATTGCCTTTTTTTACCCCACGTCCCAAACGACCCTCGCGAGAACCCGCAAGTACACCCCGGAGACAAACCGATGACCGAGATGATGACCGGCGCAGAAATGGTGGTGCGCGCCATGCAGGACCACGATGTGGATACCCTGTTCGGCTATCCCGGCGGCGCTGTCCTTCCGATTTACGACGCGCTGTTCCAGCAGAACTCGGTGCAGCACATCCTCGTGCGGCATGAGCAGGGCGCGGTGCATTCCGCCGAGGGCTATGCCCGCTCCTCCGGCAAGGTGGGCGTGGTGCTGGTCACCTCCGGCCCTGGCGCGACCAATGCCGTGACCGGCCTGACCGACGCGCTGATGGATTCGATCCCCGTGGTCTGCTTCACCGGCCAGGTGCCGACGCATCTCATTGGCTCGGATGCCTTCCAGGAATGCGACACGGTGGGCATCACCCGCCATTGCACGAAGCACAATTATCTCGTGAAGCGCATCGAGGACCTGCCGCGCATCATCCATGAGGCGTTCTATGTGGCGAAATCCGGTCGTCCGGGCCCGGTGGTGGTGGATATCCCGAAGGACATCCAGTTCCAGCGCGGCGTCTATACACCGCCGGGCGAAATCCGCCACAAATCCTATAACCCGCGCACGAAGGGCGACCGTAGCCAGATCGAGCGCGCGGTGGACCTGATGCTCCGCGCCAAGCGCCCCGTGTTCTATACCGGCGGCGGCGTCATCAATGCCGGCCCGGAAGCGAGCCGTCTGTTGCGTGAACTCGTGCGCCTCACAGGCTTCCCGGTGACATCCACGCTGATGGGCCTCGGCGCCTACCCCGCGAATGATCCGCTCTGGCTGGGCATGCTCGGCATGCACGGCACCTACGAAGCGAACCTCGCGATGCATGGCTGCGACGTGATGATCAATATCGGCGCGCGCTTCGATGATCGCATCACCGGCCGTCTCGATGCTTTCTCGCCCTATTCGCGCAAGATCCATGTCGATATCGACCCGTCCTCGATCAACAAGAACGTGAAGGTCGAGGTCGGCATCATCGGCGATGCGGCGAGCGTGCTGGCCGATATGCTGGAGATCTTCCGCGCCAAGAAGCGCGCCGAGCAGGCCGAGGAAATCCGCCCCTGGTGGAAGGATATCAACTCGTGGCGCGCGCGGAATTCGCTGAGCTACAGGAACTCGAAAGAGATCATCAAGCCGCAATATGCGGTGGAGCGCCTCTACCAGCTCACGAAGAACCGCAAGACCTACGTCACCACGGAAGTGGGCCAGCACCAGATGTGGGCGGCGCAGCATTTCCATTTCGATGAGCCGAACCGCTGGATGACCTCGGGTGGCCTCGGCACTATGGGCTATGGCCTGCCGGCGGCCATCGGCGTGCAGCTCGCGCATCCCGATGCGTTGGTGATCGACATTGCAGGTGAAGCCTCGATCCTCATGAACATGCAGGAGATGAGCACGGCTGCGCAGTATCGCCTGCCGGTGAAGATCTTCATCCTCAACAACGAGTATATGGGCATGGTGCGCCAGTGGCAGGAATTGCTGCATGGCGGCCGCTATTCCGAGAGCTATTCCTCTGCGCTGCCGGATTTCGTGAAGCTCGCCGAGGCCTATCACGCCAAGGGCATCCGCTGCGGGGATCCAGCCGAACTCGATGCGGCCATTCAGGAGATGATCGATTATCCCGGCCCGGTGATCTTCGATTGCCTCGTGGCCAAGGAAGAGAACTGCTTCCCAATGATCCCCTCGGGCAAGGCGCATAACGAGATGATCCTGCCGGATTTCGAAGGCGATACCGGCTCGGTGATCGACGCCAAGGGCAAGCAGCTGGTGTGATGCAATGAGGAAGCTCGGCATCCTCGGTGGCATGAGCTGGGAATCGAGCGCGGTCTATTATCGCGCGCTCAATGAAGGCGTGCGCGCCCGCAAGGGTGGCCTCGCCTCGGCCCGGCTCGTGATGTCATCCGTCGAGTTTTCCGAGATCGCGAGCATGCAGGCCGAGGGACGCTGGGCGGAAGCCGCAGCACTCCTCACGCAGGAGGCGCGGGGGCTTGAGGCCGCGGGGGCGGAAGCGATCGTTCTCGCCACCAACACCATGCACAAGCTCGCCGGCGAGATCGAAGCGGCGATCTCCGTGCCTTTCCTGCATATCGCGGATGCGCTCGCGGGCGAGATCCAGCGGAAAGGCTCGGTGAAGCCGCTGCTGCTCGCGACGCGCTTCACCATGGAGCAGCCCTTCTACCGGGATTACCTCAAGACCCGCCACGGCATCGACACTCTCGTGCCGGATGGGGCGGGGCGTACGGATATCCACCGCATCATCTATGAGGAACTCTGCCGCGGCATTGTCTCGCCCGCCTCCAAGGCGCGGGCGCTGGAGATCGCGGCGCGCGCGGGCGGTGACGGCGTGATCTTCGGCTGCACCGAGATCATGCTGCTGCTTTCGGCTGCGGATTTCGCCGTCCCGACCTTCGATACCACCGCGCTGCATATCGCTGCCGCGCTTGATTTCTCCCTCTCCTGACAATCCGATCCAAACGTCCGACCCTGAAAGCCCAGCCATGAACACCACGCATTACCCCACGCTCACGACCCAGCAGGTGATCGAGAAGCGCACGCTCTGCGTTCTCGTGGATAACGAGCCGGGCGTGCTCGCGCGCATCGCCGGCATGTTCTCGGGGCGGGGCTACAACATTGAATCCCTGACGGTTTCGGAGACCGAGCACGAGAAACACCTCTCGCGCATCACCATTGTCACGAGCGGCACGGCCAGCGTGCTGAACCAGATCGAGGCGCAGCTTGATCGCCTCGTGCCGGTGCACAAGGTGGTGAACCTCACCGCGAAGGCCTCCATCGAGCGCGAACTCGCGCTGGTGAAGGTGCGTGGCAAGGGCGAGCACCGCATGGAGGCGTTGCGCCTCGCAACCGCCTTCGGCGCGAAGCCGGTGGATGCGACCCTCGACAGCTTCGTGTTCGAGCTGTCCGGCCCGTCGGATGATGTCGAGCGCTTCATCAACCTCATGGCGGATATCGGCCTCGTGGAAGTGAGCCGCACCGGCGTTGCCGCCATCGCGCGCGGGAATGAAGGACTGTGAGCCCGGATGCCCCCGGATATTCTCCTTGCGCTGGCGATTTTCGCCCTCGTGATGGCGGGGACGCCGGGGCCGAACAACATGATGGTGATGGCCTCGGGGCTGAATTTCGGCTTCCGCCGCACCATTCCGCATATGCTGGGCATTGCCATCGGCTTCGGGCTGATGTGCGCGATGGTGGGCCTCGGGCTGGGGCAGGTCTTCGCGCGCTTTCCTATGATCTACACGGTGCTGCGCATCGTCGGCACGGCTTATCTCCTCTGGCTGGCCCTGGCGATTGCCCGGTCTGGCCCGGTTGAGGAGGGCGAAGTGCGTGGCGCGCCGCTCAGCTTCCTGCAGGGTGCGCTGTTCCAGTGGGTCAATCCCAAGGCCTGGGTCATCGCTGTGGGCGCTGTCTCGGCCTATGGGCAGCCTGAGAATTTTGCCCTGTCCGTCAGTATGATCGGCCTTGTGATGGCCGTGGTGACCGTGCCTTGCGTGGCCGTGTGGACAGGCTTCGGAACGGCCTTGCGCGCCATCCTCTCCGATGTCCGGCAGGTCGTGTGGTTCAACCGCATCATGGCTTTGCTGCTGGTCGCGTCGCTCTGGCCGATCATCGCCGATTTCTTCCGCTGAATCCGTTTGACGACAGCCTGCACATGGCCTAGCAAAGCGCCGAACCGTAACGTTCGTTACGGCGTTTGCGAGCCCTGATGACCGCCACCGCCGCGCTTCCCGCTGATGAGCCGAGCCCGCGCCAGATCGAGGTGCTGGAGGCGACGCTTCGTCAGATGATGACGGAAGGGCAGGCGGTGACGATGAACTCCGTCGCCAAGGCCGCGAGCTGCTCCAAGGAGACGCTCTACAAGTGGTTTGGCGACCGCGAGGGGCTTCTCACGGCTACCGTGAAATGGAAGGCCTCGCGCGTGCATGTCGGGGCAGTGGAGCCGGGGCAGCTCGATCGCGCGGCGCTCGTGGCGCGGCTCGAGGAATTCGCGCGCAACTGGCTCACGGTGATTTCGTCCGAAACTTCCATCGCGCTCAACCGCATTGCTATTGGCGAGGCCGGCGCGAAGAAGAGCCATCTCGGCCAGATCGTGCTGGAAAACGGTCGTTTCGCGCTCGGCAAGCGCCTTAAACCCGTGCTCGAAGCCGGGCGCGAGGCCGGGCTGCTGGCCTTCGTGGACAGCGAAGAGGCTTTCCGCACCTTCTTCGGCCTCATGGCGCGTGACGTGCAGATCCGCCTGCTCCTCGGCGATGCGCTGCCGCTTTCGCCTGCGACCATCCAATCCGAGGCGGCCCGCGCCGCCCGCCAGTTTCTCGCCCTTCACGGCGCGGAAAACCAGATATGAACGCTCAACCAAGGAAGGACCTGCACGATGCGCGTTTATTATGATCGCGATGCCGATATCAACCTCATCAAGTCCAAGAAGGTGGTCATTGTGGGCTATGGCTCGCAGGGCCGCGCGCATGCGCTGAACCTGAAGGATTCTGGTGCCAAGGAAATCCGCGTCGCCCTGAAGCCGGGCTCGCCGACCGCCGCCAAGGTGGAAGCCGATGGTCTGCAGGTGATGTCGGTTGCCGATGCCGCCAAGTGGGCGGACCTGATGATGATGGCCACCCCGGATGAACTCCAGGCCGACATCTACAAGAACGAAATCGCCCCGAACATCCGCGACGGCGCGGCGATCGCCTTCGCCCATGGCCTCAACGTGCATTTCGGCCTCATCGAGCCGAAGAAGACCGTCGATGTCGTGATGATCGCGCCGAAGGGCCCGGGCCACACTGTGCGTGGCGAATACCAGAAGGGCGGCGGCGTGCCCTGCCTCGTGGCCGTGCACCATGACGCCTCGGGCAATGCGCTGGATCTCGCGCTCTCCTATGCCTGCGGTGTGGGCGGCGGCCGTTCGGGCATCATCGAGACCAACTTCAAGGAAGAGTGCGAAACCGATCTCTTCGGCGAGCAGGTCGTGCTCTGCGGCGGTCTCGTGGAACTCATCCGCGCGGGCTTCGAAGTGCTGGTGGAAGCCGGCTATGCGCCGGAAATGGCCTATTTCGAGTGCCTCCACGAGGTGAAGCTCATCGTCGACCTCATTTATGAGGGCGGCATCGCCAACATGAACTACTCGATCTCGAACACGGCCGAGTGGGGTGAGTATGTCACCGGCCCGCGCATCATCACGGACGAGACCAAGGCCGAGATGCGGCGTGTGCTGAAGGACATCCAGACCGGCCGCTTCACCTCGGAGTGGATGCAGGAATACCGCTCGGGTATGGCGCGATTCAAGGGCATCCGCCGCATGAACGACAGCCACCAGATCGAGCAGGTCGGCGAGCAGCTGCGCGGCATGATGCCGTGGATTGCCAAGAACAAGCTGGTCGACAAGGCGCGCAACTGAGACTCACGCCGCGATGACCGGGCACTGCCCGGTCATTCAGAACGCACGAAAACTGAAAAAGGCGCGGGCTCACCCTCGCGCCTTTTTTTCATGCCGGCGACATTGTGGTTTTCCGCTCTTGCGCGCTTTCGCCGCGCCGCTACCTTTCGCGCACCAAAAAAATTTCTGAGGGAGAAATGCCTATGATGACCCCCTTTACCCGTCGTGCCCTGCTGGCCGCCGGCACTGCTCTCGGCCTTGGCAGCCTCGCCACCCCGGCCATGGCGCAGGGTTTCCCCAACAAGCCGATCACGATGGTCGTGCCCTTCGCTGCGGGTGGCGGCACGGATATCGCTGCGCGCATCATCGCGCCGAAGATGTCCGAGATCCTCGGGCAGAATGTGGTGATCGAGAATGTCGCCGGCGCTGGCGGCAACGTCGGCACCAGCCGCGTCGCGAAGTCGGCTGCCGATGGCTACACCCTGCTGATGGGCACCATCTCCACGCACGCCATCAATCCCGCGGTGTTCAAGGCGATGCCGCATGATGTGGTGAAGGACTTCGCGCCGATTTCGCTGCTCGTGCTGGTTCCCAGCGTGCTGACGGTCTCCAATGATTTCCCGGCGAAAGACGTGAAGGAACTGATCGCCCGTCTCAAGGCCGAGCCGGACAAGCACTCCTATGCCTCCTCCGGTGTCGCGACGCCGCAGCATCTCGGCGGTGAGCTTTTCAAGACCATGACCGGTACCAGCATGCAGCACATTCCCTATCGCGGCGGCGGCCCGGCCCTGCAGGATGTCGTGTCCGGCAAGGTCGCGATGATCTTCGACAACCTCCCTTCTTCGGCCGAGCAGATCCGTGCCGGCAAGGTGCGCGGCTTCGCGGTGACCACCAAGACGCGCTCTCCGGCCTTCCCAGATATGCCGACGATGGAGGAAGCGGGCATCCCGGGCTACGAGATCTATTCGTGGAATGCGCTCTTCGCGCCGGCCAACACCCCGAAGGATGTCGTGGCGAAGATCAATGATGCGGCCAACAAGGCCCTCAAGGATCCGGTCATCGCCAAGCGCCTGATGGATCTGTCGAACGTGATCGTCGGCACCACGCCCGAGCAGCTTGGCGAACATGTGAAGGCCGAGCTTGCAAAATGGGGCCCGATCGCCAAGGCCGCCGGCGCATCGGTCGAGTAAGGCTACTCGTTCGGGACTTGCGAAAACCGGGCCGCCCCGCGACGATGGGGCGGCCATGACCACAAACCGCATCCGAATCGCGACTTTCAACACCGAGAACCTTTTCACCAGGCCGGATTTCCTGAACTTCGCCGGGCGTCCTTCGGATCGTCGCATCGGCATGGTCGAGTTCAAGGACGCGGAGGAGTTGCGCCAGGCGCGGCGGATTTCCGAAGCGACCCTCTCTGCCATCGAACGTCAACTCACCGCGCAGGTCATCCTCGATGCCGATGCCGATTTCGTGGCGTTGCAGGAGGTCGATGATCGCGCGGCCCTCGAATTGTTCCGCGATGATTTCATTCATTCCCGGCTTTCGCCGCGCTTGGCTCGCGCGCTGAAACCCAAGCTTGCGGGCCTTCGTGCCGAGGCGGATCGCCTGCATGGCGCAGAGCACGACCACCCGGATCAGGCGAAGGCCCGGGCGAACTGGCTGGAAGAGGCGCTTGAGCGCGAGCGCCGCGCCATCGGCAAGCACCTGTTCTACGATGATTTCGATGTGATCGAGGGGAATGACCGGCGCGGCATCGATCTCGGTTTCCTCTCGCGCCTCAAGCCAAAGAAGGTCACGCATTATGCGGCCTTCACCTATGACGATTTCGACCTCTGGAGCACGGAACTCGCGCGCATTGCCGAGCAGGACTGGCGCAATTACGGCGCCGTGGGCGAGAAGCCCGATGGCTCCATGCGCGTGTTCCGGCGGGATGTCGTGGCGGTGGATCTGGAAGTCGGCGGGCGGTCGCTGACGATTTTCAACTGCCATTTCAAATCGAACAGCAACGGTGTGCGTGACAAGGCCCGGATCATCCGCGAGGCCGAGGTGAGGGCGCTGGCGCAGATCGTGCGGCGGCGTTTCCGCGATCCCGCCCGTGCCAATTGGGTGCTCTGCGGCGATTTCAACGATTACACCGAGGTGGATGGCTCACCGGAGATGTTCAACCTGCGCAATGGCCAGCCGCTGCGTTCCACCCTCGGCCCGATCATCGATCCCCCGCCCGAGGGACTCGGTGCGTTCGATTCCGCCCTCTGGATCGAGGACCCGCTGAACCGCTGGACGACCTATTACCCGGCGGAGGACCTTCACACCGCGCTCGACCACATCTTCCTCTCGCCGGCGCTGGCCGCCGCCAATGCGAAGCGCCCGGTGGCCGAGCGCGCGCCTGACATCTTGCGCCGGGGCCTGAGCTGGTCGATCCCGCGTGGCCCGGAGCGTTATCCCGGCGTTGGTATCAACGATCCGAAAGCCTCCGATCACGCGGCGATTGCAATCACGCTCGACGTGCCATGAAAAGCCGGCTTAGCCTCGTGCAATTCTGATGCATCCATCAATTTTCGGCGCTGGACAGGTACGGCCCGCCACGCTGACATTGCGACCATGGCGATCCTTTCCATTCAAAGTCATGTGGCCTACGGGCATGTCGGCAATGCTTCGGCGGTTTTCCCGATGCAGCGGCTCGGCGTCGAAGTGTGGCCCATCCACACCGTGCAGTTCTCGAACCATACCGGCTATGGCGCATGGCGCGGGCAGGTCTTCGATGCGGGGCTGATTTCCGACTGTGTGGCGGGCATCGCCGAGCGCGGCGTGCTGGACCAATGCGAGGCGGTGCTTTCGGGCTATATGGGCTCGCATGATACGGGCTCGGCCATTCTGGAGGCAGTGGCGCGCGTGCGCGCGGCGAACCCACGCGCCATCTATGCCTGCGATCCGGTGATCGGCGATGTGGGGCGCGGCATTTTCGTGCGTCCAGGTATCCCCGAATTCATGCGTGACAGGGCCGTTCCTGCGGCTGATCTCATCACGCCGAACCAGTTCGAACTGGCTTGGCTCGCGGGGATGGACATCCACACACTGGCGGATTTGCGTGCCGCTCTGGCCATCGTGCATGCCATGGGGCCGAAGATCGTGATGGTAACGTCGCTGATGCTCGAGGATACGGCGGCGGATGCGGTGGATATCGCGGTGTCGCATCCCGGCGGCCTGCACCGGATGCGCACGCCGAAGCTCGATTGCAACGTGAATGGCGCCGGCGATTGTATTGCCGCGCTCTTCCTCGTGCATTGCTTGCGGATGGGCGACCCTGCCGCCGCGATGCAGCGTGCGGCCTCTTCGGTTCACGGTTTGCTGACGCGCACGGTGGCCGCAGGTTCGCGCGAGATCCTCACGGTTGCCGCGCAGGCGGAATTCGTGGAGCCCTCGCGGCTCTTCACGCTTGAAAGTGTGCCCTGACACAAAAAAGGGCCGGCGAACCGACCCTTTTCCTGTTCTCGTCTCGCAAAGATGATCAGAAGCGGACCTTGTTCTTGATCGCGTCTTCGGCGTTCTTCGGCACCACATTGCGGGCCACGAAGTCGTTCCAATCCTTGAAGCGGCCGTTCTTGGTGCGCGCTTCGATGATCGCCTTGGCGCGGGCCGGGCCGATCTGCTCGAGCTTGTCGAGTTCGGCTTCGGTCGCGGTGTTGAGGTTCACGAGCTGGGTCTGGGCTGCGGCGGGGCGCTGGGCCGGGGCGGGAGCCGTGGCAGCCGGTGCAGGCGCCGGGGTGGCCGGACGAGCCGCCGGGGCCGGAGCGGCAGGGGCTGCCGGCGTGGCCGGGCGCTGCTGTGGCTGGGTGGTCTGCGGCACGGTCTGCGCGAAGGCGCCGGTGGCGAGCAGCAGGGCGGTGGTGCCGGCGAGGACGGATTTGATGATCATGATCGGACACTCCTTTGAGTGCGGTTTCCCCCGGAAAGACAAAGTTCCCGACCCCCGAGGAAAGAGGTGAGCGGGCCGGGTGGCAAGAGGCGCGCGCCGCGCTCCTTCTCGTCACCACGATCCGGACGCTAGAACAGGCTGGCTGAATTGTCGCGCAACAGCGCGTTTTGCTAGCATTCATCTTGTGGGTTGCGTGGAAAACCACGGGACGTCACAAAGGTTGCATCAGGGAACAGCACCATGCCGCGCCGCTTTCATACGCTCGATGTCTTCACCGAGAACCGCCACGAGGGGAACCCGCTCGCGGTGGTGCTTGATTCGGAAGGTCTGACCGATTCCGAGATGCAGACCATCGCCCGTGAGTTCAACCTCGCCGAGACGGTGTTTGTCTTCCCGCCGGATGACCAGTTGAACGCCGCGCGTATCCGTATCTTCACGCCGGGCACGGAACTGCCCTTTGCGGGCCACCCCACGGTGGGCACGGCGATTTTGCTGGCGGAATTGCGCGCAGCCGAGATGCTGGGCGGCGCTGGCGTCACCATCGTGCTCGAAGAGAAGATCGGCCCGGTGCGGGTGGATGTTTCGCGTAAGCCCAGCCGCGCCAGCCGGGCCGTGTTCTCCCTGCCAAGCTTGCCGAAGCTGCTGCCGCTGCAATTTGATCCGCTCGTGGTGGCGCAGGCGATTGGGCTTGATGCGCAGGAGATCGGCTTCGGCGCGCATGGCATCGCGGCCTGGAGCGCCGGCGTGCCTTTCGTGATGGTGCCTGTGCGCTCGCTGGAGGCGATCGGCCGGGCGGGGGTTGCGGATCCGCGTGCCTGGGCGCAGGCCTTCGGCGTCACGGGCAAGGGCGCGGCCTATATCTACACGCGCGAAACCGTGCGGCCCGAACATCATGTGCATGCGCGCATGTTCTCGCCGGCCATGGGCATTCCCGAAGACCCGGCGACGGGTTCGGCAGTTGCGGCTTTCGCCGGTGTGGCGGCAACCTGCGAATTGCCGGAGGATGGCGTGCATCAACTCGTGATCGAGCAGGGTTTCGAGATGGGGCGGCCCAGCCTCATCGCGCTGGATCTCGATATCCAGCATGGCGGGCTTGTCGCGGCGGCGATTGGCGGTAGCGCCGTGCGCATGAGCGAGGGCGTGCTGCTGTGAGCGGTTTCGAGATTTTCGAGACCGACGAGATCGACGCCGTTCTTGAGCCCTACGACTGGCCTTTCCCGCGCGAGAATGAGCCAGCCATCGCGGAGATCTGGGCGCGTGAGACCGCGCGCACTTCGGCGATGTTCAATGGCCGCGTGCTCATCCAGCATCGGGGCGAGCGGGATGGCCGCGTGTTTCGCGCGGGATACTCGCCGACGGATTATCGCTCCTTTCTCGGGTGGATCAGGCTGGGAAATCCGCCGCCGCTGGTGCGCAACGGGTTCGCGATGGCGGCGTTGCAGGCGCGTGATGGAGCCTTCCTGCTGGGCGAGATGGGCCAGCACACGGCCAATCCTGGCAAGATCTACTTCGCGGCGGGAACGCCTGATCTCGGTGATGTGGTCGATGGCAGGGTGGACCTTGCCGGCTCGGTTCTGCGCGAGCTCGCGGAGGAAACAGGATTGCTCGCAGGCGATGTGAGGGTCGAGCCGCGTTGGACCAGCGTGATGGGCGCTTCACGCATCGCCTTCATGCGCCCGGTGCGGATCGATCTTCCCGCCGAGGATGCGCGCGCGCTGATGCTCGAGCGCATGACCACGCTGGAGGATGACGAACTCGCGGGCATCCATATCATCCGCGATGCCGGCGATCTCGATGAAGGGCGCATGCCGCCCTTCCAGCTCGCCTTCCTGCGTCACGTCTTCGGGGTTTAGCCCGCAGGGTAGCCGAACCGCGCGCGCGTCGCCCGCACATAGGCCGAGGCGCCGCCGGCATTGCCGGAAGCGCACATCGCATCGGCCTTCTGCATCTCGCCCTCGATCTGGTCGAAAACCACTTTCGTGGTGTGACCGGTCTCGATGTCATTGCGCATGATGGCGCGGAAGCGGGCGATATCCGCCGCGCAACCTGTGCCTTCCGGCAGGCGGAACCCTGCGGGCGTGATGGAGACGCCGCGCGGCTCCTGCGCCTGTGCCACCGGCTTAGGCGGCTCCGTGCTCTGGCAGCCGGCCAATGCGAGAAGGGCAATCAGGGAAACGGCACGGAACATCACGCGCGACCTCGTTCGAATCAGGAAACGTCCTTCATGATTCTAGGGGCGATGATGACAAATTGCAGCCGTCAGCCTTGTTCCGCTTGTCGCATTTTCTTCACGCGAACCGGTGACCACTTCGCTTGAAAATGCTTCTGCTGATGTCCGGCGGGCATTTGCGCCAGATCTTCGCTTCGCCTTCGCCGATTTTCACTGCGATGGTCTGGTCCATGCGGCGGAAGCGCATTTCCACCTTCTGCCCGGCTTCGGGTTCGCCCGAGGGCATCGCGAAGAGATAGGTGTAACGCAGGTAGTCGCCGGAGATCTTCAGCCCGGCCGTGCCCCACAGGCCGAGCGAACCTTCGATGGTGATGCGTCGCCCATCCTCCGAGCACCATTTGCCGTCGATGGAATCCGCGAGAGCAGGTGAGGCGAGAGTAAGGGCAAGAAGGCCGGAGGCCAGGCGGAGTTTGGGCATGTCCATCTCCATGAATGCCCCATCTCTTTGAAATCGCGGGGCAGAGGCCAGTGAACTCCACTCTGCGTGCCCCCGCAAGAGGGGTAAAATCAGCCGCTTGCCAGACCTGGAATGCTGGGTTACGCTTCTTCCATCGAAACTGGATGCAAGCCTTTGACGAAAGCCGCGACCCGCGCTCTGAAAATTCGTCAGACCCGCCGCCTCGATGCGGCGGCCGTGATCGGCTTTGCGCTCCTCCTTTCGCTGCTCCTCCTTATCAGCCCCTGAGGGCCGTCCGGGTATTGCCTGGGCCTTCAGGGGGGTAGCGCGCAATAAAATTTCCCGCTACAGAGCCCGTATCCCGTCGATTCCGAAGAGAACATCCGGCGCGGGCGCGATGAGAGGTTTACTCACATGTCCCAGACTTCCGGGTCCAAAGACCGCGTTCTGATTTTCGACACCACCCTGCGCGACGGTGAGCAGTGCCCCGGCGCCACCATGACCTTCGAGGAAAAGCTGGAAATCGCTGATTTCCTCGATTCCATGGGCGTGGATGTCATCGAGGCTGGCTTCCCCATCGCCTCGGATGGTGATTTCGAAGCCGTCACGGCCATTGCCAAACGCGTGAAGCGTGCCTCCGTCGCCGGGCTCGCCCGTGCGGGCGCGAAGGATATCGACCGGGCCGGCGAGGCTGTGCGCCACGCAGTCATCCCGCGCATCCACACATTCATTTCCACCTCGCCGGTACACATGAAATACAAGCTGCAGAAGGAGCCCGATGCGGTTTTGCAGCTGGTGATCGACAGCGTCACCCGCGCCCGTAACCTCGTGCCGAATGTCGAATGGTCGGCGGAAGACGGCACGCGCACGGAGATGGATTTCCTGTGCCGCTGCGTGGAAGCAGCCATCAAGGCCGGTGCGAACACCATCAATATCCCGGATGCCTGCTTCATCCGCCCCCGCGCGCAGC
>JALOTF010000030.1 GCA_025458025.1 Beijerinckiaceae bacterium | reverse complement strand
GCCCAGACCGATTGGCCCACCAGCGCGCCGAGCAGCACGCCCACCACCGCCGCAAGGCCGAAGCCATAGAGCACCCGCTCCAGCGAGGTGAGCACGCGCCAGCCGAGGCCGATATCCTGCGAACCATTCACGAAGAACGGATCGAGGATCAGGTCCTTCGCCTCGTTCCAGATGGTTGTCGGCGGCGGCAGCGAAGCGCCGGGGCGGCCAAAGGCGATCTGCCACACGAGCAGCAGGCCCGCGAGCACGACAAGCGGCGGCACTACGACCGCGAGAACGGATTTCATTTTGCCTCCGGCGCCCTTCAGGCGGTTCTGCGGCTTCCGCACGGGAAGCGCCACCACGTCACCGGCGGTTTTCGCTGGCGCGGGAGCGGTCGGGTTGGAAGTTTCGGTCGTCACGATCTGCGGTTTGAAGGCAGGGGCGGCCATGGGGCTCTCCGGCAATGGATCGGGGCGGGGAGGGCGGCCGCAACGGGCCGCCCGATCAGGCTCAGGCGATGCGCTTGACGGCGAGCGACTTGAGGTAGGCTTCGGGGTTCGCGGGGTCGAAGACCTTGCCGTCGAAGAACTTCTCGACGCCACGGCTGTCGCCGGTCGGCGTGCCCGTGAGCCCCGCGAGCTTCGCGCCCTCGATCCAGAGATCCGAGCGGTTGGTGCGGTTGACCAGCGCCTTGATGTCGGTATTCGCCTCGAACTTGCCCCAGCGGATATTCTCGGTGATGAACCAGGCATCGAGGCTCTTCCACGGATAGGAAGCCTCGCCCTTCTCGCCCCAGAACTTCATGGCGAGATTGGTGCCCCTGGCCACGCGGCCATGGCCGTAATTGATGTCACCGCGCAGGCGGCCGATGATATCCGTGACAGGCACGTTGAACCACTGGCGACGGCCAACGATCTCGGCCATCTCCTGCTTGTTCTCCATCTTTTCGCACCAGATCTGCGCTTCCATCACGGCGGCGAGAATGGCGAGGGTGGCCTTCGGGTTCGCATCCACCCAGTCGGCGCGCATGCCGAGCACTTTTTCTGGGTGTTTGAACCAGAGTTCACCCGTGGTGCAGGCGGTGTAGCCGATATTCTGGTTCACGAGCTGCTCGTTCCACGGCTCGCCCACGCAGAAGGCGTCCATGTTGCCCACCTTCATGTTCGCCACCATCTGCGGCGGCGGAACAACGATGGTCTGCACATCCTTGTCGGGATCGATGCCGCCTGCCGCGAGCCAGTAGCGGATCCAGAGATCATGCGTGCCGCCGGGGAAGGTCATAGCGACCTTCACATCCTTGCCGGCCGCCTTTTTCGCCTCGAAAGCCGCCTTGAGCTTGGAGGAATCGAGCCCCGCGCCGGCATCCTTGTATTCGTTGGAAACCGAGATGCCCTGGCAATCCTCGTTGAGGTTCAGCAGGGTGTACATCGGCAGGGGCTGGTTGTTCTGCATCACCTTGCCGGTGGAATAGAGATGCACCTTGGGCCGCAGGATGTGCCCGCCATCGATGCCGTTCGCCTTGGTGCCGAGCGCCATGTTGTCGCGCGTGGCACCCCAGCTCGCCTGCTTGGCGATATCCATGTCCGGCAGGCCGAATTTCGTGAAGAAGCCCTTCTCCTTGGCGATGATCAGCGGCGAGGCATCCGTCAGCGCGATGTAGCCGAGCTTCGTGCCCTTTACCTCCGGGCCGGAGCCCTGCGCGTAGGCGCCCGAGGGGAACAGCGTTTTCGCCGCGAGCAGCGTCCCTGCCGTGGCCGAAAGCTTTAGGAAATCGCGGCGGCTGTTATCCCCGCCTGCGGTTTTCGCGGTTACCATGCGGCCCTTGCCCTGCTTGCTCATGCCTCGCGTCCTTTTCCCGGTTCGGCGCAGCGCGCCCTTAAAACGAAAAACCGCCGGCGACCGGGCCCAGCTGGAGGAAGCTGATCCCGGTCGTCCGGCGGCGTTGCCGATGCCCCTCAAGGGGCGGAAATGAAATTCTGAGGCCGTCTTTGGCCTACCCTCTTCAAAGCACGCGGCGTGCCAAAGCCCGAGAATGCGAGGGAAGCCGGATGATGCGGTCTCTTTTGCCCTGTCTGACAGGCGAAGGACCGAAAATCGGACAAAGCCCACACGCGCGATCAGCCGGAAGGCTTAACCCTCTTCACCGGGCAGGCTGCTTGAATTCTGTGCAGTGCAGCGATTTTCAACGCAGGGTCGCGTCCGCCGCTCAGCGCGGGATACGATCGAAAAGCTGCGCCTCGGTGGGGTCGGCGCTGGTGTCGAAGCTGATGCCCAAGGCGGAAGCCGCCTCCTCCAGCGCGTCGGTCGCGAAGATGCGCGCGAGCCGCGCCTCGGTGTCATCCGGCAGTTCCACCTGCCCCCAGCGCTGCATCTGCCCGGCATAGAAGCGCGCGTCAGCCGGGCGCATGCGATTGGCTCCGCCCGCCTCGAATTCCAACATACCCGGCACGAGCCGCTCGCCATCGGCCAGCGGCATGCGGCCGCTGAGCGCCGCGAGCACATCCTCCGGCTCGACACCGAGCACGCTTTCATCCGCCATGATGCTCACGAGAATCTCGCGATTTTGCGGGTCGGCGCACCAGCGCGCGCTTTCCAGCAGCGCGATCAGCAGCTTGCGCAGGACATCGCGATTGGCCTCGGCCCAGTCGCTGCGCACGGCGAGCACCTTGTCGGGGCTGCGTGGCCAGATCGCGGGCTTGGTCAGGATCACCGCGCCATGGCCCTGCCGCGCCGCGCGGGAATTCCACGGATCGCCCACGCAGAAACCGTCGATGCGGCCCGCCGCCAGCGCGTCGCCCATATAGGGCGGCGGCAGGATGGCAATCGCGACATCGCGTTCGGGATCGATGCCCGCCGCCGCGAGCCAGTAGCGCAGCTCGTAATTGTGCGAGGAGAAGGGGTGTACTACCACGAAGGCGAGGGGCGGTTCGCCGCGTGCCTTGCGCGCCTCTATCGCGCCTTTGAGTGCCCGGCCGGTCGAGACCGGATCATTCGCGACGACCTGCGGTTCGGCCGCCTTCATCGCCTCCCAGACATGCCGCGCCACCGTGATGGCATTGCCGCCCGAGGCGAGCACCATTGGTGCCAGAAGCGGCACGTCATAGGGCGTGAGGCCGAACGCCGCCGCGATCGGCAAGGGCGCGAGAAGATGCGCCGCATCGAAATGCCCGATGGCGAGCCGGTCACGCACATTGGCCCAGCTCGTCTCGCGCACGAGTTCGATTTCCAGCCCCTGCCGCCGGGCGAAGCCGGCCCTCGCGGCAATGACCGGCACGGCGGCGTCGAGCAGCGGCATGAAGCCGATGCGGATGCGCTCATGGAGAATGCGCGTGTTGCCGGCGCTCATTCCTCGTCTCCCGTGATGAGATTGGCTGTCGAGACGATGGATCGGGCGATCTCGCCCATCCGGCGGTTTTCGCGCATCGCCGTGCGGCGCATGAGGTGGTAGGCCTCCTCCTCGCCGAGGCCGCGCAGCTTCATGAGGATGGCCTTGGCGCGGTCGATCAGCTTGCGATCCTCCAGCGCGCGCCGCGTGCTCTCCAGCTCCTCGCGCAGATGCGAATAGGCCTGAAAGCGCGCGACAGCCATGTCGAGAATAGCCTTCACGCGGTCCTTGCGCAGCCCATCCACCACATAGGCCGAGACGCCCGCGCTGATCGCCGCTTCCATCACCCCCGCGTCGGATTGATCGACGAACATCGCGACCGGGCGGCTCACGGCGCGGCTCACATGGCTCAGATGCTCGACGAGGTCGCGGTTGGGGTTGGCGAGGTCGATGACAATCACGTCGGGTGCCAAAGCCTCGATGCGGGCGAGCAGGTTGCGCATATCCGCGAGCACCGCGACGCGCTGGTGTCCCGCCTCTCGCAAGCCTTCCTCGATGATCGACGCGCGGATCTCGTCCTCGTCGATCACAAGGATCGCGAGATCTTGCGGGTCGCTCGGGGCGGCTTCACGCGGCATGGTCGGGCTTTGCAAAGGCTTGTGTGAAAGCGTTCAAGTCTGCCTTGGAATGAAGCAATCGGCGCGCCAAAGCGGCGGCTCCTGCCCGGCGCAACAAAAAAGGCCCGGACGAACCCGGGCCTTTCGGAAAGGCTGACGGTGGTGGGTGGATCAGGCCGCGCGCACGGCCTGGAGGAAGCTTTCGACCTCCTGCCGCATCATCGCCGCCTGCCGCGCGAGGTCGCTCGCCGCGCCATGCACCTGGCCGGTGGCGGCTGCGGTGTCGTTCGCGGCGGTCGAAACCTGCGTGATGGAGCGGGTGACTTCATCCGTGCCGCCGGCGGCCTGCTGCACATTCGCGGCAATCTCGCGCGTCGCGCGCTCCTGCTCGCCGATCGAGCCCGAGATTTCGCTGGTCGCGTGATCGATCTGGCTAATCGACTGGTCGATCTGCTGGATGGAGCCTACGGTCTGCTCGGTCGCGCGCTGGATCTCGGCGACCATATCGGCGATGTCGTTTGTCGCCTTGGCGGTCTGGTTCGCGAGTTCCTTCACTTCCGATGCCACCACCGCGAAGCCGCGACCGGCTTCACCGGCACGCGCCGCCTCGATGGTGGCATTGAGCGCCAGCAGGTTGGTCTGCTCGGCGAGACCTCGGATCAGATCGATCACCTGCCCGATCTTGCCGGCAGCGGTCACCAGCGATTGCACGCTCGCATCGGTGTTGCGAACACTCTCGACCGCACCGGCCGAGGCATCCGTCGCGCTGGCGAGAATGCGCGAGATTTCGGCAGCGGTGCCCGAAAGCTCTTCGCCCGCAGCCGCGAGACCATGGATGGTCGCGCTGGTCTGGGTGGCTGCAGAAGCCACGGTGGAGGCTTCCATCGTGGTGTTCTCGGCCGAGCGGGCGAGCGCATTGGCCGAGGCTTCCAACTCGCTCGCGGTGGAGGAGATGGAGAGCACGACCGAGTTCACCTGCGCCTCGAACCGCGCCACAGCTTCCTCGATGGTCGCCTGGCGCGCATGGTCACGCTCCTGTCGGGCGGCGAGTGCCCGGTCGGCATCGCGCTTCTGCACGAGCGCCTCACGGAAGACCTGCAGTGCGCGAGCCACGACGCCGATCTCGTCCTTGCGATCCGTGCCGGCAATAGGCGTATCGAGTTCGCCATTGGCGATGCCGTTCACGCTGGCCGTGAGGCTCCTGAGGCCGCCTGAAACCGCCCGGCCAATAAGCCAGGCCAGTGCGCCGAACGCGATGAGCAACGGCAGCACCTTCGCGGCGAGCGAGAGAACCTCGGCCTGAAGGGCGGCATCGACATCGTCCACATGCAGGCCCGAACCGACGAACGCCTCGGTCTTCGGCAGCAGCGCGTTGTAGGCGATCTTGACCGTTTCCACCTCGTCGCCAGGCTTTTTCCAGTAATACTCTGTGAAACCGGCCTTCTCCGCTTTCACCACGCGGGAGAATTCCTGAATGATCATCAGCCCGTTCTTGTCCTTCAGGCCGAGATTGTTCTTGCCCTCCAGATCCTTGCGGATCGGGTGCATCAGCGTGTTGCCGTTGAGGTCGTAGATGTAGAAGTAGTTGCCATTGTCGAAGCGCGAGGCGCGCAGGACATTGGACGCCGATTTCAGCGCCTCGTCCGGCTTCATCCCCTTCGCCACGGCCTCGTCATAAGCGCCCTGAAGGATGGTGACGGCGGATTCAACCGTGTGGCGGATTTCATTGCGTTTCTGCTCCAGCATCATGCCGCGCACCTGCGTCAGCACCATGACGACCGAACCGGCCAGCAGCAGAATGGCGGCGCCGACCATGAACCCGAATTTGCGGGCAATGGACAAGTTGTTTAGCATTCCTGAAATCCCTCGGAAAAAGCGTCGCCTGATATGCAATGATCAAGGTTAATGCCCGCTTTCGATGCAAACTGATCAAGGCGTGGATGCCAACGGAGCCGTTCACCGCAAAACACTTCAAGCTTGAAACTTCCCCCTCGACAGGGGCAGCAAATGCCTTACTCTGCATCTCATCCGCCTCCGGGAGAGAGGCTTCTGGCACTACAGGGAGTTCGGCCTACCATGTCTCGCAAGCTGTTTCTGGGTTTGGCTCTGGCTGGCCTCGCGGCCTTGCCCGCCGTCGCGCAGGCGCCGTTGAAAATCGGCATGATCACCACTCTGTCCGGCCCCGGCGGCTATCTCGGGCAGGATATCCGCGATGCGATGGCGCTCGCGATCCAGCAGGAAGGTGGCAAGCTCGGTGGCGTTCCGGTGGAACTCGTCGTCGAGGATGATGCGCTGAAGCCGGGACAGGGCAAGCAGATTGCCGAGAAGTTCCTGAAGAACGATGGCATCAAGCTGTTCACCGGCATCGTGTTCTCGAATGTCGCGGGTGCGGCGATCCCGGATATCCTCGATGCGGGTGCACTTTATGTCAGCCCCAATGCCGGTCCGTCGAATTTCGCGGGCAAGGAGTGCCACAAGAACTACTTCGTGGTCTCCTGGCAGAACGACACCCTGCATGAAAGCGCGGGCCAGTACGCTACCAATCTCGGCTTCAAGAAGGCCTTCATCCTCGCGCCGAACTATCCGGCCGGCAAGGATGCGCTCGCGGGCTTCAAGCGTTTCTTCAAGGGCGAGATCGCCGGTGAGGTCTATACCCGCCTCGACCAGACCGATTACGCCGCCGAAATGGCGCAGATCCGCGCGGCGAACCCCGATGTGGTGTTCCAGTTCCATCCGGGCGGCCTCGGCATCGCCTTCCTGCGCCAGTACCAGCAGGCGGGCCTGCTCGGTAAGCTGCCGATGGTGCTTGCCTCGCCCTCGCTCGACAGCGTGATCCTGAAGGCCGTGGGTGAAGCCGCCATGGGCGTGCACGTGACCAGCCACTGGAATGCCGATCTCGACAATCCGGCCAACAAGGCTTTCGTCGAGGCTTTCCAGAAGGCCTACAATCGCATCCCCACGAACTACGCCGCGCAGGGCTATGATACCGCGCTCGCGATTGCTTCGGCGCTGCGCCAGACCGGTGGCAAGGTGGACAACACCGAAGCCTTCCGTCAGGCCATGCTGAAGGCCGATTTCAAGGCCACGCGCGGTGATTTCAAATTCGGCCCCAACCAGCACCCGGTGCAGGATTGGTATGCCCTCGGTGTCGAGAAGGGTGCGGATGGCACGCTGCGCCTCGTGTCCAAGGGCAAGGTGATGACCAACCAGGGCGATTTCTACGCCAAGGATTGCAAGCTCTGAGGCTGTCTCTTCGCGTCATTCCCGCTCGATGCGTGAGCATCGGGCGGGCATCCACGAGACTCTGAAGGATGGCTTTCCGCTCGCCCCGCCGGGGCGTAGGGAATGACATTGCGAACCCGAACCGGATCAACCCTTGGCCCTCATCCTCGAACAGCTGCTGAATGGCCTACAACTGGGTGTCACCCTGTTCCTGCTCGCGGCGGGGCTGACGCTGGTGTTCGGCATCATGGGCGTCATCAACCTTGCCCATGGCTCGCTCTACATGATCGGGGCCTATGCCGGTGCGCTGGTGGCGGCGAAAACCGGCTCTTTCATGCTCGCCTTCCTCGGCGGCCTTGCAGCGGCGGGCATTGCCGGGATGCTGATCGAACTCCTCGTGCTGCGGAAGCTCTATGCCCGCGACCATCTTGACCAGGTGCTCGCGACCTTCGCGCTGATCCTCACGGTGAACCAGCTCGTGGTGATCCTGTTCGGGCGTCGGCCGCTCTTCGTGGATATTCCGCCGCTGCTGAATGGCTCGGTCTCGCTGGGGCTCTTCAATTATCCGGTCTATCGCCTGTCGATCATCGTGCTCGGCCTCGTGGTTGCGGTGGCGCTGGCGCTGTTCATCACCCGCACCCGGATCGGCATGCTGGTGCGCGCCGGTGCCACGCATCGCGACATGGTGCGGGCGCTCGGCATCGATATCCGCATGCTCTACACTGTGATTTTTGGCCTCGGCGCGCTGCTCGCGGGGCTTGCGGGCGTGATGGCTGGTCCGCTCCTCGCTGTGCAGGTGGGCATGGGCGAGCAGATCCTCATTCTCACCTTCGTTGTGGTGGTCATCGGCGGGCTTGGCTCCGTGCGCGGTGCGTTTTTCGGCGCGCTGCTGGTCGGCGTGGTCGATACCTCCATGCGCGCCTTCCTGCCCGGCCTGTTCCGGCAGTTGATGTCCGGTCCAGAGGCCGATGCGCTGGGGGCAGGCATCGCCTCAATGGGTGTTTACCTGCTGATGGCGCTCGTGCTGCTGATCCGTCCGAAGGGGCTTTTCCCCGCCAATGCCTGAGCGCCGGATTTCCCCTCTCCACTGGGCGATGTTCACGGCCGTGCTGGCGCTGCTGATCGCCTTGCCGTTTCTCGCGAAAGCTTTCGGTAGCCCCGCGAGCATTGGCCTTGCGACGCGCGTCCTGATCTACGCGATCGCCGCTGCGAGCCTCAATCTCGCGCTCGGCTATGGCGGCATGGTGAGCTTCGGCCATGCCGCGTTTTTCGGGCTTGGCGCCTATGTCACCGGCATCCTCTACCATCACTTCATTTCCGGCGATCCGCTGTTCGGCTTCATTACCGGCTCGAACATGCTGCTGGTGACGCTACCCACGGCGATCCTCGTGACAGGCGCAATGGCCGCGCTCATCGGCGCGCTGTCGCTGCGCACGAGCGGCGTGCAGTTCATCATGATCACGCTCGCTTTCGCGCAGATGCTGTTCTTCTTTTTCGCGGCGCTCAAGATCTATGGCGGCGATGACGGGCTCATCATCCGGCGCCGGAACACGCTGTTCGATCTCAACATGCGCGACGACACGACCTTCTATTTCCTCTGCCTCGGGCTGACGCTGGTGGTGTTTTTTGTCAAAGCGCGCATCGTCGGCTCGCGCTTCGGCCGTGTACTCGAGGGCATCCGCCAGAATGAGCGGCGCATGGCGATTTTCGGCCTCTCGCCCTATGCCTACAAGCTCGTAGCTTTCACCATTTCCGGGATGGGCGCTGGCCTCGCGGGCGCGCTGATGGCGAATTATCTGCGCTTCGTGAGCCCGGATATGCTCCACTGGACCAAATCCGGCGAGCTGATGATCATGGTCATCCTCGGCGGGGTGGGCACCCTGTTCGGGCCCTTGTTCGGTGCGGGCGCGCTGGTGCTGCTGGAGACCGTGCTGGCCGGCTGGACCGAGCATTGGCAGATCGTCCTCGGGCCGATCCTGCTTGCCATCGTGCTGTTCCGTGGAGATGCGCGCGCGCTGTTTGCCCGGATGTTCGGGAGGGGCTCATGAGCACGCTCGAAATCCGCGGCCTCGTGAAGCGTTTCGGCGGCGTGCTCGCGACCGACCACGTCGATCTCGCGCTGGAGCCCGGCGAGATCCACGCGCTGATCGGCCCGAATGGCGCGGGAAAGACCACGCTGATCGGCCAGATCATGGGCGAGATTCGCCCGGACGAGGGGCATGTGTTCCTCGATGGCCGGGAGGTGACGAACCTCAAGCCACGCGAGCGCGTGAAGCTTGGCCTCTCGCGCAGCTTCCAGATCGTAGAATTACTGCCGGAATTCACGCTGGCCGAGAACCTCGCGCTGGCGATCCAGACCCGCGACGGGCATTCCTTCCGCTTCTGGGGCCGCGCCTCGGGTGATCGGAAAATCGCGGAGGAGGTGGGCCAGCGCCTCTCGGAGGCCGGCCTTATGCCGCGCGCCCATGTGAAGGTCGCGGCCCTCAGCCATGGCGAGCGGAAGGATCTCGAACTGGCCCTCGCGCTCGCTTCCGGAGCGCCCGTGCTGCTGCTGGATGAACCGATGGCCGGGCTCGGTCCCTCCGAAAGCCATCGCATGGTGGAGCAACTCGCGAAGCTCCGGGGCCAGAAGACGATCCTGCTTGTGGAGCACGACATGGATGCCGTGTTCGCGCTCGCGGATCGCATTTCCGTGCTGGTCTATGGCCGCGTCATCGCCTCGGGCAATGCGGAGGAAATCCGCTCCAACCCGGAGGTGCGTCGCGCCTATCTCGGCGAGGAGGCGGCGTGATGCTGGACATCGCCGGTCTCGAAGCAGGATATGGTCCCAACCCCGTGCTCTTCGGGGTGGATCTCGCGATCGGCGAGGGCGAGGTCGCCACGCTGCTCGGCCGCAATGGCATGGGCAAGACCACGACCATCCGTGCGCTGATGGGCCTCATCACGCCGCGCGGTGGGACGATCCGCTTTCGCGGCGAGGCCATCGCGGGCCTGGCTCCGGAGAAGATCGCGCGGCTCGGCATTGGCCTCGTGCCGGAGGGACGCATGGTGTTCCCCACACTCACCGTGCGCGAAAACCTCGTGGCCACAGCTGCAAACCGCCTCGGCCTCAAGCCGGAATGGACGCTCCAGCGCATCCACGCGCTGTTCCCGCGCCTGAAGGAGCGCGAGAACCAACTCGCGCGCACGCTCTCCGGTGGCGAGCAGCAAATGCTCGCGATTGGTCGCGCGCTGATGACCAATCCGCGTCTGCTTATCCTCGATGAGGCGACCGAGGGCCTCGCGCCGGTCATCCGCGATGAGATCTGGGCATGCCTCGCGGGGCTGAAGCGCGAGGGGCTCGCCATTCTCGTGATCGACAAGAACCTTGCGGCGCTGAAAAAGCTCGCTGATCGGCATGTCGTGATCGAGAAGGGGCGCACGCTCTGGCGGGGCAATGCCGAGGCGCTGGCGCGGGATGAGGCACGGGTGCATCAAGCCATCGGGCTATGATGAAAAAAGCGGCAGCGCTGGATGTAAGGCGCTGGAACATGGACAGAAATTAACCTTCGATCAATGGATTGTGATGGCCGACGCGGTTTCGCGCTGTCCAATTCTTAAGATTGGCTTTACATTCCCCGTAAGGGGACGAACAGGCCGTGGTGACCGGGGGGTGCCATGGCGCGGTTTTCGTCGTGCTCTCGGCCCAGAGGTTTTTCATGCGCGTCACTACGCAACTTGCCGCCATTGCCGTGCTCGGCGGCGGCATCGCCCTTGGATATCATTTCTGGCCGCAAATCTCGTCCCAGTTGGGTTCTGGTGCCGGCGCGCCGGCACCAGCTGGCGCCAATCGACCGGCCGGTGCACCCGGCGGTCCGGGTGGCGCAGGCGGGGGGCCTGGCGGGGGGCGTGGCGCGCAGGGTGCGCCGGTGGTCGAGGTCGTCACGCTGACGACCGGCCCGGTCATCGAGATGAGCGAATCTGTCGGCACCACACGCGCTTACGAGAGCGTGACGATTGCCTCCAAGGTCACGGGCAATGTCGAGAAGATCGCCTTCACCGAGGGGCAGAGCGTCAAGGCCGGTGATGTGCTGATCGAACTGGATGTGGCCGAGCGCAAGGCCGATCTCGAAGCGGCGCGCGCGGCCATTCAAACCGCCCGCGCCCAGCGCGAGGAAGTAAACCAGAAATACGAGCGCGCCGTGCAGTTGCGCCGGGCCGGTGCCGGCACCGAGGCCCTCGTGGCCGATCTTACGCTCCAGCTTCGCACGGTTGAGACCACGGTTGCGGCCGCAGAAGCGCGCGAGCGGGCAGCTGCGGCCCGTCTGGATGATTATATCGTGCGTGCGCCTTTCGCTGGCCGTGTCGGCCTGCGGCAGGTGAGTGTCGGCGCTTTCGTGGATACGAAGGTGACCATCACCACTTTGGATGATGTGAGCCGCATCCGCCTAGACTTTGCCATTCCCGAGCCGCTGCTTGCGCGGGTCAAGATTGGTGCGCAGATCAATGCGCAATCCGTTGCTTTCCAGAACCGCTCCTTCCGGGGCGCAGTTGCGGCGGTCGATACCCGCATCGATCCTGTCACGCGTTCGGTGAAGTTGATGGCGGTGATCGACAATCCCGATCTCGCGCTGAAGCCCGGCATGTTCCTCACGGTCGCGCTCGAAGTTGCGCGACGCGACAATGCCGTGATCGCGCCGGAAGAGGCGATTGTCGCGGAAGGCCCGCGGCAGGTGGCCTATGTGGTGGGCAAGGATAATCGCATCGAGCGCCGCGTGGTGATGATCGGCCAGCGCAGCTTCGGGAAGGTGGAAATCACCGAAGGCCTTCAGGCGGGTGAAGCCATCGTGGCGCGCGGCATCCAGCGCGTGCGCAATGGCCTTGTCGTGCAGCCCAAGCCGCTTGCGGGCCCGCCGGCTGCCGGGGCCGCCCCGGCGCCGCGCGCACCCAGCGCCGGTTGATCCGTGCGCGTTTCGGAAGAAGGTTGAGGAGAGACGGGAATGCAGATTTCCGACGTCACCATCCAGCGACCGGTCTTCGCGGCCGTCATTTCGCTGCTGCTCTGCGTGGCCGGCTTTGCGGGGCTGTTCGCGCTTCCGGTGCGTGAATACCCGCAGACCGATCCCCCTATCGTTTCGATCTCCACGGCTTATCGCGGGGCTTCCAACGAGGTGATCGAAAGCCGCGTGACCGAGGTGCTCGAGCGCGCGGTTGCGGGTATCGAGGGAATTACGGAAATCTCGTCCTTCAGCCAGAACGACCGCTCGAACATAACCATCGAGTTCAACGTGAACCGCGATGCGGATTCCGCCGCGGCCGATGTGCGCGATCGCGTGGGCCGCGTGCTCGCGCGCCTGCCGGAAGGGGCGGATACGCCGATCATCCAGCGCGTGGATGCCAATGCACAGGCCATCCTCTGGGTCGGCGTGACCTCGACCAACCTTGACGCCATGGAACTGACCGATTTCCTGCGCCGCGCGGTTGTGGATCGTCTCGCGACCGTGCCGGGTGTTGCCAGCATCAACATCGGTGGTGAGCGTCGCTATGCCATGCGCATCTCGCTGGATCGCACGGCGCTCGCCGCGCGCGGCCTGACGGTGCAGGATGTGGAAAGCGCCATCAAGCGCCAGAACGTCGATCTGCCGGGCGGCCGCCTCACCTCCTCGCAGCGCGAATTGACGGTGAAGACCGACTCCAAGCTCTCGAACCGCGAGGATTTTGCCCGCATCGTCGTGGCCAATCGCAATGGCTACCAGGTGCGCCTTGGCGAGGTCGCGCGAGTGGAAGTGGGCGCGGAGGATGAGCGCTTCGAGTTCTACACCCTCGGCAAGACCGCCATCGGCCTCGGTATCATCCGCCAGTCGACCGCCAACACGCTTTCCGTGGCGGAGGGCGTGGCGAAGGAACTGGAATTGCTGCGCCCGGCTTTCCCGGAGGGGACGACGTTCCAGATTCTCTATAACGAGGCGAACTTCATCCGCGCCTCGATCAATGGTGTGCTGAAAACGCTCGCCGAGGGCATCCTGCTCGTGGTCCTGGTGATCATGCTGTTCCTGCGCGACTGGCGTTCCACGCTGGTCGCCTCGATCGCGATCCCCGTCTCGATCATCCCCACCTTCGCGGTGCTCTGGATGTTCGGCTTCTCGATCAATGTGCTGACGCTGCTCGCCATCGTGCTCGCCATCGGTATTGTCGTCGACGATGCGATCGTAGAGGTCGAGAACGTCCACCGCCGCATCGAGGAGGGCGAGCCGCCGCTGCTGGCCTCCTTCATCGGCGCGCGTGAAATCGCCTTCGCGGTGATCGCGACCACCATCACGCTGATGAGTGTGTTTGTGCCCATCGCCTTCATGGACGGGCAGACGGGACGTCTCTTCCGCGAGTTCGGCATCACGCTCGCAACAGCCATATTCTTCTCTGGCGTGGTCGCGCGGACGCTCACGCCGATGCTCTGCTCGAAGCTGTTGAGCCATCACCACAGCTGGTTCCACCGCAAGACCGAGCCGTTCTTCGTCGGCATGGGCCATGTCTATGGCCTGATCCTGCGCCGCGCGCTGAATGCTCCGCTGCTGGTCATCGCTATCGGCCTCGCCACCAGCCTCGCGGCTGTGCAGCTCTTCCGCACCGTTCCGGCGGAATTTTCGCCGGTGGAAGATCGCGGCGTCGTCATCATCCCGATCAATGCGCCGGAAGGGGCATCCCTCAGCTATACCCGCGAGCGGGTGCGCGAGGTGGAAGCCCTGCTCCAGCCCTATGTGGATCAGAAGATTATCGAATCGACGCTGACCATCGTGGCACCGGGTCTTCAGCGTCCGTCGCCGGTCAATGCAGGCCTGCTCATCGTGCGTATGACGCCGTGGGAGCAGCGCACGATGAAGCAGAGCCAGCTGCAGCAGGAACTGCTCGCGAAGGTGCAGTCCGTTCCCGGCGCGCGCATCTTCCCCATCAATCCGCCCTCGCTGGGCCAGCGCGGGTTCCGCCAGCCGATTTCCTTCATCATTGGCGGGCCGGACTTCCCGACGCTCTCCGCTTGGCGTGATGTCGTGATGGAGAAGGCCAATGCTACCGGCCTGTTCCGCAACCTCGACAGTGACTTCAACGAGAACCAGCCTGACCTGCGCGTGCGGATCGACCGGGCGCGCGCCGCCGATCTCGGCATCCCCGTGGATGTGATTGGGCGCAGCCTCGAACTGATGTTTGGCGAGCGCGAGGTCTCGACCTTCGTGGATCGCGGCTTCGAATATTCGGTCATCCTTCAGGCCAAGGCCGAGAACCGCGTGAGCCCGGAGGATCTGAAGAACATCTTCGTGCGCACCGGCACGAATGATCTCGTGCCGCTCGCGAACCTCGTGCAACTCAACGAGGTAGCGGGGCCGCAGCGCCTCAACCGGTTTGATCGCCTGCGCGCTATCACCATTTCGGCCTCCCTCGCGCCGGGCGTGACCCTGGGGCAGGGGCTGGATGCGCTCGACAAGATCGCCAAGGAAAGCCTGCCGGCCGAGGCACGCATCGGCTATGGTGGCCAGTCGAAGGAGTTCAAGCGCTCCTCGAACTCGATCTACATCACCTTTGCGTTCGCGCTGGTGATCGTGTTCCTCGTTTTGGCCGCGCAGTTCGAAAGCTGGATCGCGCCTACGGTCATCATGATGACCGTGCCCCTTGCGCTCACAGGGGCCTTGGGCATTCTGCATCTCACCGGGCAGACGCTGAACATCTACAGCCAGATCGGCATGATCCTGCTCATCGGCATCATGACCAAGAACGGTATCCTGATCGTGGAATTCACGAACCAGCTGAGAGAACGCGGCTATTCGATGTATGACGCGGTGCTCGAAGCCTCTGAATTGCGCCTCAGGCCCATCCTGATGACCTCCATTGCGACCATCTCGGGTGCTGTGCCGCTGGCGCTGTCCGGCGGTGCGGGTGCGGAAGCGCGCTCGGCCATCGGCTGGGTGATTATCGGTGGGGCCTCGCTCTCCACCGTGATGACGCTGTTCCTCGTGCCGGCGATCTTCCTGCTGATCGGTAAGTATTCGAACCCGCGTTCGACGATCGCCGAGAAGCTCAACGAACTCCAGCACAGCTTCGCCGGGAAGCTCGGCAAGTTCGGGGATGTGCCGGATAATGGAGGCCCGAAGGAGGGCAAGGCGCATCCGGCGGAGTGATCCGCCGGATATCGCTCAGAACGAGTGATCGCTCAGAACAGGCGGGCGACTTCGGCCCGCTCCGCCGCGCTCATGTGAAGCCCCAGCTTCGAACGCCGCCAGAGGATGTCATCCGCAGTCATCACCCATTCGCGGCTCGTGAGCCACGCAATCTCGCGGCTGGTGAGCCCGCCGCCAAAGGCACGGCCGAGATCGCTTGCTGAGCGTGATTCCCCCAGGATTTCAGGTACATCCGTACCATAGGCGCGGGTCAGGCGCTTCAGCTGCCGCCCCGGCAGGAAGGGGTAGTGCGCGGCGTGCTGCGCCATGAGGTCGCCAAAGCCTTCGACCGGGAAATTCCCGCCAGGCAGGGCCTCGCGAGCGGTCCATCCGCCCTTGCCGCGCGCACGCTCGGGCAGATGCGGCTCCAGCTTTTCGAGCGCATGTTCGGCCAGCTTCCGGTAGGTCGTGAGCTTGCCGCCATAGACCGAGAGGCTCGCGGCACTGGCCTGCGGCGCTTCGAGATGCAGCACATAATCACGCGTGGCTTCCTGCGCCTTCGAGGCGCCGTCATCATAGAGCGGGCGGACGCCGGAATAGGTCCAGACGACGCTTTCGCGCGTGATCGGCTGCCGGAAATACTCCGAGGCCGCGCGGCAGAGATAGTCCGTCTCCGCCTCGCTGATCGCGACGGATGACGGGTCGCCCTGATAATCGCGATCCGTGGTGCCAATCAGGGTGAAATCGGTCTCGTAGGGGATCGCGAAGATGATCCGCCCATCGGCGTTCTGGAAGATGTAGGCGCGCTCGTGATCGAAGAGTTTGGGCACCACGATATGGCTGCCCTGCACCATGCGGATGCGCGCGGGCGTGTTGAAGCCCATCACGCCGCTTGTCACCAGCCCCGCCCAGGGGCCGGCGGCATTCACGAGCAGCCGCGCGCGATGCTCCTTTGCCTCGCCCGTGCGACTGTCGCGGGCATGAATAGCCCAGACCGCCTCATCCCCCTGCTGCACGCGCCGCGCCTCGGTCACCTCGGTGCGGGTGAGGATGGTCGCGCCGCGCGCCTGCGCATCCCGCGCGTTAAGCACCACGAGGCGGGCATCTTCGACCCAGAGATCGGAATATTCGAAACCCGAGCGGATGCCCTCGCGCAAGGGAAGGCCGGCGGCATCACGCGTGAAGTTCAGGCTCTTTGTGGCTGGTAGTTTCTCGCGACCGCCGAGGTGATCGTAGAGGAACAGGCCGAGGCGCAGCATCCAGGCGGGCCGCATGCCCGGCATCTGCGGCAGCACGAAGCGCAGCGGCCACACGATATGCGGCGCGATCGCCCAAAGCCGCTCGCGCTCCATCAGCGATTCCCGCACGAGGCGGAACGCGTAATGCTCAAGATAGCGCAGGCCGCCATGGATGAGCTTGGTGGAGGCCGAGGAGGTGGCCGAGGCGAGATCGTTTTTCTCGATCAGGAGCACGGAGAGGCCCCGGCCCGCAGCATCGCGGGCGATGCCGGCGCCATTGATCCCGCCGCCGATCACCGCGAGGTCGTAAGTCGACATGGAATTCCGTCTGTTTGTCTTCTGGAAGGCTGTTTCGGAGAAGGCTAGGCGAAAGGGGCGCGTCCGACAAGGCGAGCCAATCGTTAACCAAGAACAGTTACCATGCGCGCTCGTTCGGTCCCTGTCACGCGTTGTACCGCCATGCCCTATGCCGAGAGAAACCTGCCGCTTTCGGCGGCGCTCGTCGCCTGTCTCGGCCTGTTTGGCCTCGAGCGGCCGGCTTACTCCGAGGAAATCCTGATTCCCGGGGTGGATACGGGCAGCGACATCCTGCGCGCGCTGGCTCTCGCCTATGATGGCCGAACACGCGGCGAACTCGTGCTCGTGCCGCCGCCGGTTGGGGCGGGCAGCGCGATTGCCGATGTGATCGCGGGCCGCGCGCCCTTCGCCCGGATCGACCGCTCGCTGCGCCTTGATGAGCGCGAGGCGGGACTCATGGCCCGCGTGGTCTTTTCGCTGCCGGTGCTGGTGCTGGCGCATCCCGATCTCGGTCGAAAGGCGCTTTCCTCGGCCGAACTCGATGCAATCATCGCGGGGCAGATCACCAATTGGGCCAGCCTTGGCGGGCCGGCCTTGCCGGTCCGGCTGGTCAGCCGCGATGGCGCGCCGAAGGACGGGCCGCAGCGCCTCTGGGCGCGCGCGCCGCGCACGGCAGATCTCGTGGCCATCCTGCGGCGCAATCCGGGCACGCTGGCGCTGACCACCGCCCGGCTCGCCGCAGAGGATGAGGCCCTGGCGCTTGCGGTTGATGGCTTCGAGCCGCGTGATGCCCGTTATCCCAGGCGCATCAATGTGGGACTGGCCTACCGTCCGGAGCGCTTCAGCCCGGCCGTCGAAAGCTTCCTCACTTTCCTCACCAGCGCGCGCGCGGCGGAACTCGTTTCCGCTTATGGTGGTAGCCTGTCTCGCCCATGAGCCGGGAGGCGAGGGTTTCCCTGTTCAGCGTGCTCAGCCGAAAGATCGGCGGATCGCTGGCCTTGCGATGGGCTCTGGTGGTCACGCTCGTGGCCGGTACGGGCCTTGCGCTGATGGTGCATGCCGTGGGCACGGCCCTGCGCGCGAAGATCGAGGCGGAAAGCGCGCGCCTCACCGAGATCGCCGAGCAGAAGGTCGCCGATCGGCTCGATATCGAGGCCCGTCTGGGGGACCAGCGCCTGCGAGCTCTCGTGACGCGCAGCGAGGCTGCCTTGCAGGATATTGCCGCCCAGCCCACCTTGCTGCGGCTGCTGCGTGAGCGCGACGAGCGACGCATCGCGGAGCGGCTTCAGGCCGATCTGCCGCGCATCGGCTTCACCGGGGCAATGCTGCTTGATTCGAAACTGCTGCCCGTTGGTACCGACAGGGCGGATCTTTCCCTCGCGCAGGCCGAGCGCGCCTTGCAGGGCCTCGATTTCCGCGAGGCGCTGCAGAACATCCTCGCGGCACATAACCGCCGCGCGCCGGTGCATTATCGCGCTTTGGGGCCCATGGGCATCGGGCTCGAATGGCTGTTCCAGACGCCGGTTCAGGATCGCTACGGGCTGATTTCGGCCGTGCCGGTTTTCGATGAATTCGGCGATCCTGCCGGCCTCATTCTCGCCTATCGTCTGCTCCAGCCCGGTGAGACGGCCCTGATCGATTTCGCGCAAACGATCCGCGCGGGCGTGGCTCTCCTCCATGGCGAAACCATCGTCACGCTGGCCGGTGATGTGCCCGAAGGGTTCCTACCGCCGCCTTCCGGGGCGCCGCCCTATTTTTCAGGCCGCATCCTGCGTTGCGTGAATGCCCTGCCGCAGACCCGCCTTTGCGTGCTGCGCGACGAGGACGAGGTGGTGCGCTTCCGCAACGAATTGCAGGTGATGAGCCGCAGCGAATCCAACCGCATGCAGACGCGCCTTGCGCTGTTTGCCTCGGGTCTCGCCATCCTCATCGGCTGGCTGATCCTGCTGCTCACGCGCCGCCTCACAGGGCCGATGACCGACATCGCCGGCGAGGTCGCGCGGGTCGCCGAGGGCGAGTGGACGCGCGCCGTGCGCCATGCCGATCGCGCCGATGAGGTGGGGCGCATCGCGCGTGCCATCGAGGCGATGCAGATCGCGCTGATCGAGCGCGACCGCATGCGTCAGGAGATGATCCGCATCGATGCCATCAACCAGCGTCGCCTCGCGATGGGCGAGGCCATCGGGCGTTTCGAGAGCGGAATCGGCGAGGTCATGGCCAAGATGGGCGAGGCTGCCGAGGCCTTGGGGAATGCCAGCGAGGTGATCGGTCATGCCGCGCGCTCGGCGGAGAAACAGGCGGATCGCATCCAGCAGACGACCATCGCCACAGCGCAGGAAGCCACGCTTGTGAGTGGCGCGACGCTTCAGCTAACGCGTGGCCTTGCCGAGATCGAGAGCCGACTGAAATCCACCCGCGCAGCGGTGGAATCTGGTGAGGAAACAGCGCGCGCCGCCGAGCATGATGTACTCGGCCTTTCGCGGCTCGCGGGGGAAGCCGAGGCGGCGATTGCGCAGATCCAGAATCTCGTGGCCGATCTAGCGCAGGGGGCATTGTCCGCTTCGCTGGATGCCGCACAAACCACCGGCGGCTTTTCGGGCGCGGCCAGCGCGCTCGCCCGCTTTACGCAGGAAACAGCTGGTGCGGCCGAGCGCCTCGGTGCCGCCGTGGCGCAGGTCGCTGCCGTGGCGGATGTGCAGGCCCGGCGCATCGGCGATCTCGGCGAGAGCTTCGGCCGGGCCTCGCGCGATACGGCGGAGATCGCCGTCGTGATGGCCGAGCAGGATGCCGCAAGGCGATCGATCTCCGAGGGGCTCGCCAGTGCATCCGGCGCGATGAGTGGGCTCAACGAGGCGGTCAACGAGTTGCGCGAGAGCCTCCAGGGTGCGGAAACCGCCACGCAGGCTGTGTTGCGTGCCGCGCGCACGATGATCGCCGATGCGCAGGCGATTGATAGTGGCCTACGCTCCTTCGTGCGGGAAGTGGCAGCTTAAACCGGTCGGATTTGCCGCACATTCGCTGGCAGGGGCTGCGGCGCGGGAACCGGGGCAGGGGCCTTTTTGCTGCCGGAGAGGTAGCGCGCGATGCGTTCCACCACACCCTCTTCCTCCTGCGCCGGGGCATGCGGCACGCCATAGGCGGTGGCTCCGGCTTTCGCTGCCGCGAGCATCACCGCGCGCACAAGGCCTGGATGGCCGGCGACATGCACGGTATCTGACGGCATCAGCGCCGGTAGATGCGCAGTGGCCCGGCCATGGCGCACCGGCGGCAGCGGATGCGCCCCCGAAGCGGTGAGCGTGACATTCTCCACGCCCTGCCGCGCCAGCCATTCCAAAGCCGGGCGCATATAGAGATCGCGCGGATCATGTGCGGAGGCGATGAGATGGACCGGCCGGTGCGGCTGCCCGAGGCGTGCTGCCACCGCAATCGACCATATCGCCGAAAAGCCTGTGCCGCTCGACACGAGCACCAACCGCCCGTCACCCTGCCGCAAATGCGAATTCCCGTAAGGCCCTGCGAGCTTTACCCGCGCGCCGGGGCGAAAACGCTCCTCGGGTTTTGTGCCGAACAGCCCTCCTTCCCGGCGGCGGATGTGGAAATGCAGCGTATCCAGCTCCCGCAGGCCATCGAGCGAGAGGGTGGGCGTGAAGCGCCGTGGCGCGGATTTGCCGAAAGCCAGCGTGACATGCTGGCCCGGCAGATAGGGCACAGGTTTTTCCACCCGCAGCACGAGTTCGACGATCTCCGCCGAGAGCGTGCGCCATGCCACGACTTCCGCGGCGGATTTCATCTCGCGCGGGACAGGATCGGTGGAGAGGGTCGCCTCGCCCGAGACACGCGCGCGACAGGCAAGCACCGTGTGGCCAATCGGCTCGCCGCCTTCCACCGCGCCGTGATCGAGCCGGATGCGGCAGCTTTCGCAAGGCGTGTCGTGCTGGCAGAGGGCGGGATCATCCTTCGGCAGGCGCAGGCCCGCGGCTTCGGCGGCCGCCAGAACGGTCTCGCCGTTCCGCGCAGCGATACGCGTGCTGTTGATGGTGAGGAACGTGTTGGCCATCGGCCCTCCCGCAAGGCCAGTTCCGGCTGGAGCAAATCAGTCGTTGCAGCAGGATAGAAGCTCCACCAAAGCGATCAAGCGTTGCAAAACGCGTAAAAATGCCGGGCTGTCCACATCGGCAGCAGGCTTGTGCCCAATCGGAAACACTGACGCACTGGCGCACGGGCCCGGAGCGATTTATGGCCGTGGCAGAACAACGGAGCGGGGCTTTCCCGCCGAACTGGGAGTTACAACCATGCTCACCCTCACCAAGGCTCGCAAGATCGCCGATACGGCCCTGAAGCACGCCCATGCCAACAATTTCAAGCCGCTCTCCATCGTGGTGCTTGATGCGCGCGCCCAGCGGAAAGTGGTGCTGACGGAAGACAACACCTCGATCAAGCGCGCGGAAGTTGCCTTCTCGAAGGCCAATGGTGCGCTGGCGATGGGCTCGGGCAGCCGCTCGCTCGGCAAGATGGCGGCGGAGCGCCCGGCCTTCATCCAGGCCGCGATGCACATCGCCGATGGCGCGCTTGTGCCGGTGCCTGGTGGCGTGCTCATCCGCCAGAAGGGCGTAGTGATCGGCGCGGTCGGCATTTCCGGCGATACCTCGGACAATGACGAGGCGGCTGCCGTTGCCGGCATCGAGGCGGCTGGCTTTACGGCTGATCCGGGCGCGGCATAAGCGCGTTGCCGGGGTCGGGCCGCTTCAGCTTGCCCGTCTTCAGCACGAAGCCGATCACCTCGGCCACCGCCTTGTAGAGCGGCATGGGGATCTGCTCGTCGAGATCGATCTGGGAGAGCGCCTGCGCGAGCACGGGGTTCTCCTCGATCGCGACATCATGCTCGCGGGCGGTCTCGATGATCTTCTCGGCGACGTGCCCTTCGCCCTTCGCGGTGACGATGGGCGCGCCATCGCCGAAATCATATTTCAACGCGACAGCGACGCGTGGCTGGGGGGTGTTGCTCATGAGCGGCGATCCAGATGCGTGGTCGGGCGATGGACCGGTGCCGCCGGGCGGCCATCCTTTACATCGAGATGCGCGACCTCGAAGGCCGCGCCGGTGAGTGCGGCGTGCAGATCACCGATCGCGCGGCGCGCATCCTCCGCCATGGCCTTGCGCTCGGCCCAGAGCGTGACGCCCACGCGCTGGCCGCGCAGGGCGATCTCGGCCTGAACGGGGCCAGTTTCTTCAAGGTCCAGCGCGATGCGCACCTTCCACGGAAAGGCCTCCGTGCCGTTTCCGCCCTCATCTTCCACCGCGATGCCCTGCGGCAAATCAGGGCGGGTATTGTGCTCGATCATCACGCCGATCATCGCGGTCTCCGGCCGCTCGGGGCCGTGGGTCGCGAGCGGGATCTGCAGCGCGATGCGGCTCGCCTGCGCGCGATCGTCGGTTACGGTCATGCCGGGATGATCGGGCAGGGAAGCGATCTGCTGGAGCTTGATGCGCTCCAGCCCGCCTTCCACGAGGCGCGCGAGATCCATGCTTTTCGGCGTGGGCGCTTCGGGCCGGTCAGCCGCCGCGAGGAGATGCGGGGCGGCGGGTTTTTGCGCGGTGGCGGTTTCCGCATCGCCCGAAAGGCTCGCGCGGATGGCATTCAGCAGCGACTTCAGGTCATGCGGAGCGTTGCCGGCCAGACCCTGCGCGAGGCTCGCGAGGCGCGCCTCGAAAAACAGGCCGGATTGCTTCACGCCCTGCTCGATATCGCCCGCGGCGGGCTTCGTGAAGGCATCGAGGCGCATGGCGCGCAGGGCTTCCGCAAGAGTGGGATTGACGCCTTTTGCATCGCCAGAGAGCAAGGCGGCGAGCGTGGTGCCCAGCGGCATCTGGCGGATGGCCGCGCGCAGGCTCGCTTCCAGCAGGGCGGGGGAGAGGGTTGCGAGTGCGGCCGGTCCGAGACCACGATTGCCCGGCATGCCAGCAAGGCCGCCGGGTGTCTGGACATCGCTCCGCTCGCCGAGCGGCAGATGTATTTGCGCCAGCTTCTGGACGAGCGCGCCGGGCGAGCCGGGCGGGAAGTGATCGGGCAGGGGAGGTGCTGGTGAGGCTGATGGACCGCTGCTGTTCTGCGAGAAGTTGCGCAGGGTCGCCGGCCCGCTCGCAAAATCCGGCGTGGGCAGCGAGAGGCGCAGCACACCGGTTTGCGGGTCAATCTCGACCTGAAGCACCTTACCGCGTGCCAGCAAAGCCGGGTTGGCCTTCGCGGCGCTCGCGAGCGTATCCGGCAGCATCACCTCCAGCGGCATGCCGCCGACACTGAGCGTGAGCCGATTGCCCTGCGGCGCGAGCAGAACGGTCGTCTGCTTCGGCAGGTTCGCATTGTCGAGGGCTGCGAGAAGCTTTCCCGTGGCCTCGGCGGCCGCACCGGATGGCTGGCGACCGGTATGATCGGAAGCGATGCCTTCCGCAGCGGAGATCTCGTCGAGAACAGCCATCAGGGTCTGAAGGTTGCGCGCCTTCACCTCCTGCACTGCATTGACCATTACGGCTGATACGCCCGCCATCCACGCACACGAAAAACGCCACGGAAACTTGTTGCAGTATAGCGCCCGAGCCTTTCGCCTTTCTTTCTGCAAATGGTGGGATGCGTGCCGTTGCTCTTCGCGCGGTGAACGCCTACATCCCGGCCAACCTCATTCATCCGATCAGCCGGAGCCCTTGATGTCCCGTCAGTTCATCTACCACATGCGTGGCCTCACGAAGGTCTATCCCGGCGGCAAGA
Source organism: Beijerinckiaceae bacterium (assembly GCA_025458025.1). GTDB lineage: Bacteria > Pseudomonadota > Alphaproteobacteria > Rhizobiales > Beijerinckiaceae > Rhabdaerophilum. The sequence continues at coordinate 4,023 of JALOTF010000030.1, read as the reverse complement.
AGACGCTGGATAACATCCACCTATCCTTCTACCCCGATGCCAAGATCGGCGTGCTCGGCGTCAACGGCGCGGGTAAATCCACGCTTCTGCGCATCATGGCGGGCATCGACAAGGAATGGACCGGCGAGGGCTGGGTGGCCGAGGGCGCGCGCGTGGGCTACCTGCCGCAGGAGCCGAAGCTCGATGAAACGCTCACCGTGCGCGAGAACGTGAAGCTCGGCGTGGCCAAGAAGCAGGCCATCATCGATCGCTACAACGAACTCATGATGAACTACTCGGATGAAACCGCCGAGGAAGGTGCCAAGCTTCAGGACGAGATCGACAGCCAGAACCTCTGGGATCTCGACAGCAAGGTCGATCAGGCCATGGATGCCCTGCGCTGCCCGCCGGATGACTGGGCGGTGACGAACCTCTCGGGCGGCGAGAAGCGTCGCGTGGCGCTCTGCAAGCTGCTGCTGGAGCAACCGGAATTGCTGCTGCTCGACGAGCCGACCAACCATCTCGACGCCGAGACCGTGAACTGGCTCGAAAATCACCTGCGCGAATATCCCGGCGCGATCCTGATCGTGACCCATGATCGCTACTTCCTCGACAACGTGACGGGTTGGATCCTCGAACTCGATCGCGGCAAGGGCATCCCCTACGAGGGGAATTATTCCTCGTGGCTCCAGCAGAAGCAGAAGCGCCTCGAGCAGGAGGGCCGCGAGGATGCGGCACGCCAGCGCACCATGGCGCGCGAACAGGAATGGGTGGCCTCCTCCCCCCGGGCCCGTCAGGCGAAGAACAAGGCGCGCATCACCCGCTACGAGGAATTGGTGCAGAAGGCCTCCGAGAAAGCGCCGGATACCGCGCAGATCATCATTCCCATCGCCGAGCGCCTTGGTGACAACGTCATCGATTTCGAGAACCTCTCCAAGGGCTTCCAGGACAAGCTGCTGATCGAGAACCTCTCCTTCAAGCTGCCGCCGGGCGGCATTGTCGGCGTCATCGGGCCGAACGGCGCGGGCAAGACCACGCTTTTCCGCATGATTACGGGTGCCGAGAAGCCGGATGCCGGCTCCATCACCGTGGGCGACACGGTGAAGCTCGGCTTCGTCGATCAATCGCGCGACAGCCTCGATGACAAGAAAACGGTCTGGGAGGAAATCTCCGGCGGGGCCGAGGTGATCTATCTCGGCAAGAAATCCATGCATAGCAGGGCCTATTGTGGCGCCTTCAACTTCAAGGGTGGCGATCAGGAGAAGAAGGTCGGCATGCTCTCGGGCGGCGAGCGCAACCGCGTTCACCTCGCGAAGATGCTGAAATCGGGTGCCAACGTCCTGCTGCTCGACGAGCCGACGAACGATCTCGACGTCGATACCCTGCGCGCGCTGGAAGAGGCGCTCGAGGATTACGCGGGCTGCGCGGTGATCATCAGCCATGATCGCTGGTTCCTCGATCGCATCGCGACGCACATCCTCGCCTTCGAGGGCGACAGCCATGTCGAGTGGTTCGAGGGCTCGTTCTCGGATTACATCGAGGACAAGAAGCGCCGCCTCGGTGCGGATTCCGTGGAGCCCAAGCGCATCAAGTATCGCAAGTTCGCGCGGTAACTCGGCCTGTCATTCCCGGCGCGCACAGCGCGAACGGGAATGACGGATAGCCGGCCATGACAGCAGCCCTCGCAATCCGACGTTGGGCGCCCCACGTAACGCTGCCATGAACCGCAGACGCTTTTTCAAGTTCCTCGCCGGTGCGGCCGTGTTCGCGGGTGGCATGACGGCCATTCTCCGCCCGGCCCGGGCCAATACCTATTATTCTGGGCCGGTCTCCGACCATTTCGACGGGCAGAAATTCTTCCTGCCGGGCGGGGATGGCCCGCGCAGCTTCCGGGATTTCCTGCGCTGGCAGTTCGGTGAGAAGGCCGCCGCATGGCCTGAGAGCTTCCCCAGCCCACTTCCCGCGGACAAGCCGCCCGCGAAGGTGGAGGGCAGTGGCCTGCGTGTGAGCTTCATCGGCCATGCGAGCTTCCTCATCCAGACCGGCGGGGTGAATATCCTGCTCGATCCGCAATTGTCCGAGCGCGCCTCGCCCGTCTCCTTTGTCGGGCCGAAGCGGGTGAATGCGCCGGGCATCGCCTTCGATGACCTGCCGAAGATCCATCATGTGCTCGTCAGCCACAACCATTACGACCATCTCGATATCGCGACGCTGCACGCCCTTTGGGATCGGGATCGCCCGCGAATCCTCACCCCCCTTGGCAATGACGGGATCATCCGCGCGGGGCGTGCCGAGATCGCGGTCGAGGCGAAGGATTGGGGTGATCGCATCGAACTCGCGCCCGGTGTGGCGGTGACGTTCGAGCCCGCGCAACATTGGTCAGCGCGCGGCATGTTCGATCGCATGCATGCGCTGTGGGCCTCGTTCGTGATCGAGACCGGCGCAGGCAAGGTCTGGTTCGCGGGCGATACGGGGTTCGGCGGCGGGCGCGTGTTCCGCGCGATCCACGAAAAGCACGGAGCGATGACTCTCGGCCTCATCCCGATCGGTGCCTATGGGCCGCGCTGGTTCATGCGCTACCAGCATGCGGACCCGGAAGATGCGCTGAAGATCTTCGATATTCTCGGCTGCCGGCATGCCCTTGGTTATCACTGGGGCACGTTCCAGCTCACCAACGAGCCGATCGAGGAGCCGGCGGAAGAACTCGCGCGGCAATTGGCGGCGCAGGGCAAGGCCGCTGAAAGCTTCATCGCCGCGCGTCCCGGCCATGTGTTTCGGAGCGATCCCGCCATCGGATGATGCTCTTTGCGGAAGCACCTTGCATCGACTATGAAAATCACATAAACATATCTTTATGTCGTTTTCAGATAAGGTGCTTCGGCGATGATCCGCCCCGCCCATCCTGGCCACCAGCCGCTTGATGTCCTGCTCGCGGCCCTTGAGGCGGCGGGCGAGGCCACACGCCTGCGCATTCTCGCGCTGCTGGCGGAAGCGGAACTCACCGTCACCGAACTCATGACCATCCTCGGCCAGTCGCAGCCGCGCGTGTCGCGCCATCTGAAGCTGCTGGTGGAAGCGGGATTGATCGACCGGCATCGCGAGGGCGCCTGGGCGTTTTTCCGGCTGGCCGAGCGCGGTGTCGCGAGCGTCATTCGTGAGGGCGTGATTGCAGCGCTGGACCCCGCCGATGCCGGCCTCGCGGCGGATCGCCGGCGGCTCGATGCCGTGCGCGCCGAACGGAAGGAGCAGGCGGCGGCCTATTTCGCTCGCCACGCTGCGGATTGGAACCGCATTCGCGGCCTGCATGTGCCGGAATCCGCGGTCGAGAAGGCGCTGGTCGATGCCCTTGGCGATCGCGATTACGAGGCGATCCTCGATCTCGGCACCGGTACGGGCCAGATGCTGAAGCTGTTCGGTCCCCGTGCGCCGCGCGCGGTTGGCCTTGATGTCAGCCCCGCCATGCTTGCCGTGGCGCGTGCCAATCTCGATGAGGCGGGCTTGCGACATGTTCAGTTGCGGCAGGGTGATCTTTACGCCTTGCCGGCGGATCTCGCGCGGTTTGATCTGGTGATCCTGCATCAGGTTCTGCACTTCATGGATGATCCGGCGCGGGCCGTGCGCGAGGCCGCGCGCGTGCTGAAGCCGGGTGGGCGGATCGTGATCGTCGATTTCGCGCCGCATCACGAGGAAAGCCTGCGCGTGGAGCATGCGCATCGTCGCCTTGGCTTTTCGGTCGAGGAAATCAGCGCGTTCTTCGATGAAAACCGCCTGCAAATGCGTCTTTCGCGCGAGATCCGTCCTGAAACGGCGGGCGCGCTGACCGTGTCCCTTTGGATCGCCGAGGATCTCGCCCGCGAGGGTGATTTCCCGATGCCCGGTGATCCGCTGTCCCATTCGCTTGTCACCAAGGTTGCCTGAGATGAATGCTGCCCCCGCCCGCTCGAGCCGCAAGATTGAAGCGCCGAAGCTTGGCATTTCCTTCGAGTTCTTCCCGCCGAAGAACGATGCCATGGCCGAAACGCTCTGGGCTTCTGTGCAGCGCCT
>JALOTF010000029.1 GCA_025458025.1 Beijerinckiaceae bacterium | reverse complement strand
CAGAAGGGCGTGAAGCTCGATCACGTCGTCATCGAGGGCGCGAACCACTTCTTCGAGAACCGCGTGGACCAGCTCGTCGGCAAGGTCGGCGAGTATCTCGACATGCGGCTCGGCGCGCCGCGCGCCTGACAACTACAAACGTCATGGCCGGACATGCAGCCAACTTTAGGTAGGCTGCAAAAGAGAAGTGTCCGGCCATCCACGACTTCGACGAGCCTTTGCAGAGCATTCGCCATGACCGATTTCACGCCGAAATCCGAATTCCTCGCCACGCTCCTCGCGCGCGGCTACGTGCATCAATACTCGGACTTTGCCGGGCTCGATGCGCTGGCGGCAAAGGGCGAGATCGTCTCGTATGTCGGCTATGACTGCACCGCGCCGAGCCTGCATATCGGCCATCTCATCTCGATCATGATGCTCTCCTGGCTTCAGCGGACCGGTAACAAGCCGATCCCGCTGATGGGCGGCGGCACGACGCGCGTGGGCGACCCTTCGGGCAAGGACGAGACCCGCAAGATCCTGACCATCGAGCAGATCGATGCGAACAAGGACCAGATCAAGAAGACCTTCTCCAGCTTCCTCAGCTTCGGCGCGGGAAAATCCGATGCGTTGATGGTGGATAACGCTGAGTGGCTGGCCCCGCTGAACTACATCGCCTTCCTGCGCGATGTCGGCCGGCATTTCTCGGTCAACCGCATGCTCTCGATGGACAGCGTGAAGCTGCGCCTCGAGCGCGAGAACGAGCTTTCGTTCATTGAATTCAACTACATGCTGCTCCAGTCATACGATTTCGTGGAACTCGCGAAGCGCTATGGCTGCAACCTGCAGATGGGCGGCTCGGACCAGTGGGGCAACATCGTCTCGGGGATTGATCTCGGCCGTCGTATGGGCACGCACCAGCTTTACGCGCTGACATGCCCGCTGCTCACCACCGCCTCGGGCGCGAAGATGGGCAAGACGGCATCCGGCGCGGTGTGGCTGAACGAAGACCAGCTGCCGGCCTATGATTACTGGCAATATTGGCGCAACACCGAGGATGCGGATGTAAGCCGCTTCCTCAAGCTTTTCACCTTCCTGCCGATGGACGAGATCGCCCGGCTTTCGGCTCTAGGCGGCGCGGAAATCAACGAGGCAAAGAAGGTGCTCGCCACCGAGGCCACCGCGCTCGTGCGTGGCCGTGCGGCGGCAGAAGCAGCGGCGGAAACCGCGCGCCGCGCTTTCGAACTCGGCGAAACGGCCACCTCGCTCCCCACGGTCGAGATCGCCGCGAGCGAGATTGATGCCGGCCTCGGCGTGCTCACAGCTTTCGTCAAGGCCGGGCTCGTTTCTGGCACGGGCGAGGCGCGCCGGCAGATCGATGGCGGCGGCCTGAAGGTGAATGATGTCGCGGTGAGCGATGCGCGCGCAGCCCTCTCGCGGGCGGATTTCAACGCCGATGGCGTTGTGAAGCTGTCGCTCGGCAAGAAGAAGCACATCCTGCTGAAGCTCGTGTGAGCTTCAGCGCCCTGCACTGCCCTCGCGCTGCACCTCGAACAGCTTGCGCAGGAAACCCGGCGCAATTGCGCTGATAGCATTCGTGCGCAGTTGCGGCGCGCTTGCCCGCCCCTGAATCACGAAAGGCAGCGCGAACAGCCCCTCATATTGCGTGCCGCCGAAAATCGGCCCGAGAATCGGCACCTGCGCGAAGAGGTTGTTCAGCGCATAGGCCGGCACCAGAGCGCCCTTGAGATCCACGCGATCCGCGCTGTAATCGAGGACGCCTTCCAGCGTGCCGCCCACCTGCTGGCCCCACATCACTGCCTCGCGCAGTTCAATGCGACCGGGGCGCCGGTCGAAATCCGCGCGCATCTTGGTGAAGGCCACGCTGTCGCGCGCGCCGGCCGGCAACTGCCCCTGCGAGGGCGTGCGCTGGAAATTCGGGTCAGCCGTGTAGCGCGCGAGCAGCGGTTCGCCCCGCACCACGAAATCGCGCATCTGCACCACGCCGCTCTGGCCCTCGCGGCCCACGCGGATATCCGCCGCGAGACGCCCGCCCCGCGCCTTGGAATAGATATCGAGGAAGCGCAAAAGCGCACCGCCATCCGCACTGGCGATGCGCAGGAGCGAGCCATCCCGCGATGTGCCCTCGGCAGTCTCCACCAGCAGCGCATCGCCACCGAAGCGCCCCTTGGCCTGCAACCGCGCCAGCACTCCGGCGCGCCGTTGCACCTGAAGATCAGCATTCGCAAGCAATTCGCCGCCAAAGCCGACAAGCACGGTGGTCTGCAGGTCGAGGTCGAAATCCGGCGCCTTGCTGTCATCCACCTTGCCGGACTGGATTCCCCGGAGGAATGGCCGCGCGTCGAACGAATTGCCCTTCACACCAATGCGCGTGACATTGCGCTGACGCTCGATCGTGGCCTTGGCGTTGTCGCCAGGCGAGAGGCGGAATTCATCGAACTCCGCCTTCATGACCGTGCCATCCTTCTGCAGTTCCACCCAGCCCTTCAGGTTCACGCCCGGCAGATCCACAATGAGGTCATCGAGGGTGATGCGGTCGCCCTTGGCCTCGTAATCGAAACTCACCTTGGCGGGCTGTCCCGCGCGCTTGGAATAGCCGGGGATGATCCCCTCGATGCGGCTCTGGGCGAGATCAAGCGCGACATCGACATCCACCGGCTCGTTCTTCTCGAAGGTCAGCGTCGCCAAAGCCGTGACCGGTCCCGTCAGCACAGAGCGGAGGTCGATGCCGCGCCGCTGCCGCTGCGCGTCATCGAGGGTCGCGCGGATGGTCGCGACGGCAGGCTTTTCGCCCTCGGAGCGCCATTCGATCTGCGCCGGCAGGCCATTCAGCCGGGCATCGCCCTTCAGCGACAGAACCGGCCCGCGCCATTGCAGCTGGAACTGCCCGGCTTCCAGCTTCTCGCCCGGCGCGATGTTATTGATGGCCACCTGCTTGAGGTCCGCACGCGCCTCGATCCGCAGGTCGCGGGGCCCCTTGGCCTTCAGCGCAAGTTGCGCTTGCACGAGACCCTCGACCTGCCCATCGCCACTCGCGATATTCGACGGAATCGGCGCACCGATTGCAAGGCCGGGGCTCGCGAGCAGCTGCGCAACGCCCGCAAGCGAACCGCTGATCGGCATGCGCATGTCAAGCACGGGCACATCGCGCGTGAAATCCGCGATGGCGAAATCCGATCCGGCAATGGAAACCGGCGCGTTGGCCATCGCCTCGATGATACCGCGCTCGGCCTTCACCTGCGCCTTCCGCGCTGAAACACGACCCGAAACAATCGCATCCCGCACCGGAGGGGCGTCCGGCACCGCGCGCAGGGTCACACCCTCCAGTCGCCACTCGGCAGCGACCGCGTCATCCGGAATCGGCTTCTGGTTCCAGGCATCGCGCAGCACCTGATCCGCGAGGCGCGTGCGCAATGTGAGGCTCGCGAGATGCCCGGCATCCATCCGGTCGACAATCCACTCGCGCACGACAGGGCTCACGAAAACCGGCCAGAGCCGCATCGCCTTGTCGGCGGGAAAGCCGCGCACGGAAACGCTCGCATCGATCAGACCGCCGCCCGCGAGCGAGAATTGCGCCGCAGCCTGCACCTCACCGCCGGAATCGCGCGCGGCGATGCGATCCACGAGAAAGGCCGAGAGATCCCGCGCGATGCGGCCTTCCATCGCCACTTCCTCGATGGCAATCGGCGCTCCACCATCCCTGTTCGGCTTGGCGACCACCTTCGGCGCAACAAGGCGGATGCGCTTGTAATCCCCCTCGATATCGAGTGTGCCCGAAGCGCGGATATCGGTCTCGCGCGAGCGGAAGCGGAAAGACGGGATCTCCACCTGCTTCGATCCGGTCTGGCCCAGAAGATCGATGGAGAGTTCATCAAGTTGCAGAGCGGGCACGCCATAGGGCGTGAAATCCAGCACGCCACCGCCCACGAACAGGCGGGCGCGCACCGGTCCACGCGTCTCGCCCTGCCCCACGCCGGCATCGAGTTCGGCTTCGAGGCGGATCGCCGGATCAACGATCGCCATCGGCCAATCGAGGAGATCCGCCAGCGCCCCGAGCGCCCCCACCTCGGAGCGCAGTTTCAGGGTCTTCTGGCCATCCACAGCCGGCTCCTTCACGAGGCTCAACTGCAACGCCTTGGCTTGGGTCAGCGGCGCGCCCGCCCTCGCACGGGCAATCTGCAGGCGGATTTCGCCCGCTTCCCGGCGAATATCGAGGCTGAAGGGAACGCCAAACGGCACGGCAACACCGCCCTCGCCTCGTCGTGAAACCGAGACGCGCGGCACATCTACCGCGAGCAGGTTCGGCACGCTGGCAACAAGATCGGCAAGGCCGGCAATACTGGCCAGCGCAGCGCTCACGCGCTCCACCGCATCCTGCTCAGGCCCCGGCGGCGGCAAGACGAGATCAACCTCGGACACCGAGAGACGTGTGGGATCAAGCGACAGGCGGAACATCGAGCCGGAACTCAGCCCCAGATCCAGCTGCCCGATGGCCACGGAGTAGCCCGCCTGCTGGCTCTCCACCTTCAGCCCCGCCAGCGAGAAAACCGGCTCGACGCCCGTGAATGCCATGCCGGCGCGATCAAGCACAATCGTGGCATCCCGCCCGGCAATGTCGGTAATGGCCGCCAGCACACGCTCGCGCAAAAAATCGGAATTCTCGTTGTTGCGGAAATGGAGATAGGCGAAGCCGAGCGCGGCGGCCATCAGCACAGAAAGCGTGGCGAAGGTAAGAAGGCAGAAGCGTAGACCCCTGCGCCAGCCGAAGGGCCGCGCATGCATCAGCTTCCGGATGGCCGCCTCCTGCTCCAATGCCTGCCGCCTCTCATGCACGTGTTCGACGATTCGTTCTGTTGCCTGATAGCACAGGGTTTGCCCTCGCGCCGTGCCTTCGCAGGCATTCCCGACCGGTCTTTGACGGCCAAAACCGGCCATTGCATGACCAATCGCACCGAAACCGCGAAAAGCTTGCCGCAACGCAATCCTGTAGCCCATATCCCCCGTAGGATTGGGCGTGGGCAAAGCAGCCTTGCCGCAGCCTGCCCCGTCTTCTGTTCAAGCTCAGGATATCGCCATGACCGATTCGCTCACCCCCGGCTCCCTCGCGCCTGATTTCACGCTGCCCGCCGATGGCGGTCGTTCGATCGCGCTGAAGGACTTCACCGGCAAGAAGCTCGTGCTCTATTTCTACCCCAAGGATGACACCTCGGGCTGCACGCAGGAGGCGAAGGATTTCAACGCGCTGAAGGCGGATTTTGAGAAGGCCGGTGCGGAAATTCTTGGTGTCTCGCCCGACAGCACGAAGAGCCACGACAAGTTCAAGGCGAAATACGAACTCGATTTCGCCCTCGCTTCGGATGAATCGAAGGCGATGCTCGAAGCCTATGGCGTATGGGCCGAGAAGAGCATGTATGGCCGCAAGTATATGGGCGTGGAACGCACGACCTTCCTGATCGATTCGGCCGGCAAGATCGCGAAGGTCTGGAACAAGGTGAAAGTGCCGGGCCATGCGGCCGAGGTGCTGGAAGCCGCAAAAGCGCTCTGATTGTAGAGAAACCAGGCACAACACAACCACAACGGGCAGGCCTTAGCGCGGTATTAACCCTAACCGATTACGACTTGGCGTGAAGCGAAGTCCGGTTTGGAGTGCCGCGTTGATGCTTGCCCGTGCGCCGATCACACAACCCAGCGCGAATACCGGCGCCCGGTTCGCGTTCCTCGTGCGCCGCGGCTCCGGCTGGGAAACCATCGAGATCGGTGGGCCGCTTGTCCTCGTCACAGTGGCGCTGGCCGCCCTGCTGATGCTTACGGCTGTTGCCGGCACGCTTTACAACGTTTTCCGCGATGAAGCGCTGATCGCTATGGCCTCGGGCGAGCGCCGCGAAATCCGCGCCTATGAGGATCGCATCATCGAACTGCGCCAGCGAATCGATCGCCTCACCACGAAGCAGATCGCCAATCAGGATACGATCGAGGATCGCGTCTCAGCCCTGGTCGCCCGGCAGGCGGAGCTGGAGGCGCGCTACCTGCTCGTCTCCGATCTCGAACAGCGCGCGGCTCAAGCTGGCCTCCAGCCCACGCGCGCCCAGAGCGCCATCGCTACCACCGCCAGCGTGCCCCCCGCCAGCGCGGCCCGCGCCCCCTTCGAGGCGCGCTTCCCGCTGCCTCCGGCTATTGGCGGCCCGGTTGAGCCACCACGCCCCGCGCCGGTGGATGATCCGGTCTCGGCCTTCGCGCCCCGCGCCTTCCAGCCTGTCTCGCCCAAGGATGCGACCACGAAGCCGCCGGGCTTCGATGACCTCAAGATGCGCGGCGCGATCAAGGATGTGGTGGGCCAGGTCGATCAGCGCACCCGCGCGATGGAGCTTCACCAGATCACGACCATGCGCCAGCTCGCAGAAAATGCCGAGGAAGCCGATAGCCGCGCCCGCCGCGTGATCGCCGCGACCGGCCTCGGCCTCGACCGCTTCGAGAAGGAACTGGAACCGCGCAGCGTTGCGAAGCTCAAGTCACCGGAGACCAAGTCTCCTGAACCGATGCAGCTGCGCGATGTGAGCACGCCCGAAACGGGCCTTGGCGGCCCGCTGCTGCCGCCCACCGGGCTGGAAAGCGGCGATGCCTTCGATATCCATCTCGTGCGGGCCGATCGCGCCCTCTGGCGTGCCGGCAACAGCCGCGCCGTGTTGCGCCGCCTGCCGCTCGCTCGCCCGCTCTCCACCGAATATGACATCACTTCCAGCTTCGGCACGCGGCTCGATCCGTTCACGCGTGGCCTTGCCATGCATTCCGGCATCGATTTCCGCGCCACGACCGGCACAGCCGTCCGCGCGACCGCGCCAGGCAAGGTCATCGAGGCGGGGTACAACGGCGGCTATGGCCGCATGGTCGAGATCGATCATGGCAACGGTGTTTCCACGCGTTACGCGCATCTCTCGAGCATTCAGGTGAGTGAGGGAGATACCATCCGCACCGGGCAGGTGGTGGGCGCCGTGGGCTCCACGGGCCGTTCCACCGGCCCGCACCTGCATTATGAAGTTCGCATCGATGACGATGCGACCGACCCCATGCGCTTCCTGCGCGCCAGCCGCCTGATGACGGCCAGCGCAGCCGAATAAGCTCAGTCGATATCATCCACCGCGATCGGCTCGCCGCCGGTGATCTTGTGCTTCAGCGCGGCCTCGATGAAGGGGTCGATATCGCCATCGAGCACGTTCTGCGGATCGGTGGAGGTCACGCCCGTGCGCAGGTCCTTCACGAGCTGGTAGGGCTGGAGCACGTAGGAGCGGATCTGATGGCCCCAGCCAATATCGGTCTTGGCGGCCTGCTCGGCCTGCGCGATGGCTTCACGCTTCTTCAGTTCGAGTTCGTAAAGCCGGGCGCGCAGCATCTTCCAGGCGAGTTCACGGTTCTGGTGCTGCGAACGGCTGGTCTGGCTCATCACCATGATGCCCGTTGGGATGTGGAGCAGGCGCACCGCCGATTCCACCTTGTTGACGTTCTGGCCACCCGCACCCTGCGCACGCATCAGGTCGATGCGGACATCGCTTTCATTCAGGTTGATCTGGATGGAATCATCCACGACCGGGTAGATCGTCACGCTGGCAAAGCTCGTGTGCCGGCGCGCGTTGGAATCATAGGGCGAGATGCGCACGAGGCGGTGCACGCCGGCTTCGGTCTTGGCCCAGCCATAGGCATTGCGCCCCTTGAGCATGAGCGTCGCGCTCTTGATGCCCGCTTCTTCGCCCTCGGAGACTTCCATCACCTCGACCTTGAAGCCCGAGCGTTCGGCCCAGCGCTGGTACATGCGCATGAGCATAGAGGCCCAATCCTGGCTCTCCGTGCCGCCCGCGCCAGAATGCACCTCGATATAGGTGTCGTTGGCATCCGCCTCGCCCGAGAGAAGCACTTCCATCTGCAGCTTCTCGGAATTCTCGGCGAGCGCGCGGATCTGGTTCTCGCCTTCAGTGACGGTGTCCTCGTCCTCCTCTGCCTCGCCGAGTTCGATCAGGGTCACGGCATCGTCGAGTTCGCCTTGCAGCTTCTTCACGATGCCCACGCGATAATCGAGATCGGTACGCTCACGCATGATCTTCTGCGCGGCCTGGGCATCGTTCCAGAAATCGGGCTCCTCGACGCGAGTGTTGAGATCAGCCAGCTTTTTCAAGGCTCTGTCCCAATCGAGATGCTTCTTCAGCAATCCCACAGATTGCTGGATCACGTCGACCTTCTCTTCGATTTCGGCCCGCATGCCTTCAAACCCTGCTGGCGCCGGGCGAAACGCGCGGCGCGAAAAAGCCCGGCGGGGATAGCCTCCCGCGCCGGGCGTGTAAACTGCATTGACGTCAGTAGAGGCCGCCGGTCGTCGAGCCAATCGTGCCGCCGGGCACGGTCACACCGCCAGCCGTCGCCTCGCCGAAGGAATAATTCTCGGGCGGTGCGGTGTTCGGTTTGAACGGCTCGAGGATCGCGAGCGGATCGCCTGCGGTCGTGCGCTGCCCGGATCGCGCATTCACGCGAATGAACTTGATGCCCGGTGGCACGCGGAACTGCAGGTTCGGCTTGCCGGCCAAGGCTTCCTTCATGAAGGCGGAGAAGATCGGCACGGCATAGGTGCCGGCCGTCGCGCGGCTGCCGAGCGATTGCGGCTTGTCGAAACCGAGATAGACGCCTACCGCGAGATCCGGCGAGAAGCCCACGAACCACACATCCTTCGCGTCGTTGGTGGTGCCGGTCTTGCCCGCGAGCGTGCGGCCGAGCGAGCGCAGCTGCGCCGCCGTGCCACGCTGGGTCACGCCTTCCATGATCGAGGTGATCTGGTAGGCAGTCATCGGGTCGATCACGCGCTCGCGCTTGTCGATCAGGCGCGGCTCGTCCTGATCGTTCCAGGCCTCGGCCGAGCACGGATTGCACTGGCGCTCGTCATGACGGTAGATCGTTGCACCCCAGCGATCCTGAATGCGGTCGATGAGGGTCGGACGGATGCGCTTGCCGCCATTGGCCATCATCGAATAGGCCGCGGTCATGCGCAGAACGGTGGTCTCGCCCGCACCCAGCGACATCGCGAGCACCGGCAGCATGTCATCATAGATACCGAAGCGCTTCGCATATTCCGCCACGAGCGGCATGCCGAGATCGCGCGCGAGACGCACGGTCATCAGGTTCTTCGATTGCTCGATGCCATAGCGCAGCGTGCGCGGGCCGGTCGGCTTGCCGTCATAGTTTTCCGGCCGCCAGATTTCGCCATTGCCCTGATCCATCTCGATCGGTTCATCGAGGATGATCGAGGACGGCGTATAGCCATTATCGAGCGCGGTCGCGTAGACGAAGGGCTTGAAGGAGGAGCCGACCTGCCGCAACGCCTGCGTCGCGCGGTTGAATTCGCTCTTGTCGAAGGAGAAGCCGCCGACCATCGCCTTAACGCGGCCGGTATGCGGGTCCATCGCCACGAGCGCGCCGGAGATTTCCGGCACCTGGCGGAGGCGATAGCGCCCCTCCTGCCCCGCGATCGGCTCGACATAAACCACATCGCCGGCGTTGAAGACGCGCGGCAACGGACGGTTCGTCCAACGCACGCCCTCAGGTGGGATGATGCCGGTCTCGCGCTTGCGATCCACCTGCCCGCCCGAAAGGCGGACCGGCTGGAGGCCGATGCGGGCCTCAGTGTTGCTGACATCGAGAATGACCGCGAGACGCCACGGATCAACGTCCGTCAGACCCTGGACTTCCGCCAGAGGAACACCCCAATCGCCCGTGGGCGGAATGCGATCCTGCGCGCCGCGCCAGCCGCGCGCTTCGTCATAACGGACGAGGCCGTCCGAAAGCGCCTTGCGGGCCAGAACCTGCATGCGCGGATCAAGCGTCGAACGCACCGAGAGGCCGCCCTCCAGCAGCTTCTTGTTGCCGTAGCGATCCACGATCTCGCGACGCACTTCCTCGGCGAAGAAGCCGGCGGCATAGGCGTTCGGCGAAAGCTGGCGGAAGGTCGCGACCAGCGGCTCGCTCCGCGCCTTCTGGGCATCGTCACGCGTGATGTAGCCGTTCTCGAGCATGCGATCGATGACGTAGTTACGCCGACCGACCGCTGCCTCGCGGTTGTTGATCGGGTGGTAGTTCGAGGGCGCCTTCGGCAGGGCGGCGAGATAGGCCGCCTCGGAAACCGTGAGTTCATGCACGGATTTGCCGAAATAGTTCAGCGCGGCAGCGGCGACACCATAGTTCCCCGAACCCAGGAAGATCTGGTTCATGTAGAGTTCGAGGATCTTGTCCTTCGAGAAGGTCGCTTCCAGCCGAAAGGCGAGCAAAGCCTCGCGGATCTTGCGTTCCACGGTCTGGTCACGCGTGAGGAAGAAGTTCTTCGCCACCTGCTGGGTGATGGTCGAGCCACCCTGCTGGCGCCCGCCCGAGCCCCGGCGAAACTGTGTAACCACCGCGCGGGCCAAGCCTTCGGGGTCCACGCCGCCATGCTTGTAGAAATTCTTGTCTTCCGCCGAGAGGAAGGCCGCGATCAGCAAACGCGGCATCGCCTGGATCGGCAGGTAGAGGCGGCGCTCGCGGGCATATTCGGCGAGGAGCGCGCCATCCGCCGCGTGCACGCGAGTCGTGACCGGCGGCTCGTAATTCGCGAGCTGGGCGTGATCGGGCAAATCCTGCGAATAGTGCCAGACGATATACCCCGCCACCGCAGCGCCCACGAGGCCCACGAGCGTGAGGGTTCCGAACAGGAACGCGAAGAATCGCGCAATCAGTCGCATAAATCTGCCCTATCCTGCCGGCCAGCTGTGACCAGCTGCCTGACCCGCCTTCGGCGAAGATCGCACGAAGTGGTGAAGATTCCCGACGCAAAAACAAGCGCTCCGAATGCCGGTCGCTCGCAAAACATCGCGAGCAGATACCAGAGCTTTGCCAGCGCCAAAAGCCTCGGTTGAGAGAAAGTCGAAAAGCGTGGCCGAAAAACGGCACTTCCTGCAAACAATTCCGCGTGAGGCCAAAAAGTTGTGTTCCGGTCAGGGCGCCTCGCCTGCCGGCACCTGCGCTGCGTCCGGGCGCGAGGTCGCGAGCACGAAAGCCTCAAGGCCGTTCGCGAGCATCTCGGCCAGCGCCTTCTGCTCGCTGCGATCAGCCAGCGCCCGCGAATCCTGCGGGTTCGAGAGATAGCCGAGTTCGATCAGGATCGAGGGCATATCCGGCGCGCGAAGGACCCGGAAACCCGCGCCACGCAAGGGGGTCTTGTGCGTGCGGCTCGCCAGGGCATTCACGGTCTGCCGCGCGGCAATCTGCGCGAAGGCGCGTGTTTCACGCCGGGCGAGATCGACAAGAATGGTCTCGATGCCCCCGCGCGCTTCCTCGTCGGCATCAAGGCCAGCGATAAGATCGGCGCGGTTTTCCTTCTCCGCTGCCCGTGCAGCGAGCGCATCCGTGGCCCGATCGGCGAGTGTGTAAACCGAGGCCCCGCGCACGTCCGGCTCGCCCGAGAGCGAATCAGCGTGGAGCGATACGAAGAGCCTAGCCTCGCGGGCCCGTGCGAAATTCACGCGTTCATTGAGCGAGATGAACCGGTCATCCTCGCGCGTCATCGCCACACGCACCTTGCCGGAGGCCACGAGGCGCTCGCGCAAGGCAAGGCCCACCGCGAGCACGATGTCCTTCTCCGTCTCGCCCTTCACACCGGAGGCGCCGGGATCGATGCCGCCATGACCGGGATCGATCACCACCAGCGGGCGGGGATCGCGGTTTTCTTCCGGCGGTGGCTCGGGGCGCATGTTGCGGCTGGAAAGGCGCTTCGCGGCATCCAGCCGGGCCTGCGCGAGGAAGGCCTCGGCGCTGGTCACCCGGAGTTGCACCACGAGCCGCGCCACCCCACCCTGCCGCACGAAATCCGCGCGTTCCACCAGCACGGGACGTGCAAGATCGATCACGATGCGCGATTGTCCCGCCATGAACAGGCCCGCCCTGAGCGCGCCGATGGCCGGCAAGGGCTTACCCGTCATCCGCTGGGCACCGGCCGAGACGAGGCTGCGATCGAGGTCGATCACCAGCCGGTCGGGCGCGGCAAGCACCTCGTGGCGGAAGGTCGTTTCCTCGGAAAGGTCGATCACCAGCGCGAAAAGATCGGGGCTCGCCCCTTCCACCGGGTGGATGGCGCGGATGACCACGGGCGCACCCTGCGGAACCGGCGGCGCAACCTGCGGGCCTTGCGCCTGCGCCGGTCCGGCGAAAAACGTCGGCAGGCCAAGCAGGAAAACCGCCATCATGAGGGCGGCCAAAGCACTCAACCTTGGGGATGACGCCCACATGCCCGGGGGCCTTTCCGGTCTCTGGCTTGCAAATTCGCGCATTCGTCCTTACACGGGGTCTATGGTGCGTCGCGCCAGCGGGCAAGACTCTTGATGAGCCGTGCTCCGCATTGTTCCCGCCCCGCCTCGACCGGATGTTCCGGCAGGCGTCACGGTCCGGCGAGCTGCCCCCGAGATCGGGGCGCGGCATCCCAATCCCGGCCCTTCGGCGTGAACCTCTTGCGACGGGACGCATCGGCCGCCTGTGGGGATAGTTCTGTTGATGCCCGCTTTTTCGAGCCCGAATAGCAAAACGGTTGCGCTGCCGCTGCGGCGACGCACGACCGGGATGACGGCTCGACGCCTTTCGCGCATTTCGGTTCGCCCCTTCCCCGCAGTCCTTCCCAGCTTCGTCCGGTTGCCGGCTTCGGCCGAGAACCGTTTCCCTTTCCCGAAACTTCCCCGTTCCACCGGTTCGACCCCCCGTGCCCTTGCCTCTGGCCGGCCGGGCCGTCGTACCCGCTCGTTTGCGAGCCTGCGAACAGGGACATCCTTATCAAGGCTTATCCATGACCACACGGATGTTGATCGACTCCACCCACCCGGAAGAGACCCGGGTGGTCGTCCAGCGCGGCAATCGCGTTGAGGAATTCGATTTTGAAAGTGCCAATCGCCGCCCCCTGAGGGGCAATATCTATCTCGCGAAAGTCACGCGCGTGGAGCCCTCGCTCCAGGCCGCTTTCGTGGATTTCGGCGGCAACCGCCACGGCTTCCTCGCCTTCGCGGAAATCCACCCCGACTACTACCAGATCCCCGTCGCCGACCGAGAGGCGCTGCTGGCCGAGGAGGCCGCCGCTGCGGACGAGGAGAACGAGGAAGAAGAGCGCGGCTCGCGTCGTGGCGGTCGCAACAAGGCCCGTCGCCGTCGCGGTGGCAAGGATGAGGTCGCTTCCGCCCCGGTGGACGGCGAGGAAACCGCTTCAGAGGAGGCCAACGCTTCCGCTGAGGATGCGGAAAGCGGCGATGCCGAAGCCTCCGAGGCCGATGGCGACGAGAACGGCGGCGATGAATCCGCACCCCGCGAGCCTGAAGAGATTGTCGAGCAGCTCGGCGGTGGCGGCGATGCGATGGAGGAAGTTCCCCAGCGCCGCGCGCCCCGCTCGCGTCGCTCCTACAAGATCCAGGAAGTCATCCGCCGCCGGCAGATCCTGCTCGTGCAGGTCGTGAAGGAAGAGCGCGGCAACAAGGGCGCGGCGCTCACCACCTATCTTAGCCTTGCTGGTCGTTACTCGGTGCTGATGCCCAACACTGCTCGCGGCGGCGGCATTTCCCGCAAGATCACCAACTCGGCCGATCGCAAGCGCCTGAAGGATCTCGCCTCGGATCTCGAGGTGCCAGATGGAATGGGCGTCATCCTGCGCACGGCAGGTGCCTCGCGCACCAAGACCGAGATCAAGCGCGATTTCGAATATCTCATGCGCATGTGGGAGAGCGTCCGCACGCTAACCCTCGAAAGCACCGCCCCGGCGCTGGTTTATGAGGAAGGCTCGCTCATCAAGCGTGCGATCCGCGATCTCTATTCGAAGGATATCGAGGAAATCCTCGTCGGCGGCGATGAAGGCTATCGCGAGGCGAAGGACTTCATGCGCATGCTCATGCCGAGCCATGCCAAGGCCGTGCAGCCCTATCGCGACCAGACCCCGCTCTTCACCCGCTACGGCGTGGAGCAGCAGCTTGATTCGATGTTCTCGAACATCGTCACGCTGAAATCGGGAGGCTACATCGTCATCAACCAGACGGAAGCGCTGGTTTCCATCGACGTGAACTCCGGTCGCTCGACGCGCGAGCACAATATCGAGGACACAGCCCTCAAGACGAACCTCGAAGCGGCGGAAGAAGTGGCCCGCCAGCTTCGCCTGCGCGATCTCGCCGGGCTGATCGTCATCGACTTCATTGACATGGAGGAGAAGCGCAACAATCGGGCGGTGGAGCGGAAGCTCAATGATTGCCTGAAGAACGATCGCGCGCGCATCCAGGTCGGTCGCATCTCGCATTTCGGCCTGCTGGAAATGAGCCGCCAGCGCATTCGCACGGGCGTGCTCGAAAGCTCCTCCGTGCAGTGCCCGCATTGCGCCGGCACTGGCCTTATCCGCTCCACGTCGAGCCTCGCCCTCTCGCTGCTGCGCGCAGTGGAAGAGCAGCTCGTGCGCAATGCGAGCCAGGACATCACCATCCGCACCCGCATGGAAGCGGCGCTCTATCTGCTCAACCAGAAGCGCGAGACCATCCGTGCGCTGGAAGCCCGGTTCGGCGTGACCATCAATGTCGAGATCGGCGCGGAATTCCCGCCAGGCCAGCATTACCTGCTGGAGCGGGGCGAGACCGCCACGCGCCGCATCGCCGCTGAAGCAGTCGCCGCGAACAGCAAGGCCATCCATATCGACGATATCGAGATGGATGACATCGTCGAGGACGAGGCCGAGGAGGAGGACGATTCCGCCGAAGCATCGGAGGCTTCTGAAGCGGGCGAGGCTCGCGAGGATGGCGAAGCGCGCGAGGGCAATGGCGACAAGCGTCGCCGTCGTCGCCGTCGTCGCAGGGGTCGTGGTGGCCGCGAGGACGGTCGCGAGAATGGCGGTTCCGATCAGCCGCGCGAGGCTTCCGCCGAGGAATCGGAGGATAGCGACGACAGCGAAGAGAATGGCTCCACGGAGGCCGGTGGCGAAAACGGTTCGGGCGAGGGCTCGGCCGAAGAGAAGCGTCGCCGTCGGCGCCGTCGCGGTGGTCGCCGCAACCGGCGCGATCGCGAGGGTCGCGAGATCCCGGCTCAGGCCGAGGGCGAAAATCCCGAAGGCGAAACCGCCGAGGCCAGCGAGGCGAGCGAGCCCGTGATTGCTGAACCGGTGGTCGAGGCAGCACCTCAGCCGGAAGAAAAGCCCGCGAAGCCGCGTCGCGGTCGCGCGAAGAAGGCGGAGGCTGTCGAGGCTGCTCCGGTCGAAACCGCGGCCGAGGAAAAGCCCGCGAAGCCTGCTCGTGCGCCGCGTGGCCGCAAGAAGGCCGAAGCCGTGGCGGCTCCTGCCGCGGATGCTCCCGCTCCGGTCGAGGCCGAACCCGCGCCTGCTCCGGAAGTGAAAGCAGAGGCCCCTGCCCCCGCACCGGTGGCACCGGCGCCCGCGCCGGAACCGGAGCCGGAAGAAACGCCCGACCCCAATCGCCCGAAGCGCTCGGGCTGGTGGGCCAAGGCGAAGTCCGCGCTCGGTGGCTGAATCAGGATCTGAAGCGCCGGATTCAAAACCCGAGATTCGGCGCTGAAACCACTGACATACAAACAAAAAGGCCCGGAGCGATCCGGGCCTTTTTCATATCTCGCGTGGTGCGCGGTGCCAGGTTACCACCAGCGCTTGGCCATCACCCGCCCCGCCTGATCCTCGATCACCTGCCCGAGGGAGAACAAAGTCTCCTCATCGAAGGGACGCCCGATCAGCTGCAAACCAAGCGGCAAGCCCTTGGAATCGACACCACCCGGCAAGGCAAGGCCCGGCAGGCCCGCCATGTTCACGGTGACGGTGAAGATGTCGTTGAGATACATCTCGACCGGATCGGCCGAGCCCTTCTCGCCAATACCGAAAGCGGCGGAGGGCGTCGCCGGCGTCAGCACGGCGTGCACGCCCTTCGCGTAGACCTCCTCGAAATCGCGCTTGATCAGCGTGCGGATCTTCTGCGCGCGGAGGTAATAGGCGTCGTAATAACCGGCCGAGAGCACATAGGTGCCGATCATGATGCGGCGCTTCACCTCGCGGCCAAAGCCTTCCGCGCGGGTCTTTTCGTAGAGGTCGATGATGTCCTTGCCGGGCACGCGCAGGCCGTAGCGCACGCCATCATAGCGCGCGAGGTTCGAGGACGCCTCGGCGGGGGCCACGATGTAATAGGCGGGCAGCGCGTATTTCGTGTGCGGCAGGCTGATATCGACAATGTTCGCACCGGCAGCCTTGAGCATCTCCGCGCCTTTTTTCCAGAGCGCCTCGATTTCCTCCGGCATGCCCTCGACGCGGTATTCGCGTGGAATGCCGATGGTCAGCCCCTTCACGGAGCGGCCCACGGCAGCCTCGTAATCCGGCACGGGCATGTCCACCGAGGTGGAATCCATCGGGTCATGGCCGGCCATGGAGGTCATCAGCGCGGCACAATCCTTCACGGTCTTGGCGATCGGACCGGCCTGATCGAGCGACGAGGCAAAGGCCACAATACCCCAGCGCGAGCAGCGACCATAGGTCGGCTTGATGCCCACGGTGCCGGTGAAGGCCGCAGGCTGGCGGATGGAGCCGCCGGTATCGGTCGCGGTCGCGCCAAGGCAGAGATGCGCCGCCACCGCCGCCGAGGAACCACCCGAGGAGCCACCCGGCACGAGCAGGCCCTGCTTGTTGCCCGCGAGCGCGGCGCGCGCCTGCTCCTCCGACCAGTTGGCCGGCAGAATGGGGTTCACGACAGGGCCAAACGCCGAGGTCTCGTTCGAGGAGCCCATCGCAAATTCGTCGTTGTTCAGCTTGCCGAGCATTACCGCGCCGTCGCGCCAGAGCTGCTTCGTCACGGTCGATTCGTAGGGCGGCACGAAGTTGCCGAGGATCTTCGAACACGCGGTCGTGCGCACGCCTTCTGTGGCGTAGAGATCCTTGATGCCCAGCGGAATGCCTTCGAGCCGCCCCGCCTCGCCCTTCTTCCGGCGCTCGTCGGAGGCCTTTGCCATGGCCAGTGCCTGCTCCGGCGTCTCCAGCACATAGGCGTTCAGCGCGCGGGCGGCCTCGATAGCCTTGAGATGCGCCTCGGCAAGTTCAACAGCGGTGAAAGCGCCCGAGGCGAGGCCCTTGCGGGCATCATCGAGGGTCAGGGCGGTGAGATCGGTCATCGGCTTCTCGGATCGGAAAAAACGAGGAAAATCAGCGAGTCGGAGTGGCGTGACGGTTTACTCGACCACTTTCGGCACGAGGAAGTAATGATCCTCGCTTTGCGGAGCGTTCTTCGTCACGCGGTCCGCTTCGCCGCCGGCGGTGACGACGTCGTCGCGCATTTTCAGCGCCATGGGGGTGACGGAGGTCATGGGCTCGACGCCCTCGACATCGACCTCACCGAGCTGCTCCACGAAGCCGAGGATGGCGTTGATCTCGCCCTGCATGGCCGGAACATCAGCTTCGGGCAGGGCAATGCGCGCGAGGCGCGCGATGCGGCGGACGGTGGCGGCATCAACGGACATGGGGAACCCGTGGCAAGGAGGCGAAAAAGAGAAGCAGAACTGCCTTGGCTCTTAAAGCGACACGCGCGGGGAAACAACCGTTTCGCCCGCGCGGGAATGCCGATTTTCGGCTCAGCCGATCGAGAACTGGATGGTCTCGTGCGGGGTGAGATCGAGCAGGTTCGCAGCCATGGGGCCGAGCTCGCGCTTGAACTCCTCCACCGTGCCCGTGAGCGCGCCGAAGGTGCGGAAATGGCAGGGGATCACCCCCTTCGCCTTGGGGAAGAAACGGCGCACGGCGAGCGCGGCGGTGGCCGCGCCCATGGTGAAGCGGTCCCCGATCGGCGCGATCACGATATCCGGCTGGTGGAGTTCAGCGATCAGCCCCATGCCCGCGAAGATATCCGTATCGCCCATGTGGTAGATGATCGGCGCGCCGGGAATGGAGATGATCGCGCCATTTGCGGAACCGAGCGTCTGGAATACGCCATTCTCGAACACGCCCGAGGAATGGTCCGCGCGCACGAGACGGATCGACACGCCATTATGCTCGATGCGGCCGCCGGCATTCATGAGTTCGAGGTTCAAAGCCTTGCCGGTGTTACGCTTTTCCCACTTATCGGCAAGCCACTGGCCCAGATCCCAGTTGCAGAACACGGTGGCGCCGGTCTTCTCGGCAATCGCAAGAGTGTCACCGATATGGTCCATATGGCCATGGGTGATGACGATATCCGTCACCCCAGCGAGCGCAGCGTCCGTCTTCTCCGCCAGCGTGCCCTTGCCCTCGCCTTCGAAGACCGGGTTGCCCGAGAGAAACGGGTCGACCAGCACCTTGCGTCCCGCGCTTTCGAGGCCAAAGGCCGAATGTCCGAACCATGTGATTTTCATGCGCTTACCCTCCGGGCGTTGCAGGCTGTCTGCGCTGTCTTAGTCAAGGTGGGCGCAAAGGCCAAGCTGGACCTCTCGGCCATTCCGCGCGAAGAGAGGGGCATGGCAATACCCCTGCTCTCGCTCGAAACCGCCGGCATCCTCTTCGCGCGACATGACCGCGTGATGGCACTCGATCTCGGCGCGAAGACCATCGGCATCGCCGTTTCCGATGCCGAACGGAAATGGGCATCAGGCCTCAAGACGCTCCAGCGCGGAAAATTCACGGCAGATGCCGCCGAAATCCTGAAAATCGCCGCGCATTACAGCGTGGCGGCCATCGTGCTCGGCCTGCCGCTGAACATGGATGGCAGCATGGGCCCGCGCGCACAGGCCACGCGCGCTTTCGCCCGGCATCTCTCGGCGCTCACGCCTTTGCCCATCATCTTCGAGGATGAGCGGCTTTCCACGGAAGCCGCCCATGAAACGCTTGAGGCGGCCGGGGTGGCCGGCCGCCATCGCAAAGGGCTTATTGATGCTGCGGCCGCGGAAGTGTTCTTGCAGGCCGCACTCAACCGGCTGAACGCTTAGGGCTCGGTGCCGGACATGCCACCGGTGTAACCCCGCCGGGAATCCGTGTTGTAGGGAACCCCCGGATAACCCGGCTGGACATAGCGCTGCCGAACACGCTTGCGCGGTTCATAATAGCCAGGGTCCTGATAGTAATATTGCGGCTGCTGGCGATACACGCGACGCGGCTGGCCGTAATAGTATTGCGGCTCGTTGTAATAATAATACTGCGCGCGGCGGCGCCGGTCACGACGCTCGGCTTCCGAATTGGCGATGATCGCGCCGCCGATGATCGCGGCACCCAAGAGAGCACCGGCCACAGCCGCGTTGTTGCGGTTGCGGCGGGCATTATTGCGCACAGGGCGCTGCTGGCGGCGCGCCTGCACATCCACCAAAGGCAGCGCGGTCGCATCCTGCAGATGGATGGCTGAACCCAGCGGCGAGGCACCGGCTTGCGGTGTTGCAACCGCCGACAGCATGATTGCGAGGCCGAGGCCAATTCCCTTGAGCCCGAGGCGGGTTTTGTTCATCATGGTCCCTCTCCTTCGTGGGATCGGCGCCTCAGCCATCGGCTTTCGCGTCATCCGTCGTCCTTACACTTCTCTGAAACCGAAGCTTAATCAATCGTGAATATCGCCTCAGCCTTAACCGGCCGTCCTTCGGGGCGGAAGGCACAGCCATGATCAGCGCGCTCGTTGCCCTGTTCCTCGTCATGGTCGTCGGCCACATCGCGCGCCGCGTGCTGCTGCCCGACCCCGGCATCTGGAATGCCGGCGAGAAGATCTCCTACTACCTGCTCGTGCCGGCCTTGCTGATCGAGACCCTCGCCAAGGCGAAACTCTCGTCGGTGCCGGTCGGCTCCATCGCGACTGCGCTACTGGCCGCCAACCTCACCATGGCGACCCTGCTGCTGGTGATGCGCCGACCGCTGGAGGCGCGGTTTGGCATCAACGGCCCCTCCTTCACCTCGATCTTCCAGGGCTCGCTGCGCTGGAACGCGTTCGTGGCGCTCGCCATGGCGGGCAATCTCTATGGAGATGCAGGCGTCACGCTGGCTTCAGTGGTGATGGCGGTGCTTATTCCCGTGCTCAATGTCCAATGCGTGTGGATTCTCCGCCGCTACGGCAGCGGACAGGGCGGATCGCTGCTGCGGGGGCTGGCGACCAATCCTTTCATTGTGGGCATTACGGTGGGCCTCACGCTGAATTTCACGGGCGTCACGCTGCCCGCGCCAGTGATGTCTGCGCTGAACATGATCGGCAGCGGCGCGCTAGGCCTGGGGCTGTTGCTCGTGGGCGCGGGTCTTCAGCTGGAAGATCTCCGACGACCCAATGTGGCGCTGATGCTTGGCGTCGGATTGCGGCTCATTCTGTTGCCTGCGATTGGCGGATTGGCGGCTCTCGCACTCGGCCTCACGGGCACAGCGGTGGCGGTGGTCGTGATTTGCCTCGCGGTGCCCTCAGCGAGCGCCTGCTATGTCCTCGCGCGGCAAATGGGCGGCGATGCACCCCTGATGGCTGCGATCCTGACCGCGCAGACGCTCGTGAGCTTCCTCACGCTGCCGGCCCTTTTCCTGATCTTCAGGATCTAGAGACCCGGTTTCCCGGATGGCGCTGGAGGAGCCCCTCCAGCTCCAGTTCAAACAGCAGGCCCTGCATATCGGCGAGGCCGATATCCATCTGGCGCATCAGCGCATCGATCTCGATCGGGCTTGCGGAAAGCGCCCCGAGCATTTGGGCGCGCATGTCTGCCGGGGCTTGCGGAGAGGCTGAAAAAGCGGGCTCTTCTTCGGCATCACCCGTTTCAGCTCCATCCTCCCACTCGTCGAATAGCGCCTCGTCATCCGGGTCGGGCTCGGAGAACACACCCGGCAGGCGCGGCGGCAGGCCCTCGCGCGGGGATAGCGCGGCGATGACATCGCGCGCATTCGCCACGAGCGTCGCGCCATCGCGGATGAGGTCATTCGGGCCTTCCGCGCGCGGATCGAAAGGCGAGCCCGGCACGGCAAAGACCTCGCGACCCTGCTCGTTCGCGAAGCGCGCGGTGATGAGCGAGCCCGAGCGCCGCGCCGCCTCCACCACGATGATCCCGCGCGAGAGGCCGGAAATCACACGGTTGCGGCGCGGAAAATCCCGCCCGCGCGGTGCGAGGCCGAAGGGCCGCTCGGAAATCACCAGCCCCGTTTCGACAATCTCCTCCATCAGATCGACATGCTCCGGCGGATAGGGCCGGTTGAGCCCGCCCGCGAGCACCGCCACCGTGCCGGTCAAAAGGCTCGCGCGATGCGCCTCTGCATCAATACCACGCGCAAGGCCGGAGACGATGGTGTAGCCGGCCGACGCGAGATCGGCCGCGAAACGCCCAGCGATCTTCCGCCCGAGGGCAGAAGCATTCCGCGAGCCGACAATACCGATGGCCGGCTTCTCAAGGCACGCCAGCGAGCCGCGCAAGGCAATCACCGGCGGCGGAGCAGCGATCTCGCGCAGCAAGGCCGGATAATCCACCTCGCCATAGCCGAGCAAGCGGGCGCCGAGGCGCTCGGCCTCGCGCATTTCAGCCTCGATTTCGCGCTCGGAAGGCGGCAGAAGTGGTCGCTTAGCCTTGGCCGACAGGCCCGGCAACGCTTCGAGCGCAGCACTCGCTCCGCCAAAGCGGTTGATCAGCGAGCGGAAGGTCAGCGGCCCCACGCCCTCGGTGCGCGCAAGCCTGAGCCAGTCGAAACGCTGGCGATCCGACAGGCGGACCATGGATAAGCCTTTCTGGCTCGAACCCTCGCCCGGCAGCGTGGATGATCAACCCTTCTGGCCGATCTTCCCTTCCGTGCCGGCGAGTAACCGCTCGATGTTGGGCCGATGTTTCCACCAGAGCAAGGCCGCCATCGCGACCATCACCAGCATGCCCAGCGTCCAGCGCCCGGTGACGAAGCCGCTGCCGACCTCGAACAGCGCAATCGCGGCCGATGAGGTGAGCGAGGACAACGAAGAATAGCGCTTCATATAGGCCATCGCGAGCCAGATCGCGCCCGCCGCGAGGAAAATCCATGGATTGAACGCGAGCAGCACGCCGAACCAGGTCGCAACGCCCTTGCCCCCCTGGAATTTCAGCCAGATCGGATAGCAATGGCCGAGAAACGCGCCGAAGCCGGCGAGCACGCCCGCCGCATAGCCCCAGCGCCATGCAATCCACACCGCCACCGTGCCCTTCAGGGCATCGAGCAGCAGAGTGGCGATAGCGAGATCTTTGCGACCCGTGCGCAGCACATTCGTGGCGCCGATGTTCTTCGAACCGATGGTGCGGATATCCTGCGTGCCCGCGAGCCGTGTCAGCAGCAAGCCAAAGGGAATGGACCCGCAGAGATAGCCGAAGGCGAGGCCAAGCAGGCTCGAGATCAGTTCCGGTGACACGTCGCGCTCTCCTGCCCCAAGCTAGTGATGGGAATGGACGATTTTGCCCGCAACCATGGTGAGTTTCACCTTGCCGCTCATCCGCGCCTCGTCAAACGGCGTGTTCTTGGAGCGCGAGCGCAGGGTCGCGGCATCCACCACCCACGGCTCATCGGGATCGAGCACGAAGAGATCGGCCGGCTGGCCCTTCAGCAGGCGCCCGGCCGTGAGACCGAGGATATCCGCCGGACCGGTGGACATCGCCGCGATCAGCCGTGGCAGCGTGATTTGCCCGGCTTCCACCAGCCGCAGGCCAGCGGCGAGCATGGTTTCGAGGCCGATGGCCCCGGGCGCGGCTTCCGCGAAAGGCAGGCGCTTCTGTTCCACATCCTGCGGGTTGTGATCGGAGACGATCACATCGATGAGCCCGCTGGCCACCGCCTCGACCAGCGCGAGGCGCTCCTCCTCGCGGCGCAAGGGCGGCGCGAGCTTCAGGAAGGTGCGGTAGCCGCCGATATCGCTCTCGTTGAGCGTGAGGTGATTGATGGAGACACCCGCCGTCACCGGCAGGCCATCTTCCTTGGCGCGGCGAAGCACCTCAAGGCTCTCACGGCAGGAGACGAGCCCGGCATGGTAGCGCCCGCCCGCGAGCTTCACGAGGCGGATATCACGCTCGAGCATGATCGTTTCAGCCGCATGCGGCACGCCCGGCAGGCCGAGTCGGGTCGCGAATTCGCCCTCGGTGGCGCAGCCCTCACCCACGAGATCAGGATCTTCGACATGGTGGATCACCGGCATGCCGACCATCGCGGCATAGGCCAACGCGCGGCGCATCACCTGCGCGTTCCTCACAGGGCGGTCGCCATCAGTGACCGCGACAGCACCGGCAGCCTTGAGCAGGCCGAACTCGGTCATTTCCTTGCCGGCGAGGCCCTTGGTGAGGGCAGCGGCGGGATGGATACGCACGAGGCCCGTATCGCGCGCGCGGCGCAGCACGAAATCCACCACGGCCGGCTCGTCGATGGCCGGCGAGGTGTTCGGCTGCATGACAATCGTGGTCACGCCGCCGGCCGCTGCCGCCTCCGAGGCCGAGCGGAACGTCTCGCGATGCTCCTCGCCCGGCTCACCGATGAAGGCGCGCAGATCCACAAGGCCCGGCGCGACAATCGCACCCTTGAGGTCGACCACGCCGGAATCGAATTCGCCCTTGGGGTAAGGTTTCGACGCGATTTCAGCGATGAGCCCATCGCGGATCAGTACCGCACCGAGATGATCCTTGCCCGAGACGGGATCGATGATGCGCGCATGGTTGAGGACGGTATCGGTCATGGTGCACTCGTCACGGCAGGTGCTCATTCATCGCGGGCATAGCGGCTGCGGAAGCTTCGCAATTCACGCGCAGAGCGGAGGGTCGCCCCCAAACCATACGCCACCAGCAGCAAGGCCAGCACCGGCGGCAGCATCAGAAGCGTATTGCCCAGCACGGTGAGCGAGAAGAAGCTGCCGCGCCCCCCGCCCATCTGGTCGGCGAGATAGGCCGCGAGCAGAACCGCAAGCCCGAAACAGAAGCCAAGCCCGCGCTTAAAGCCGGTGAAGGCCGCGAGCAGCAGCGCGACAAGGCCCAGCAGGCCCACGAACAGGCGCACGCCCTCCATGGCCTGGAGATAGATGGCCAGCCAGCCGCTGGTGCCCCCGCCGCTGTTGCGGCCGAAGAACAGGCTGTCCGCGATTTCAATGACGCCCGCGAGCAGGAACGGCCCGGCGAGATAGAGCTTGCGCAGTTGCGCATCCTCATCCGAGACCATCCACACCCAGAAGGCGATGCCCAGCGCGAGGCTCCAGCGCACGACCGGCTGCTGAAGGATGGCCAGGATCACATCGCCGAGGAAGGCCTCAATCATGGCGCTGGCCTCAGCTGTTCGGCAGGCGCCTTGCCAGCGCCTCCAGCACGGCCATGCGCACGGCGACGCCCATCTCCACCTGCTCGCGGATGAGACTCTGCGCGCCATCCGCCACATCCGAGGCGATTTCCACGCCGCGATTCATAGGGCCCGGATGCATCACGAGGGCATCCGGCTTCGCGAGCGCGAGCTTTTCGCGATCAAGCCCGAAGAAGTGAAAGTATTCCTGCATCGAGGGCACGAAAGCGCCGTTCATCCGCTCGCGCTGAAGGCGCAGCATCATCACGATATCCGCGCCATGCAGCGCCTTGCGCATATCGGTGAAGACCTCGACGCCATAGCGCTCGATGCCCTTGGGCAGCAGCGTGACCGGCCCGCAGACCCTGACACGCGCGCCAAGCGCCTGCAGGCAAATGATGTTGGAACGCGCCACGCGGGAATGCGTGATATCCCCGCAGATCGCGACCGTCAGCCCCTCGATGCTGCCTTTGTTGCGGCGAATGGTCAGCGCATCGAGAAGCGCCTGCGTCGGGTGCTCATGTGCGCCGTCACCGGCATTGATGACCGCACAATCGACCTTCCGCGCGAGAAGATGCACCGCACCCGCCGCATGATGGCGGACGACGATCAGATCGGGCCGCATGGCATTCAGCGTCATCGCGGTGTCGATGAGCGTTTCGCCCTTCTTCACGCTGGAATTCGCCACCGACATGTTCATCACATCCGCGCCGAGGCGCTTGCCGGCGAGTTCGAAACTCGCCTGCGTGCGGGTGGAATTCTCGAAGAAGAGGTTGATCATCGTGCGCCCGCGCAGCGACGATTTCTTCTTCTCGATCTGACGATTGAGGGTGATCTGCTCCTCGGCCAAAGCAAGAAGGCCCTCGATATCGGGGCGTGAGAGGCCCTCGATCCCGAGAAGATGAGCATGCGGGAAGATAAAAGATGCGGCTGTCATGGCTAAGGATCAAGGCTTAGGCCACGCTTAAGCCTCTGGCAAGCGCGCGACAGGCCAGGCCGGGGCCCAACCCACAGCCTGTTTCGGGATTTGCCGGCTTTGGCGCATGGAGCGCGCCGCCGGAGCGGAGGCTCAGGCTGCCTCGCGCACGCGCGCCGCGATCGAACGGATATCATCGTCCAGCGAACGGGTGAGACCGGCGACCTCATCCATGGCGTGGGAAATCATGTCCACGCCCTTCGCGGCTTCCTGCATGTTGTGGGACATGTCGCCGGTCACGGCGGCCTGCTCCTCCACGGCTGCGGAGATGGTGATCGAGATCCCGTTCATCTCCTGAATGGTAGAGGAGATGGCGTCGATCGCGGCTTTGGCCTCGCTGGTGGAGGACTGGATGGCGGCGATCTGTCCCCCGATTTCCTGTGTCGCGCGGGCCGTCTGGCCGGCCAGCGTCTTCACCTCGGACGCAACGACCGCGAAGCCGCGCCCGGCCTCCCCGGCCCGCGCGGCCTCGATGGTCGCATTGAGTGCAAGCAGGTTGGTTTGTGAGGCGATGGTGTTGATCAGATCCACCACCGCACTGATGCGCTGGGCGGCATCCATCAGTTTGTCCACCGTCCGGTTGACGCGCTCACCCTCCTGAACCGCCTGATTGGAGACCTCAAGCGCACGGGTGATGCGGGTGTTGATCTCGGCCACGGAAGACGCAAGCTGGGAGGAGCCAGCCGCTACCGCATTCACATTGGCCGAGGCCTGCACGGCAGCCGAAGCGGCGCTTGTCGCTTGCTGGCTGGTATCGCCCAGCGCGGAAGCCGCCTTTTCAATGCCGGCATTCACTTCAGCCTGCGCCTGCTGCCGGCGCCTCTGGGCATGGACCTGATCGGTGATATCGGTAGCGAACTTGATAAAGCCGATGATCTTGCCGGAAGGATCGAGCAGCGGATTGTAGCTCGCCCAAATCCAGATCTCCCGGCCGCCCTTGCCGATGCGACGGAACTCATCAGCCTGCATGCGACCCGCCCGGAGTTCGTTCCAGAAACGCTCATAGTCCGGCAGGGCCGCCATTTCCGGCGGCATGAACATTCGGTGATGCCGGCCGATAATCTCATCCAGCCCATAGCCAATCGTCTGGAGGAAATTGGCATTGGCGTTGCGGACGGTCCCGTCGAGATTGAACTCGATGACCGCCTGTGAGGCTTGGATGGCACCAAGCTGGCTTTCCTTCAGCGCGAGCACGCGCTTCCGTTCGGTGATGTCGGTCGCGATCTTCACGACCTTGTAGGGCTTTCCGCCCTTTAGGATGGGGGTGTAGGAGCCCTGAATCCAGATCTGCTCACCATCCTTGGTATAGCGCGGGAATTCGGCGATATCCGGTTTGCCGGCGCACAAACACTCCCAGAACTGACGATATTCAGCGCTGCTTGCCTCGCTCGGCTCGACAAACATGGCGTGTTTGCGCCCTTTGATCTCGTCGAGTTTATAACCCATCAGCGACAGGAACGCCTTGTTTGCCTTGAGGATTGTTCCATCGAGATCAAATTCGATAACGGCGTGCGCGGCAGCAATCGACTTCAGAACCCGGCTTTCATCACTTTCGAACATGGACATCCATCACACTTGACACTTTAAATTGGACAGTACGCTCGCCCAGGTTGCGAACCCCTTAATCAAGTCTTTCAGGATCAGTCCGATTGCCGTTTTTCCGGCGCCCGGGAAACGAGCCGGGAATGAAGCGCTCACCCTTGCCGGTGTTGCAATCCGACCGAACGATTTGACAAACCCCACGCGCCTCTCCATGTCTCCGGGCCGATCGGATGGGGCGTGATGGAACACAAAGTCGTCGTCGTTGAATCGCCGGCCAAGGCCAAGACGATCAACAAATATCTCGGGCGTGGCTATGAGGTCATCGCCTCCTATGGCCATGTGCGCGACCTGCCGCCCAAGGATGGCTCGGTGGATCCCGATGCCGATTTCGCCATGCTCTGGGAGCTGGATGGGCGCGGCTCGAAGCAGATCTCCGCCATCGCCGCCGCCGTGAAGGATGCCGACAGCCTCATTCTCGCGACCGACCCGGATCGCGAGGGCGAGGCCATTTCGTGGCATATTCTCGAGGCGCTCAAGGCCCGCCGCGTGCTCAAGGGCAAGCCGGTGGAGCGCGTAACCTTCAACGCGATCACCAAGGATGCCGTGGCCCATGCCATGGCGAACCCCCGCGAAATCGACCAGGCTCTGGTCGATGCCTATCTCGCGCGCCGCGCGCTGGATTATCTGGTGGGCTTCCAGCTTTCGCCGGTGCTCTGGCGCAAGCTGCCGGGCGCGCGCTCGGCGGGCCGCGTGCAATCGGTCGCCCTGCGGCTCGTGTGCGATCGCGAGGAAGAGATCGAGCGGTTCATCACCCGCGAATACTGGTCGCTGGTGGCGACACTCACCACCGCCAAGGGCGAGGTCTTCGAGGCCCGGCTGACGGGCGCGGATGGCAAGAAGATCACCAAGCTCGATGTCGGCACGAAGGCAGAGGCCGAGGCCTTCAAGGCCGCACTCGAAGCCGGGCGCTTCACGGT
>JALOTF010000028.1 GCA_025458025.1 Beijerinckiaceae bacterium | reverse complement strand
ACTGTCGATCCGGGCAGGCGACAAGTCGGCAAAGTCCGACTGGCGATTTTGCTTCGTCGAGAAGAAGACGCTCTTGCGCTTCGCGTTTCGCGGATGTCTCCTGTTGAAATCAGGGACGGTTGGTTGCTTCGATGGACCTTGTTGGATGTTAAAATCCGAGCTTGGAGACCAGATCGTCGATGGCATCTACGAGTCGGCCATTAATCCTGACCAATGGCCAGATGTATTGGGAAATATCGCAAAGGCATCCGATTCACGTGGCGGTGTGATATTTTGCCTGCCTGCCTCCGGCCTGCTCCATCCCGGTGCAAAAAACAGCGACCAGCGACCCCGTGGTTGTGCATCTTCTGCCGTTGCGCAGATCCGCCCGCGACATTCTTTCCACCGGGGATGTCCTCTGTGTGATGACCACGCCCTCGCCCAAAGGCCGCGCGTCGTCGCCGAACCTGCTCGCAGCTTTGTTTGATCTGACGCCCGCACAGGCTCGCACGGCCGCAGCACTGGCCGATGGTGTTTCGGTGCAGGGCATCGCTGCCAGCCTCGGCATTACCGAGAAGACCGTGCGCACCTATATCGAACGGATTTTCGCCAAGACGGGAGCCCGGCGCCTGAGCGATCTTCTCGTGTTGCTCGGCCATTTTCGTCAATGAATGGCCGCTGGAGAACGCCCTTGAACCGGGCGTTTCGATCTCAGGCCTTCAGCTCCGTCGCCACCATCGCCGGGCGCTGCGCAAAGGCGGCATACCAGATCGTGAGGCCAGGCTGCTTGCTGCGCCAGTCATATTCCGGGAAGCGCAGGTCGAGATAGCTCAGCGCCGCCGCGAGGCTGATCGTGCCGATATCGACGCGCGCGCCCGGCGGATTGGCCTCGAAATGCGCGAGCGTGGTGCCGATCTTGTCCCATTGACCGCTGATCCAATCCGGCCAGCGCAGCGCTTCGGGCCGCACCGCCATCTCGTAGCGCAGGATGAGGGCCGCGCCGAGAATGCCATCGGCGAGGGATTGGTCGATCTCTGCACGAAGCTTCGCTTTTGCATCGGCGGGGGTCAGCTCTTCACCCGCAAGACCATCGAGATAGGCGCAGATCACGCGGCTGTCGGCGATCATGGTGCCATCATCGGCGATGAGCGTCGGCACCTGCCCGAGGGGGTTCTGCGCGATGATGTTCCTGTCGCGGTTGATCGGGTGGGCAGCCGCGTTGACCTTCTCGATCTGGCCGGCAAGGCCGAGTTCATGGGCAACGATCATCACCTTGCGCACGTAGGGCGAGGTCGGGGAGAAAAAGAGCTTCATCGGGTTCATTCCGTGGTTTGGGTGCCGGCGAGCGAGATGCCCGCAATGTAGCCGAAGGTGAGGGCAGGGCCGAGGGTGATTCCAGCCGAGGGGTAACTCCCCGCCATGATGGAATTCATGTCATTGCCGACCGCATAGAGGCCGGGAATCGGACCGTTCGGGCCGAGCACGCGCGCTTGCGGATCGGTTTCAAGACCTGCCGCCGTACCAATATCGCCGGGATAGACCTTCACCGCATGGAACGGCGCGGTGCGGATCGGTCCGAGGCAGGGATTGGGCTTGTGCGCGGCATCGCCGAGATAGCGGTTATAGGCGGTCGAGCCCTTGCCGAAGGCCGGGTCCTCGCCGCTCTCCGCGCTGGCATTCATGCCTGCCACGGCGGCGGAAAGCGCCTCGGCGGGCACGCCCATCCGGTTCGCCAGCTCGTTGATGCTGTTCCCCGTGAGCAGGTATCCCGCATCGATGAAGCGCTGGTGACTGCCCGAGCCGGGGCGCACGAGGCCAAGGCCGTATTTCCGCACGAAGGCGCTATCCGCGACCAGAAAGGCGGGAATGGCCGGGGTGCTTTCGTGTCGCCGGTGCATGGCCTCCACGAAATCATGGTAGGAATTCGCCTCATTCACGAAGCGTTGGCCGCTTTGGTCCACCGCGATCAGCCCCGGCTTGGCTCGGTCAAGGATGAGATGCGGGAAACGCGTCGTTGTCCCGTCCGGGTTCTTCAGCAACGAAACCGGGGTCCAGAAGGCATTGCCGATGTTCTCCTCGCTCAGCCTGCCGCCGGCTTCGACGCCGAGGCGAATACCGTCGCCGGTGTTTTCCGCAGGAGCCATGGAGAAATGCGTCGCAGCATGCGGAAGATGGGCCGCGCGCATGCTGTCTGATCCCGGGAAGCCGCCCGTTGCGAACACAACGCCGCGCCGTGCGTGAAGTCGCGTCTCCCCAGCCGGGCCCTCGACCACCACACCCGTGACACGTTCATCGGAGCGGATCAGCGAGCAGGCGGCATGGTTCTCGCGTAGCTCGATACCGCGATCGAGCGCGGATTTGACGAGCCGTGCTGCCAGCGCATTGCCCATCAGCAATCGCGTGCCGCGCGGATGCTTCAACCGGTCCAACCCGTAGCGCAGGAGCAGCTTCGCCGTGCCCCAGAAATTCGGGATGGTCTTCGTGGCACCCAGCAGCGTGTCGATATCCTTGCGGTTCACCATCATGCCGCCGAAAACGAGGAACTCCTTCAGCGGCATGCGCAGCCGCTTGAAAGCCGCCCCCAATCGCCGGCCATCGAACGGTGCGGGGTCGAGCGTGCGGCCACCCTGTGCTGCTCCCGGCAGGCCGGGGTGATAATCCGGCGAGACGGCGCGCGGAATGAGGCGCAGTTCCGTATGCTTTTCGAGGAAGGCGACCATTTCCGGCCCGCGATCCAGGAAGGCGCCAACCATGTCGGGCTTCAGCCGGTTGCCGAGCATGGCACCAAGATAGGCCAGCACATCTGCACGGCTCTCTGTGCGGCCGATGGTCGAAATATGCGGGTTATCGGGAACCCATACTGCGCCCCCGGAGATGGCCGTGGAGCCGCCGAGGGTTGCCGCCTTTTCGATGACCACCACCGAGAGCCCATGAATCGAGGCCGTGAGCGCTGCCGACAGGCCCGCAGCGCCGGAGCCCACCACCACGACATCGAAGGTTTCCTCGGTCGTCATGGGTTAGATGCCCATGCCGCCGCCGAGCGACTTGCCGCCATCCACCAGCAGCACCTGCCCGGTGATGAAATCCATTTCAGGCGCTGCGAGGAAGGAGACGGCATTCGCGATATCGGCCGGGCGGCCGGCCTTGCCGGTGGGCTGCAGCGCGAGCTGCGCGGCCATGCGCTCCGGGCTCAGCGCCTGCAACAGGGGTGTATCGATCAGGCCGGGCGCGATCGCGTTCACGAGAATGCCCCGGCTTGCCAGTTCCATCGCCATGGCGCGCGTGAGGCCGACGACGGCAGCTTTCGAGGCGACGTAATGCGCGTGGTTGCGCGCGCCCAGAAACGCCCGCGAGGCGATGTTGACGATCTTCGCGCCTGGCGCCATCCGCCGCGCCACCGCCTGACTGAGGGCGAAGAGCGCGATCAGGTTCACATCATACATCCGGCGGAAATCCTCGATCGTGAGATCGAAAAAGGCCCGCTCGTCAAAGATTCCGGCATTGTTGACGAGCGCCGCGACCGGCCGTTCCGCCTCGACAAAGGCGGCAATACCGGCGCTGTCGAGCAGGTCGAGCGCAACCGCGCGGGCCACGCCGCCCCCCGCAGCAATCTCCTCCGCAGCTTTCCGGGCGGATGCGCCGTCACGGTCGAGCACGATCACCTCGAAACCGTCCCGGGCGAGGCGATCCGCGATGCCGCGACCGATGCCGCGCGCGCCGCCGGTGACAATCGCGAGGGGAAGGGGAGAAGTCCGGGACATGCTTTTTTCCGTTCAGACGAGGGATTTCGAGGCGAAATCCGCCCCGTGACGATGTGTGAGGAAGCCGGCCGTGAGCCCGCCATCCACTTCCAGCACCGCGCCGTTGATGTAGGCGGCCTCTGACGAGAGCAGGAACGCGATGACGCCTGCCACTTCTGCCGGAGTCGCCAGCCGCCCGAGCGGGGTGCGATCGAGCATCACGCCATCAAGGAAGGGCGGGGGGACGCCGTCGCGGATCATCGGGGTATCCACGCCATTCGGCGCGACCGCGTTGACGCGCACGCCGCGATGGCCCCACTCCACCGCGAGGCTCTTCGTGAGGCCTGCAAGCCCCCATTTCGAGGCGGCATAATTCGCCCGACCCGGCTGGCCGCCTTTCGCCGTGATGGACGCGAGATTGACGATCGCGCCGGAACCCTGTGCCAACAGCACGCGCCCCACGGCCCGGCAGCTATAGAACACCCCGGTGAGGTTGATGCCCAGCACATCCGCAAAGGTTGCGTCGCTCATCTCCTCGGCGCGCGCGGCGCGCGCGATCCCCGCGCAGGGAACAGCGCCGTCGAGCCGGCCGAGGGTTTCCACCGCCCTCGCGACGAAGGCATCGGTTGCAATGCTGTCGCGCGTGTCGAAAGAGGCGGTGACAATCCGTGTGCCTCTGGCCGACAGATCGGCCTCCAGCGCGGCGAGACCGGCTGAATCGAGATCCGCCGCCGCGATCGACGCGCCTTCCGCCGCCAGCAGTCGCACCACCGCCTCGCCGATGCCTCGTGCCGCACCGGTGATGAGAAAGGCCTTGCCGGCAAAGCGCGGGGCGGGGGCCGTGCTCATGCCCTCACCCGATATAGGAGCGGCGGACGGCATCATCCTGCCGGAGATCGGCGGATTTACCCTTCACCGCCACTTCGCCATTTTCGAGGATGTAGGCCTCGCTGGAAGCGCCCAGCGCCACCGAGGCATTCTGTTCCACGAGGAGGATCGACAGGCCCTCACGGTTCAGGCGGTGGATGATCTCGAAGATCTTCTCGACCAGAAGCGGTGAAAGACCCAGCGAAGGCTCGTCCAGCAGCAAAAGGCGTGGCCGCGCCATCAAGGCTCGGGCGATCACCAGCATCTGCTGCTCGCCGCCGGAGAGCGTGCCCGCCTTCTGCTGGTAACGCTGCTTCAGGATGGGGAAGTAATCGAAGGCGCGCTCGATATCGTCGCGGATGCCGCGTGGATCGCTGCGCAGATAGGCGCCCATCTCCAGATTTTCAGCCACGCTCATCTCGCGGAAAACCTCGCGCCCTTCCGGCACCTGCGAGATGCCTGCGCGCACCACGGCATGCGAGGTCGCGCGCTCGATGGGCTTGCCTTCGAAGAGGATCGAACCCGTGGTCGCGGGCACGAGCCGCGAGATCGTGTTGAGCGTCGTGGTCTTGCCCGCGCCGTTGGCGCCGAGCAGGGCCACGATCGCTCCTTCCGGAACGCTGAGATCGATGCCCGCAATCGCCTGGATGCGGCCATAGGCGGCAGAAACGCCGCGCAATTCGAGCAGATCAGCCATGGAGAGCCACCTCCTTGCCGAGATAAGCCTCGATGACGGCCGGGTTGGCCTTCACATCGGCAGGCAGGCCCTCCGCGATCAGCGTGCCGAAATTCAGCACGCTCACGCGGTCGGAAATCGACATGACCAGTGCCATCACGTGCTCGACGATGAGGATGGTCAGCCCTTCTTTGCGCACGAGATCGGTCAGAAGGGTATCGAGTGCCGCGATCTCGCGATTGCGCAGGCCAGCTGCGGGCTCGTCCAGTAGCAGCAGCTTCGGTTTGATCGCTAATGCGCGGGCGAGTTCCAGCAGCTTCTGGTGGCCGAAATCGAGGTTTTTGGCCTTGGTCTGCCGGTATTGCGCGAGATCCGTGCGTTCGAGGATCGCGTCGATATCTCGCAGGACGGCGGGTGGACGGCTGGCCAGCCGGGCCGCGAGCGAGCCACCGCAATGCACATGCGCGCCGATCAGCATGTTTTCCTCGACCGTCAGCTCGTTGAAGAGCTCGAGGTTCTGGAAGGAGCGGGCGATGCCGAGCCCGGCAATCGTGGAGGAGGGCAGGCGGGTGATGTCCTGCCCGTTGAAGCTGATGCGCCCGGCATTCGGGTTGTAGAGCCGGGAAATGCAGTTGAACGTGGTGGATTTGCCCGCGCCGTTCGGACCGATCAGTGCGTGGATCGTGCCGGGCTGCACGGTGAGCGAGAAATCGCGAACCGCGACAATGCCGCCAAAGGCAATCGTCAGGTTCTCCACGGTCAGAAGGGGGGTGCGCTCAGCCATGTCGCAGCCTCCCCATCCGGTCCGACAGGAAGGCAAAGAGCCCCTTCGGCGCATACATCATGAAGAGGACGAGAATGGTTCCGTAGGCGATTTCCTGCCAGGATGGCGCTTGCCGCAGAAGCTCCGAGATCAGCCCGAAGACGATCGCACCGCCCACGGCCCCGCCGATGGAGCCGAGGCCGCCGACCACGACCATCGTGAGCACAAGGATGGTGGTCGAGAAGCCAAGGCTGTCCGGGTGAATGTAGGTGGAGAACAACGTGAACATGCCACCGGCCACACCTGCAAAGAAGGCCGAAAGGCCGAAAGCGGCGAGCTTCGCGCGCTGTACGGGGATGCCCATCGCTTGCGCGGCCACTTCCGATTCCCGTAAGGCGCGGAACGAACGGCCGATGCGCGCCCGCGAGATCAGGATGGTCAGCCCGAGCATGATGAAGGCGGAGATCACCACGAAGGGATAGGCGTGCTTGTCGGTCACGAGTTCGAGGCCGAAAAGCTGTGCCGGGGCGATGCGCAGGCCATTCGGGCCGCCCGTCACGGCGTTCCAGTTCAGGAACACCCATTGCATCGCCTCGCCGAAAGCGAAGGTGGCGAGTGCGAGATAGATGTCGCGCATCCGGAGCGCGACCGTGCCGATCACCAGCCCGACCAGGGCTGCGGCCACGCCGCCGAGCAGCATAGAGACCGGGAAAGGCGTGCCGAAATGCGTGCCTGAGATGCCCGCGACATAGATGCCGATGCCATAGAACGCCGCATGGGCGAGGCTGAACTGCCCGGCCTCACCAATGACGATATGCATGCCGAGGCAGAGCACCGTGAAGGTGAGCAGGAGGTTCGCGAGGTAAACCACGTAGCCGGTTGTGAAGAACGGCAGGGCAACCAGCAGCGCCAGCGCGCCGAGAAGGGCGATAATGCGCATGTCTCACACCTTCTTGATCGCGAATTTGCCGCCGAACAGCCCCTGTGGCCGAAGGATCAGCACCAGCATGATCGCCACGAAGGGTGCGACGACGATCGCGCGCGAGGAAATGAACAGGCCCACGAAATTCTCCGTGATGCCGATCACGAAGCCACCGACCACGGCACCCGGAAGGCTCATGAAGCCACCAACGATCGCTGCGGCGAAGGCCATGGTCACGATGGAACCCATCTCGGCGGTCATCAGGATTTTCGGCGAGATCAGCAGCGCAGCAATCGCCGAGATCACCGCCGCGAGGCCCCAGACCAGCATGTGGATGCGTTCGAGATCCACGCCCATCAGCTGCGCCGCCTTGGGGTTCATGCCCACGGCCCGCATCGCGCGGCCCACCTTGGTGTAGGCAAACATCCAGAACACGGCGGCCATGACGAGAATGGCCGTGATGAAGATCGAGAGATCAAGCTTCGTGATGCTCGCCTGGCCGATCATGATGGAATCCGTCGAGATCAGCGCGGGGAAGGAGCGCGGCGTGTCCCCGAAGCCGGTGCGGCGCACGAGGCCCTTCAGCACGTAGGACAGGCCCAGCGTGGCGATTACGAGGTTGACCGGACTGCCGCTGGCCTTCGCGACCTGCTTTAGTACGCCACGCCGGAAAAGCGCGGCTACAATGAAAGACGCAACAAGTGTGACTGGAATCGCGACCCAGAGCGGCATGTGCTGGAAAACCAGCAGGAACAACGCGCAATAGCCCGCCGCCATGAACACTTCACCCGCAGCGAAGTTGGGCACTTCCGATGTCTTGAAGATCATCACGATCGAGAGCGCCAGCAGCGCATAGACGCTGCCCACGACCAGCCCGGACACGATGCCCTGCTGAAGGAAGAGAAGGAAAAGATCAAAATCCATCCGGTGAGCCCATCGGTTGGAAGAAAAACGGGGCGAGCGAAAGATGAAAAACCGCGCCCCCCGCAAGGGAGGGGAAATCGGGGGGGCGCGGCAGGTGCTCCGAGCGCGTCATCCGGAGACGACGCGCGGAGCGGGAGCGAAGCGGGCAATCAGCCCTTGTACTTCCAACGGCTGGTGAAGACGCCTGGCATCAGGGTCTGGTTCTTGCCGTCGAACTTGATGAAGATCGTCGCCTTATTGGCGGCGCGCTCATTGGGGCCGAACACGACCGGGCCAGCCATCACGCCCGAATCGAAGTTCAGCTTCTTCATTTCCTCAATCACCTTCTCGCGGGTCGGGTTCGGGCCAGCGGCCTGAAGGGCCTTCACGATGCTCATGGCGGAGGGGATGCCATAGGGCATGTAGCTCTGCGGATGATCGGGCTTGGCGGCGAGATCGGGATAGCTCGCCTTGTACATGTCATAGACCCACTTGATCTTCGGGCCGCCCGGCAGATCGGCGAGCACATCCTGCACATAGAAGTTCTTGAGGGCCGCTTCCCCGCCCACATTGGCCGTGAGCTGCGAGAGGTTCGCCGTGCCCGTCACAGAAAGGATGATCGGCTTGTTGAAGCCCATCTCCGCCGCCTTCTTGATCAGCAGCGCGGCCGGTCGAGCATAGGTCACGATCAATAGCGCATCCGGATTCGAGGCGCGCAGCTTCAGGAACGGCGCCGTGACGTCGTTGATCGTTGGGCTCACGCTCTCGACCGCGAGATCGACCTTCAGCGTTTCGGCATCGGCCTTGGAGCCTTCGAGGTTCCACGCGCCGTAAGCGTCATCGTGGTTGATGTAGGCGAGCTTCTTCGCGCCGAAGGCTTTGGCCGCGAAATCGACCATCGCGCCACCCACCGCATATTGCGAGATCGAGAAGGCACCGAAGATATAGTCGGTCGGCGGGTAGAGCGCGCCGTCGCCGGAAGCGTTCAGCATCACCAGCGGAACCTTGGAGCGAACGACATATTCCTTGGCCGCGACAACGGCAGCCGAGCAGGAGCCGCCATTGAGCAGGAAGACCTGATCCTGCTCCACGAGCTTCTTCACCGCAGCAACGAGATCATTCGCATTGCAACGGTCATCCTCGAGCACGACTTCGATCTTGCGGCCATGGATGCCGCCTTCCTTGTTGATCTTGTCGAAATACATCTTCGCCGCGTTGGCGACGTCGAAGCCATAGGCCATGTTGGCACCCGAGAGCGGGGCGAACATGCCGATCTTGATGGAGGTGGGCGTGAGGCCCGGCTCCTGCGCGCTTGCGGAGGCCGCAAAGGCCGCGAAGCCAAGGCTCGCCAGGGTGGTCAGGCCAGCGCGGGCCAAAGTCCGTCTTGTCATGGTCATTCCGGGTTTCCTCCTTGGAAAATTGGACGGGCGCCGGGCTCTCTGGCCCGCTCATCGCCCGGCCTATTGCATGCGGTAGCCGCCGTTCACGTCGATGGTGTTGCCGGTCACGTAGGATGCGTCGTCCGAGACGAGATACGAGACCGCACCCGCCACATCCTCAGGCGTGCCGATGCGGCCGAGCGGGATATTCGCGGCCGCCTGCGCGTCTTGCGCGGGGTCGAGCGAGAGACGCAGCATCGGAGCATCGATCAGGCCGGGCGCGACCGAATTTGCAGTCACGCCGAAGGGCGCGAGTTCCCGCGCGAGGCCCTTGGTGAGGCCAATGACCGCCGCTTTCGACGCGATATAGGCGCTGGAGGACCGATATCCGCCGAGTTGCGCGGCGACCGAAGAAATGGTGACCACCCGGCCACCAGGGCGCGGCGCGGTGATGCGGCTGGCATAGGCCCGCGCGAACAAGAAAGTGCCCTGTGCGTTGATATCCATCGTACGCTGCCATTCGACGAGCGGCGTTTCAGCGATCGGATTGCGCGAACCATCGGGCCTGAGCATGAGCACGCCCGCAGCGGTCACCAGAACATCCACCGGGCCAAGGCGGGCTTCCGCCGCCTGGAAAGTCGTCTCGACCGCCGCTTCATCCGCCACATCTGCGCCGAGGCCGATATGACCGGAGCCGGGGAGAGAGCCCGCGAGTGCCTCGGCTGATGCGGTATCGCGATCAATCACGGCCAGGGTCAGGCCATCCGCAGCCAGCCGGCGGCACAGGGCGGCACCGATGCCGCCACAGCCACCCGTGATCAAACCGACACGCGGTTTTCCTGCCCTCACGCCATTCCCCCGTTTTTTTATTTTGGATACATTTATTGTCGATAAAAGCTGCATGTCAAACGTTTTGCAGTTGCAGACGTCAATAATTTATCCAAAGTGACGCCATGGATATCAAGAGCACCACCACAGCCGCGGATATTGCAGCCCATTTGCGCGAACGGATTCTCGCCGGGGAATTCGCGCCCGGCGCCCGCATGCATCAGGTGCAGCTCTCGGAAATGCTGGGCATTTCCCGAACGCCGATCCGCGAGGCGCTGGGCCAGCTCGCCAATCAGGGGCTGCTCGTCTACGAGCCGAACCGCGGCTATGCCGTGCGCACATTCTCGCTGGCGGAGATCGAAGCGGCCTTCGAGGTGCGTGCACGGCTGGAAGCGCTGGCCTGCGGGTTATGCGCGCGCCACGGGCTAGAGCCTGCTGTGCTCGCCCGTCTCAGGGCCTGTCTTGCGTTGGGGGATCGGATTCTCGCCAAGGGGCAACTCGAACCTGAAGACCTCGCGCCCTACCGCGCGATGAATGTCGAGTTCCATGAGACGCTTCTCACCAGATCCGGGAACGCTTTCCTCGGGGATTTCGTGCGGCAGTGCCACAATGTGCCGCTGGCTTCAGACCGCGTCTTCGTCTGGGAAGACCATGGAGTCATCGCGCGCTCGCATGACGATCACCACCGCATTCTCCACGCCATCGAGATGCGGGATGCCGAGCGCGCCGAGGCCCTCATGCGCGAGCATGTCCGCTTTGCCGGGTTCGTGCTGATGCGCATGCTTTCCGGAACGCATGCCGAAGGACATCGGCGATCGGCGTGAGCGGGTCACGGCCCGCTGCCTCCGTACCGTGAGCCGCGAGGATGGATAAATTTTGTGCGTTGCCCGATCTGCGCATGCTGCCGGCCGCTATTCCCGGAGCACGTCCAGAGGCACAAGTCACACTGTGATCGGCGCTTTTTGCGCCTTACCCCTTCTTCGCTTTCGCGCTCTTCACCACCTGCTCCACGCGCGCCAGAATTGGCTGAGGCGCGTGGGTGAAGGCCGGGTTCAGGTCCTTCAGATCCTTGGAGAGGATCGAGAGATCTGCATCAAGCCGCGCGATTTCCGGGCTGGAAATGGTCTCGCGCGCTTCCTTCATGGCGGCATCAAGACGATAGAGCACGTCGAGCATCTTGGTGCGGCGCGCTTCATTCGCCATGGTGCGATCGGCGCGGTGATAGCCCTCGGCGAGATCCGCTGCGCGGGGCAGGAGGCTCGAGAAAAATCGCCGCGCGAGGCCAAGTCGCTCGGGCTGCCCCACGACTTCCGCGAGGATCGCATCGGCTTGCTCGGCCAGCGAGCGGAACTGCGTGGCGATCACGCCATCGGAAATCGCCCCGGCTGCCCCCCGGATGCGGCCGATCTCCTCCTTCGCTTCGAGCAGGAGATCGAAATGCACGGGTGGTGTGTAGGATTCGCTGGGGAAGGGCAGGGGCCCGTCAATGGGCGGGGGCGGAGGCGCGCGTTTCGCGAGTTCGTCCCGCTCCTTCCTCGCGCGGCGCGAGAGGATCATCCACGCGACAAAGGCGAGGATGAGCGGGAAGGTGTTGAGGGCTACCAGACCCAGAGCCGTCAGCATCAGCAGGCCGAAGAAGATGAAGGGCGCCAGGGCCGCAGCCAGAGCAAGAGCGGTCATCCCGCGAAACCAGCTCATCATGTCCCTCCGTGGAGTGCAAAACCGGCTTCGGCCGGCCCGGCTCGACGCAATGCACCGAAACGCGCACGAGATGTGGCCCTTCGCAGGCTCGCGCGCAAGCCCGTGCTTGCCGCAGCCTTTTATGCGCGAGACGGTGTGGCCCTTGAAAAGCCGATTTGACGGCACGACCTCTTTTCGCGTATGCACAGTTGAAATTCCCTGACATGACGACATCCTCACCCCGCGCGGGAAAGCGCGAACGAGAGGTTGTGTCAGCGGAACAGACAAGCGGCGCAGGGCGCCGGGGAGTGACGAACGATGGGCAAGCTGTTCCAGTTCTTCCAGGACGTGCGCTCCGAAGGCGCGAAAGTCACCTGGCCGACGCGCAAGGAAACGGCGATCACCACTGCGATGGTGTTCGTGATGGTGGTTGTGGCCTCCATTTTCTTCCTGCTCGCCGATATGGTGATCCGCTGGGGCGTGACCCTGATTCTCGGCATCGGCCGCTAAAGCCCGCGCACAAGGAGAGATGAGATGAGCCTTTCTGCTGCTCCCGCCGCCCGTCCCAAGCGCTGGTACATCGTGCATGCCTTCTCGAATTTCGAGCGCAAGGTTGCCGATGACATCAAGAAGGGCGCCCAGCAGCGCGGCCTTGATGATTGCTTCGAGGAAATCCTCGTTCCGACCGAGAAGGTGACGGAGGTCCGTCGCGGCCGCCGCATCGAGACCGATCGCAAGTTCTTCCCCGGCTATGTGCTGGTGAAGGCCGACCTGACTGATGAAGTCTATCACCTCATCAAGAACACGCCGAAGGTCACAGGCTTCCTGGGTGCCGACAAGCGCCCCATTCCGATTCCCGATGCCGAGGCCGAGCGCATCAAGGGGCAGGTGGTGGAAACCGCCGAGCGCCCGAAGACGACGATCACCT
This sequence comes from Beijerinckiaceae bacterium, assembly GCA_025458025.1. GTDB lineage: Bacteria > Pseudomonadota > Alphaproteobacteria > Rhizobiales > Beijerinckiaceae > Rhabdaerophilum. The sequence continues at coordinate 15,121 of JALOTF010000028.1, read as the reverse complement.
TCGAGATCGGCGAGCAGGTCAAGGTGGCGGATGGCCCCTTCGCCTCGTTCAACGGTACGGTGGAAGAGGTGGATATGGCCCGCCAGCGCCTGAAGGCGGCCGTCTCAATCTTCGGTCGCGCGACGCCGGTCGAACTCGAGTTCAGCCAGGTCCAGAAACTGAAATAAGCCTGTCACGGAGCCTGCGAGGGTGTCATCCTCCCCCGCCGAAGAGATCGTCGCGCGCCAGTTGCTGGCCTATAATCGGCGCGACATCGAGGCCTTCATGGCCTGCTGGCATGAGGATGCGCAGATGCTTGTGCATCCCGCCGGCGTGTTGGCGGATGGCGCGGCGGAAATTCGCGCGCGGCACGAGAAGCGCTTCGAGGAGCCGGATCTCTTCGCGCGCCTTACCGGGCGTTTCTCCGTGGGCAACATGGTGGTGGACCGCGAGATCGTGGTCCGTACCTTTCCCGCCGGGCGCGGCGAGATCGATGTCATCGCCATTTACGAGATCAGCGGGGATCGCATCGCGAAAGCGTGGTTTCGTTCGGGCGAACCACGCTTTGTCGCGCGTGATTGAGGCCCGACCCGCTTTTCAGCTTGATTTCACGGCTTTCCTCGCTTAGGCGAAGTGCCTCCTCGCGGGATGCGTGCATCCGGCGCGGTAAAGCCGTGGCAGGCGGTTCCGTTTCTCCTCGTTCCGGGAGGGCGGACATCAAGCTCCACCACGGTCCATTCACGGAACCTGTGACGCGATCGCCGCGAGGCTTTCGTTTCGCCGGTTCATTTGGAGAGAACGATGGCCAAGAAAATCATCGGCTTTATCAAGCTGCAAATCCCGGCGGGCGATGCCAAGCCGGCCCCGCCCGTTGGTCCGGCACTCGGCCAGCGCGGCCTGAATATCATGGAATTCTGCAAGGCGTTCAACGCCAAGACCGCCCAGATGGAAAAGGGGACCCCGATCCCCGTTATCATCACCGCCTTTGCCGACCGCTCCTTTACCTTCGAAATGAAGCAGCCGCCGGTGACCTTCTTCCTGAAGAAGGCGGCGGGTCTGAAAATCGGCAAGAAGCCGGCCTCCGGCTCGAAGACGCCGGGCAAGGGCGCTTTCGTTGGCAAGGTGACCGAAGCGCAATTGCGCGAGATCGCCGAGAAGAAGATCGTCGATCTCAACTGCGACACCATCGATAGCGCTGTCGCGATGATCCGTGGTTCGGCCCGCGCCATGGGCCTGGAAGTGGTTGGGTGAGCATCATGAGCAACGCAAAGAACGCCCCCAAGCTCGCCAAGCGCGTCGCCAAGACCCGCGAAGGCATTGATCGCACCAAGCTCTACGGCCTAGATGAAGCCGTGAAGATGGTGAAGGACCGCGCTTCCGCGAAGTTCGACGAGACCATCGAGATCGCGATGAATCTCGGCGTCGATCCGCGCCACGCCGACCAGATGGTCCGCGGCGTTTGCAACCTGCCGAATGGCTCGGGCCGCACGGTGCGCGTTGCGGTGTTCGCGCGCGGTGCCAAGGCGGATGAAGCCAAGGCCGCCGGTGCCGATATCGTCGGTGCGGAAGACCTGGTGGAAACCATCAATGGCGGCACGATCGAGTTCGATCGCTGCATCGCGACCCCGGACATGATGGGCCTTGTCGGCCGTCTCGGTAAGGTGCTTGGCCCGCGCGGCCTGATGCCGAACCCGCGCGTCGGCACCGTCACCATGGATGTCGCCGGTGCGGTGAAGGCCTCCAAGGGCGGCGCGGTCGAGTTCCGTGTCGAGAAGGCTGGTATCGTGCATGCCGGCGTCGGCAAGGCCTCGTTCGAAGCCGACAAGCTCGCCCAGAACATCCGCGCCTTCGTGGATGCGGTGAACCGCGCGAAGCCGACCGGTGCCAAGGGCACCTATCTCCAGCGCATCGCCCTGTCCTCGACGATGGGCCCGGGCGTGAAGGTGGAAGTTTCGAGCGTCGTGACGGGCGGCCAGCAGTAAGCTGTCGCAACTCGACAATTCTGAAACCCCGCGAGCGATCGCGGGGTTTTTGTTGCGTGTTCGGCATCGCTTGGAAAACCCGAAAAACGCGGGCTTTTACGAAGTCTTTACGGTGTTTGATGGCTTCCGACAGCTGCATCCGCCTCTAGCACGACGTTTGCTGCTGTTTCCGGCATGATAGTTCCTGTGCCGGAGAGACACATGACCGCGAACCGATATGACACACTCGATGGCTGGCGCGGCCTCGCGGCTTTGGCCATCGCGTTCTATCATCTGCCGGTGGCGCATGCCTTCCGCGATCTCGCGGGCTGGAAGAACCTCGAATTCTTCGTGGATTTCTTCTTCGTGCTCTCCGGCTTTGTGATCTGCCATGCCTGGGGCAAGCGTCTCGTGACGGCGCAGGATGGCATGGTCTTCATGCAGCGCCGCTTCTGGCGCGTCTGGCCGCTGCATATCGTCATTCTCGGCGCATTCCTGCTGCTCGAAAGCGCAAAATGGGTGGCGTTGCAGAAGAATGCCGGCCTTGGCGCGGACCCGGCCTTCACCGGCCCGACATCCCTGCCGGCGCTGCTCTCGAACATCCTGATGCTGCAATCGCTGAACTTCCATGGCACGACGACATGGAATGGCCCGGCCTGGAGCATCTCGGTCGAGTTCTGGACCTATGTTGTCTTTGCGACCGTGATGCTCTTCGCAAAGGGGCGTCTCGCGGCCATGGTGCTGATCGCGCTCGGCGGGGCTGCGACGGTGGCGATCTTCTCGCCGATCTGGCTCTTTGCGACACATGATTTCGGCTTGCCGCGCGCGCTCTATGGCTTCTTCGCGGGCGCAATCACCTATCGTCTCATGAGCCACTGGCGTGTCGGCGTGTTTGCTGCGCCGGGTCTCGCGTTGGAGATCGGCGTACTGGTTCTCGCAGGATTGTGGATGGCGCTGACAGGCAAGAATGCGAGTTCGATGCTGGCTCCGCTCGTGTTCGCGGCGGTGGTCGTGGTGTTCTCGCATGGCACGGGGGCGGTTTCGCGCTTCCTGCGCTCCGGGCCGGTTCAGGCGCTGGGATTGTGGTCCTATTCGATCTACCTCGTTCACACGATCATCTATTTCGGCCTGCGCTTCGGCCTCGTGACGGTGGAAAAGATGACGGGCTGGAAGCTGACCCTTTCGGGCGATGGTAGCCAACGCATCTTCAGCTTCGGTTCGGACCTCGCGAATACCGTGGTGATTCTCGCGCTGCTCGGCCTTACTGTAGCGATCTCCGCCTTCACCTATCGTTATATCGAGAAGCCCTTCATGGTCGAAGGCTCCGCGAGCAAGGCCAAAAATTGCCCGGAAGGGGCGGCGATTGCCCTTCGCTGACCCGAAGCAGCAGGGGCGGGATCACCTTTCCGAAATTTGTCAAGACCCCCCTTGCGCAGGAGGGGACAAGCCATTACAAGCCGCAATTCGCAAGCGCGGAGAAGTGTTCGCACGCCTTCGTCTTGCTGTTGCCAATCGTGGCAACACGCCATGCGGATGGGCCGGGCAACTGGCCTTGTTCGTTGGCGATCCTGTCCGAGACTGCAGGTGCGCTCGCCAACAGCAACCGTCTCATCCTCTCCGCTTCGGTAGAGGGATGCAAGGGTTCTGAGGCAGCCATAATTCGGTTTCCCCGAGAGGGGAACCAACGCCGGCGAAGCCGATCGCCGGATGGGGGCCTGCATAGATGGGGAAGGGGATTTGCCGGCACTCCGGGAGCAAGGCTCCGCGGGGCGCTGGCGGGTTTCGTTTCTCGGCCTTGGGTGTGACGCGGTTTGGTCCGTGGCGTTCCGAGGGGACAGGCGAGCCGTCCGGCTTCGCCGAAAGGTGTTTCCGGGTGGCGAGCATGGCAGGGCGACCTGTCATCTAGCGTCTGGCACCGCCCCATCCGGGACAGTGTCAGGCAGAGCGTAACCGGGCCGGTTTACCGGCCAATCGGAGAAAGCACGTGGATAGAGCTGGAAAAGAAGTGCTCGTCTCGTCTCTCAACGACGTGTTCAAGAACACGGGCGTTGTGGTCGTGGCGCACTATTCCGGCCTCACCGTTGCGCAGATGCAGAAGCTTCGTCGCGAGATGAAGAAGGCTGGCGCCTCGGTGAAGGTTGCGAAGAACCGCCTCGTGAAGATCGCGCTCGACGGAACCGAAGTCCAGTCCATCACCTCCTACCTCAAGGGCCCGACCATCCTGCTTTATTCGCAGGATCCGGTGGCGGCGCCGAAGGTGGCGGTGGCGTTCGCAAAGGAGCACGACAAGCTCGTGGTCCTCGGCGGCGCGATGGGCAAGACTGCGCTCAACGCCGATGGTGTGAAGGCTCTGGCCACCATGCCGTCGCTCGATGAGCTGCGCGCGAAGCTCGTGGGCCTCATCCAGGCTCCGGCGACGAAGATCGCGCAGGTTTCCACCGCACCCGCCGCGAAGCTCGCGCGCGTGTTCGGGGCGTATGCCAACCGCGATCAGGCGGCCTGAAGCTGAAAAAACCCGACCGAACCGGCAAGAAGCATGGCTTCCCCGCCGTTTCGACCCTTGTAAGACACGAAACGAAACCCGAAGTTAAGGACCTGTACAATGGCCGATCTGTCGAAGCTCGTTGACGAGCTCTCCAACCTCACCGTTCTCGAAGCCGCCGAGCTCGCCAAGATGCTCGAAGAGAAGTGGGGCGTTTCCGCCGCCGCCGCCGTGGCCGTGGCCGCTGCTCCGGCTGCTGGTGGCGCTGCCGCCGCTCCGGCTGAAGAGAAGACCGAGTTCACGGTTGTTCTCGCCGCTGCCGGCGACAAGAAGATCGAAGTGATCAAGGAAGTCCGCGCCATCACCGGCCTGGGCCTCAAGGAAGCCAAGGACCTCGTCGAGGGCGCGCCGAAGACCGTGAAGGAAGGCGTTTCCAAGGACGAGTCCGAGAAGCTGAAGAAGCAGCTCGAGGCGGTCGGCGCCAAGGTCGAGCTGAAGTAAGTGCGTCGCCCGGTTTCCGGGTGATCCGAGTTCTATCCCGCGCGGGGCTTTTCCCGCGCGGGGTTTTTGGCGTCTCAGGGCCGGGTTCGGCCGTAAGACGGACGTTCCGCCCGAAGACTGGGCGACCTCGCGGGGTCGTGGCGCAGTCTTTCGGCCGACCGTTTACACAGACTGGTTTGATTGGCGAGGAACGAGATGGCGCAGGCGATCATGGCTCCGTCGGGTAAGGTGAGCACCCTGGTGGGGCGCAAGCGGATCCGGAAATTTTTCGGGAATATCCGCGAGGCGATCGAGATGCCGAACCTGATCGAGGTTCAGAAGGCATCGTATGATCAGTTCCTCATGGTCGACGAGCCGAAAGGCGGCCGCCCCGACGAGGGGTTGCAGGGTGTGTTCAAATCGGTGTTCCCGATTTCGGACTTCTCCGGTGCGTCGCTGCTGGAATTCGTCCGCTACACCTTCGAGACCCCGAAATTCGACGTGGATGAATGCCGCCAGCGCGGCATCACCTTCGCGGCACCGCTGAAGGTGACGCTCCGCCTCATCGTGTTCGATGTGGACGTGGATACCGGCGCCCGCTCTGTGAAGGACATCAAGGAGCAGGACGTCTACATGGGCGACATGCCGCTCATGACGTCCAACGGCACCTTCATCGTCAACGGCACCGAGCGCGTCATCGTTTCGCAGATGCACCGTTCGCCGGGCGTGTTCTTCGATCACGACAAGGGTAAGAGCCACTCCTCTGGCAAGCTGCTGTTCGCGGCGCGTATCATTCCCTATCGCGGCTCGTGGCTCGATATCGAGTTCGACGCGAAGGACATCGTGCATGCGCGCATCGACCGCCGCCGCAAGATCCCCGTTACCAGCCTGTTCTACGCGCTGGGCATGGATGGCGAGGAAATCCTCTCCACCTTCTACCGCACGGTGACCTACACCCGCACGAAGGATTCCTGGCGTCTTCCGTATGATCCGGACCGCTTCAAGGGCCTGAAGGCGACGGTGGATTACATCGACGCCGAGACCGGCGAAGTGGTGATCGAGACCGGCCGCAAGATGACCGTGCGCGCCGCGCGCCAGTTGGCCGAGAAGGGCCTGAAGTTCCTCCGCGCCACCAATGAGGATCTTGTTGGTCAGTATGTCTCGGAAGACATCGTGAACCCGGATACCGGCGAGATCTATGCCGAGGCCGGCGACGAAATCTCCGAGAAGCTGCTGAAGGTGTTCGAGGAAGCGGGCATCAACGAACTCGCTGTGCTCGACATCGACCACATGAATGTCGGCCCCTACATCCGCAACACGCTCGCCGCCGACAAGAACGAGCGGCGCGAGGAAGCGCTGTTCGACATCTACCGCGTGATGCGTCCGGGCGAGCCGCCAACCATCGACACGGCTGAGAAGATGTTCTCTGACCTGTTTTTCGACCCGGAGCGCTATGATCTCTCGGCCGTGGGCCGCGTGAAGATGAACATGCGCCTCGATCTCGATGCCGAGGACACGGTTCGCATTCTGCGCAAGGAAGACATCCTCGCGGTCGCGAAGGCTCTCGTGGAACTGCGCGACGGCCGCGGCGAGGTGGACGACATCGACCATCTCGGCAACCGCCGTGTGCGTTCGGTCGGCGAACTCATGGAGAACCAGTATCGCCTAGGCCTCCTGCGCATGGAGCGCGCCATCAAGGAGCGCATGTCGTCGGTCGATATCGACACCGTTATGCCGCAGGACCTGATCAACGCGAAGCCGGCGGCTGCCGCCGTGCGCGAGTTCTTCGGTTCCTCGCAGCTCTCGCAGTTTATGGACCAGACGAATCCGCTCTCCGAGATCACCCACAAGCGCCGCCTTTCGGCGCTTGGCCCGGGCGGCCTCACGCGTGAGCGCGCCGGCTTCGAGGTGCGCGACGTGCACCCTACGCATTATGGCCGTATCTGCCCGATTGAGACGCCGGAAGGCCCGAACATCGGCCTCATCAACTCGCTCGCTACCTTCGCGCGGGTGAACAAGTATGGCTTCATCGAGAGCCCGTTCCGCCGCGTGCGTGACGGCAAGGTGACCGATGAGGTCGTCTATCTCTCGGCGATGGAAGAGCAGAAGCATTACGTCGCGCAGGCCAACGTCGCGACGGACGGGCAGGGCAAGCTCAGCGATGATCTCATCGTGGCGCGCCATGCCGGTGATGTGATCACCGTTCCGGTCGAGAAGATCGACCTGATGGACGTGTCGCCGAAGCAGCTCGTGTCGGTCGCGGCAGCGCTCATCCCGTTCCTCGAGAACGATGACGCGAACCGCGCGCTGATGGGCTCGAACATGCAGCGTCAGGCCGTGCCGCTGGTGCGTTCGGATGCGCCGTTCGTGGGTACCGGCATGGAATCGGTCGTAGCGCGCGATTCGGGCGCGGCGATTGCCGCCCGCCGCTCGGGCGTGGTCGATCAGGTGGATGCCACCCGCATCGTCATCCGCGCGACGGACGAGATGGACCCGGCCAAGCCCGGCGTTGACATCTATCGCATGATGAAGTTTCAGCGTTCGAACCAGTCGACCTGCATCAACCAGCGTCCGCTGGTGAAGCCGGGCGATATCGTGTCGAAGGGCGACATCATCGCGGACGGCCCGTCGACTGATCTTGGCGATCTGGCGCTCGGCCGCAACGTGCTCGTCGCTTTCATGCCGTGGAATGGCTACAACTTCGAAGATTCGATCCTCCTTTCCGAGCGCATCGTGAAGGAAGACGTCTTTACCTCGATCCATATCGAGGAATTCGAGGTGATGGCGCGCGACACCAAGCTCGGCCCGGAGGAAATCACCCGCGATATTCCGAACGTTTCGGAAGAAGCACTGAAGAACCTCGACGAAGCCGGCATCGTCTATATCGGCGCGGAAGTGCAGGCGGGTGATATCCTTGTCGGCAAGATTACGCCGAAGGGCGAAAGCCCGATGACGCCGGAAGAGAAGCTCCTCCGTGCGATCTTCGGCGAAAAGGCCTCTGATGTTCGCGATACCTCGCTCCGCGTGCCGCCGGGCGTGCAGGGCACGATCGTGGAAGTGCGCGTGTTCAACCGCCATGGCGTGGACAAGGACGAGCGCGCCCAGGCGATCGAGCGTGAGGAAATCGAGCGTCTCGCGAAGGACCGCGACGACGAGCTCGCGATCCTCGACCGCAACACCTATGGCCGCCTCGCCGACATGATCGTCGGCAAGCCGGGCATTGCCGGCCCCAAGGGCTTCAAGAAGGACACGGACATCACCCGTGAGGCGCTGGAAGGCTTCCCGCGCTCGCAGTGGTGGCTGTTCGCAGTTCCCGATGACAAGCTCATGGGCGAACTGGAAGCGGTGCGGAAGCAGTACGACGAATCGAAGAAGGCGCTCGAGCAGCGCTTCCTCGACAAGGTCGAGAAGCTGCAGCGCGGCGACGAACTGCCTCCGGGCGTCATGAAGATGGTCAAGGTCTTCATTGCCGTGAAGCGCAAGATCCAGCCGGGCGACAAGATGGCCGGCCGCCATGGCAACAAGGGCGTGGTTTCCAAGATCGTTCCGATCGAGGATATGCCGTTCCTGGATGATGGCACGCATGTGGACGTGGTGCTGAACCCGCTCGGCGTGCCCTCGCGCATGAACGTCGGCCAGATCCTGGAAACCCATCTGGGCTGGGCCTGCGCGGGCCTCGGCAAGCAGATCTCGGATGCCGTGAATACCTACATGAAATCGGGCGATGCGAAGCCGCTGCGCACGAAGATGGAGGACATCTACGGGCAGGACCCGCAGGTGACCCAGCTCACGGATTCGGATCTCGCAGCCACCGCGAAGAACCTCGCGCGCGGCGTGCCGATCGCGACCCCGGTCTTCGATGGCGCGAAGGAAGCGGATATCGAGCAGTATCTGGAAAAGGCGGGTCTCGATCCGTCGGGCCAGGTGACCCTGTTCGACGGCCGCACCGGCGAGCCTTTCGACCGCAAGGTGACGGTGGGCTATATCTACATCCTGAAGCTGCACCACCTTGTCGACGACAAGATCCACGCGCGTTCGATCGGTCCGTACTCGCTCGTCACGCAACAGCCGCTCGGTGGCAAAGCTCAGTTCGGCGGCCAGCGCTTCGGCGAAATGGAAGTCTGGGCGCTCGAAGCCTATGGTGCCGCCTACACGCTGCAGGAAATGCTGACCGTGAAGTCGGACGACGTGGCGGGCCGCACCAAGGTCTATGAGAGCATCGTGCGCGGCGAAGACAACTTCGAGAGCGGCATCCCGGAGAGCTTCAACGTTCTCGTCAAGGAAATGCGCTCGCTGGGCCTCAATGTGGAGCTTCAGCAGAACAAGATCGTCAACGACAAGCTTCCGCCCGCGGAAGCTGCCGAGTGAGTTCGCCCGGCGCGGGGTTTCCCGCGCCACTCGCGGGGAGCGAAGTTTTCTTTGCTCCCTGCCGCTAGCGCCCCGATTTTCGTTTTTTTCGGACGACCGGCCGACCTCTTCCCGGTGTCCCTTAGGAGAATGTCATGAAGCAGGACGTCATGAACATCTTCAACCCGGCGGTCAGCCCGCAGGCGTTCGATAATATCAAGATTTCGATCGCCTCGCCGGAGAAGATCCTCTCGTGGTCCTACGGCGAGATCAAGAAGCCCGAGACGATCAACTACCGCACCTTCAAGCCGGAGCGGGATGGTCTGTTTTGTGCGCGCATCTTTGGCCCGATAAAGGATTACGAGTGCTTGTGCGGCAAGTACAAGCGCATGAAGTACAAGGGCATCATCTGCGAGAAGTGCGGTGTGGAAGTGACGCTGAGCCGCGTGCGGCGCGAGCGCATGGGCCATATCGAACTGGCTGCGCCCGTCGCGCATATCTGGTTCCTGAAGTCGCTGCCGAGCCGCATCGCCCTGCTGCTCGACACGACGCTGAAGGATATCGAGCGCGTCCTCTATTTCGAAAGCTACATCGTCATCGAGCCGGGCCTTACCCCGATGAAGCAGTATCAGCTGCTCTCTGAGGACGAGTTCCTGCGCGCGCAGGACGAGTATGGTCAGGACAGCTTCACCGGCATGATCGGCGCGGAAGCCATCCGCGAGATGCTGCGTTCCCTTGATCTGCCGAAGATCGCCGGCGACCTCCGCGAGGAAATCGGCCAGACCGATTCCGACCTCAAGAAGAAGAAGCTCGCCAAGCGCCTGAAGATCATCGAGGCCTTCATGCAGTCCGGCAACAAGCCGGAATGGATGATCATGACCGTCATCCCGGTCATCCCGCCGGATCTACGCCCGCTGGTGCCGCTGGATGGCGGCCGCTTTGCGACGTCTGACCTCAACGACCTTTACCGCCGCGTCATCAACCGCAACAACCGCCTGAAGCGGCTGATGGAATTGCGCGCGCCGGACATCATCATCCGCAACGAGAAGCGCATGCTTCAGGAAGCTGTGGATGCATTGTTCGATAACGGTCGTCGCGGTCGCGTCATCACGGGCGCCAACAAGCGCCCGCTGAAGTCGCTCGCTGACATGCTGAAGGGCAAGCAGGGCCGCTTCCGCCAGAACCTGCTCGGCAAGCGCGTCGACTATTCCGGCCGTTCGGTCATCACCGTTGGTCCGGAACTGAAGCTGCATCAATGCGGCCTGCCGAAGAAGATGGCGCTCGAGCTGTTCAAGCCGTTCATCTATTCCAAGCTCGATGCCCGCGGCCTCTCGGCCACCGTGAAGCAGGCGAAGAAGCTCGTCGAGAAGGAGCGTCCCGAGGTCTGGGATATCCTCGACGAGGTGATCCGCGAGCATCCGGTGATGCTGAACCGCGCGCCGACGCTGCACCGCCTGGGCATCCAGGCCTTCGAGCCGGTGCTGGTGGAAGGCAAGGCGATCCAGCTGCATCCGCTGGTCTGCACGGCTTTCAACGCTGACTTCGACGGCGACCAGATGGCCGTGCACGTTCCGTTGAGCCTTGAGGCCCAGCTGGAAGCGCGCGTGCTGATGATGTCGACCAACAACATCCTTCATCCCGCAAACGGCCAGCCGATCATTGTGCCGTCGCAGGATATTGTTCTTGGTCTCTATTATCTCTCCATCATGTCCGATGGCGAGCCGGGGCAGGGCAAGGTGTTCTCGAACCTCGCCGAGATCGAGCATGCGCTCGCAGCGAAGGTCATCACCTATCATTCCCGGATCAAGTATCGCTGGGAAGGCATCGACCAGAACGGCAAGAGCTATCGGAAGACCTACGAGACCAGCCCGGGTCGTGTGGTGCTCTCGCAGCACCTGCCGAAGCATCCGCTCGTCTCCTTCGACGCCGTCAACAAGCTGATGACGAAGAAGGAAATCTCCGGGATGATCGACGTGGTCTACCGGAGCTGTGGCCAGAAAGAGGCGGTCATCTTCTGCGACCGCATCATGTCCATGGGCTTCTACCACGCCTACAAGGCCGGCATTTCCTTCGGCAAGGATGACATGCTCATCCCCGAGAACAAGTGGAGCATCGTCAACGAGACGCGCGCCTACACGAAGGAATTCGAGCAGCAGTATCAGGATGGCCTGATCACGCAGGGCGAGAAGTACAACAAGGTCGTGGACGCTTGGGCGAAGTGCTCGGACCGCCTCGCCAACGAGATGATGAACCGCATCTCGGCCGTCCGGAAGGACGATGCCGGGCGCGACAAGCCCGTGAACTCCATCTACATGATGAGCCACTCGGGTGCCCGCGGTTCGCCGACCCAGATGAAGCAGCTCGCTGCGATGCGCGGCCTGATGGCCAAGCCGTCGGGCGAGATCATCGAGACGCCGATCATCTCGAACTTCAAGGAAGGTCTGACCGTTCTCGAGTACTTCAACTCGACCCACGGCGCCCGCAAGGGCCTTGCGGATACCGCGCTCAAGACCGCGAACTCGGGTTATCTCACCCGCCGTCTCGTGGACGTTGCGCAGGATGCCGTGATCTCGCTGACCGATTGCGGTTCCGAGAGCGGCATCACCACCCGCGCCATCATTGATGCCGGTAACGTCGTGGCCTCGCTCGCGAGCCGCATTCTCGGCCGCACTGCGGCGGAGGACGTGATCGATCCGGTGACCCAGGAAGTGGTGGTCTCGCGCGGTCGCCTGATGGACGAGAAGGACGTGGCAACCATTGCCGCTGCCGGCGTCCAGCAGGTCAAGATCCGGTCCGTGCTCACCTGCGAAGCGCCGCGTGGCGTCTGTGCGACCTGCTATGGTCGCGACCTTGCGCGCGGTACGCCGGTGAATATGGGCGAAGCTGTGGGCGTCATTGCGGCGCAGTCGATCGGCGAGCCGGGCACCCAGCTCACCATGCGTACCTTCCACATCGGCGGTGCGGCGCAGATCAACGAACAGTCGTCGCTTGATTCGAATTTCGAAGGCACCGTGACGATCAGGAATCGGCATGTGGCCCGGAATACGGAAGGCGATCTCATCGCCATGGGCCGGAACATCGTTGTGGCCGTCATGGGGCCGGATGGCGTCGAGCGCGCTAGCCACCGCATCCAGTACGGCGCAAAGCTCAAGATCGACGAGGGCGATAAGCTCAAGCGCGGCCAGCGCATTGCCGAATGGGATCCGTTCACCCGTCCGATCATCACGGAAGTGGATGGCAAGATTCGCTTCGACGACCTCGTGGAAGGCTCCTCGATGTCCGAAGCGGTCGATGAGGCCACGGGTATCGCGAAGCGCGTCGTGATCGACTGGCGTGGCTCTGCCCGCACGTCCGATCTCAAGCCGTCGCTCACGATCGTGGATGACGCCGGCAAGGTGGTCAAACTGCCGCGCGGCGGCGACGCCAAGTACATGCTCCCGGTGGACGCGATCATCGCGGTCGATCCAGCTGGCAAGGTGAAGGCGGGCGACGTGATTGCGCGTATCCCGACCGAGAGCGCCAAGACCCGCGACATCACGGGCGGTCTGCCGCGCGTGGCGGAGCTGTTCGAGGCGCGTCGTCCGAAGGAGGCCGCGATCATCGCGGAGGTCTCCGGTACGATCCAGTTCGGCCGCGACTACAAGAATAAGCGCCGCGTCTCCATCATCCCGGACGAGGAGGGTCCAGAGACCGTCGAGTACCTGATCCCGAAGGGCAAGCACATCCATCTGCAGGATGGCGACCATGTGGAGAAGGGCGACTTCATTCTCGAGGGACCGCCGGCCCCGCATGACATTCTTGCGGTGAAGGGCGTGGAGGAACTCGCTGCGTTCCTTGTGAATGAAATCCAGGAAGTCTACCGGCTTCAGGGCGTGAACATCAACGACAAGCACATCGAGACGATCGTGCGCCAGATGCTCCGCAAGTACGAAATCCAGGATCCGGGTGATTCCGATCTCCTGGCCGAGGAGCAGGTGGACAAGGTCGAACTCGACGAGATCAACGCGATGCTCGCCGAGCAGGGCAAGAAGCTCGCGACCGGCGTGCCTGTGCTGCTGGGTATCACCAAGGCTTCGCTGCAGACCCGTTCGTTCGTGTCGGCCGCGTCGTTCCAGGAGACCACTCGCGTCCTCACGGAGGCAGCGGTCAACGGCAAGGTGGATACGCTCGACGGTCTCAAGGAGAACGTCATCGTGGGTCGCCTGATCCCGGCCGGCACCGGCCAGATCATGACCCGCATCCGCGAAGTGGCGACCCGCCGCGACGATCTCATCGTCGCGCAGCAGGAAACCGAGGCGCGCTCGGCGGTCAATGATGCGGCTCCGGCGCTGCCGGCCGCGGAGTAACAAACAGGGGCGGGGAGGCCAGCCAACCCGCATGTAACGGTTGAAGGGGCCGGTTGCCGCGAGGCGCCGGCCTCTGCTTTTCGCCGGCGCAGCCATGCGCCAGACGGAAAGCGCCCTTGCGGGGGCGAAGTGTGCTTTTTCCGGTTGACTTTGATGGGTTACCGAGTCAGAAGCGCGCTCTCGGCAGGCTGTGAGCCCGGTACTGCTTCGTTGTCGAAGCTTCCGGCTCAAACGCTGTCTTTCTTTCGACCTGAAGTGGATGGGGAGCAACCCCGGTTGTTCCTCCTGGTCACGATCCGTGGTGCGAGCCACTGATCCTCTGTTTCGGCGCCGTTTGGGCCTCGCCTTGGCATGGCCCGAAGGGCGCGCTTTGTGCTTGATCGGACGGCAATTGCCGGCTGATTGGCGCGAACCTCCCTCGGGAGGCCATTCGGGATGGGCCGCAAGGCCTGCAAGAGGCTGCTTCGGCAGCCTAGAGATGAAAAGGGCATCGAATGCCGACTATTAGCCAGCTGATCCGGAAAGCCCGGAGCGCGCAGAAGACCCGGGACAAGGCTCCTGCCCTTCAGTCGTGCCCGCAGAAGCGCGGCGTCTGCACCCGCGTCTACACCACGACCCCGAAGAAGCCGAACTCGGCGCTTCGTAAGGTCGCCAAGGTGCGTCTGACGAACGGCTATGAGGTCATCGGCTATATTCCCGGTGAAGGTCACAACCTTCAGGAGCACTCCGTGGTCATGATCCGCGGTGGCCGCGTGAAGGACCTTCCGGGCGTGCGCTATCACATTCTGCGCGGCGTGCTCGACACGCAGGGCGTCAAGGACCGCAAGCAGCGTCGTTCGAAATACGGCGCGAAGCGGCCGAAGTAAGGGGTTATCGACATGTCTCGTCGTCACGCCGCTGAAAAGCGCGAGATTATTCCGGATGCCAAGTTTGGCGATATCATCGTGACCAAGTTCATGAACGCGGTCATGTATGAGGGCAAGAAGTCGGTTGCCGAAGGCATCGTCTATGGTGCTTTCGACATCATCGAAGCCCGCGCCAAGGCCGATCCCCTGCCGATGTTCAAGCAGGCGCTCGACAACGTTGCGCCGGCCGTCGAAGTCCGCTCGCGTCGCGTGGGTGGTGCTACCTATCAGGTGCCGGTGGAAGTTCGCCCGGAGCGCCGCCAGGCGCTCGCGATCCGCTGGATCATCACGGCTGCCCGTGGCCGTAACGACAAGACGATGGTGGAGCGCCTTTCCGCGGAGCTTCTCGACGCTGCCAACAACCGTGGCGCTGCCGTGAAGAAGCGCGAAGAGACGCACCGGATGGCGGAAGCCAACCGCGCCTTCTCGCACTACCGCTGGTAACGCGTTTCGCGCTGACGAGGATCTGACATGCCCCGCCAATATTCGCTCGAAGACTACCGTAACTTCGGCATCATGGCTCACATTGATGCCGGCAAGACGACGACGACCGAGCGTATCCTTTACTACACCGGCAAGAGCCACAAGATCGGTGAAGTGCACGAAGGCGCTGCGACCATG
>JALOTF010000106.1 GCA_025458025.1 Beijerinckiaceae bacterium | reverse complement strand
ATGGCGATCGCTCTGGCGTGCCGATCGAGCCGTGGCTCACCGAGCAATGGTATGTGAATGTGAAGCCGCTGGCCGAGCAGGCTATGCAATGGGTGCGCGCGGGGCAGACGCGCATTTACCCCGCGAACCGCGAGGCGGATTTCTTCCGCTGGCTGGAGAATATCGAGCCGTGGTGCGTCTCCCGCCAGCTCTGGTGGGGCCACCAGATCCCGGCCTGGTATGGGCCGCAGCGGAAGGTTTTTGTTGCCCTAAGCGAAGGTGATGCAGCCGAGCAGGCTAAGGCATTTTATGGGGTTAGCAACGTCAAGTTCGACGTTGAAAAAAGTTCTCAGACCAGTGCCGAAGTTGTTGCTAGAGTCATCGAAAAATTTAACGAAGCATTGGATTTGCGCACTGGTGAGGCGAACTCTGTAACGCTCTCCCGCGATCCCGACGTGCTCGATACGTGGTTCTCTTCTGCGCTCTGGCCGTTCTCGACCATGGGCTGGCCAGACGAGACCCCCGAACTCGCGCGTTACTATCCCGGCTCGGCGCTGGTCACCGGCTTCGACATCCTGTTCTTCTGGGTCGCGCGGATGATGATGGCCTCGGCGGCCACTGATCAGGCGCCGCCCTTCCGCGACGTTTATCTCCACGGCCTCGTGCGTGACGAGAAGGGCCGGAAGATGTCGAAATCCGTGGGCAACGTGATCGACCCGCTGGTGGTGATCGATGCGCTGGGGGCGGATGCCTTGCGCTTCACGCTCGCGAGCCTTGCCGCGCAGGGGCGCGACCCCAAGCTCGGCGTGAAAACGGCTGAGGGCTATCGCAACTTCTGCACCAAGCTCTGGAACGCCTCGCGCTTCGCGGAGATGAACGAGTGCCGCGCCGTGGCCGGGTTCGATCCGCGCACGGTAAAGCTGCCGCTGAACCGCTGGATCATGGCCGAAGCCGACAAGGCGCTCGCCGAGATCGAGGCGGGAATCGAGGGCTACAAGTTCAACGAGGCGGCGCTCGCGGCCTATCGCTTCATCTGGAACATCGTCTGCGACTGGTATCTCGAACTCGCCAAGCCGGTGCTGCAGGGCGACGATGGCGCACCCAAAGACGAGACCCGCGCGGCGGTGGCCTTCGTGCTGGATCGCACGGTGGCGATGCTCCACCCCTTCATGCCGTTCATCACGGAGGAACTGAACGCGGCCTATGGCGAGTTCTCGAACCAGAAGCGCGGCCAACTCTGCACCGGCCAGTGGCCCCAGCCCATCGGCCTCGCCGATGCGGCGGCGGAAGCGGAAATCGGCTTCACGGTCGATCTCATCTCCGAAATCCGTTCCGCGCGCGCGGAGATGAATGTGCCGGTGGCGACCACCGCGCCGCTCGTCTTCGTGAATGCTGATGCGGCGGGCGTGGCGCGCGCGAAGGGCGCGGAGGATGCCCTGAAGCGCATGGCGCGTGTCTCCGAAATCCAGTTCGTGCATGAAGCGCCGGCGCAGAGCGTGCAGGTGCTGGTGCGCGGGCAGGTCGCCTGCATTCCGCTCGCGGGCATCATAGATATCGCGGCGGAAAAAAAGCGCCTCACGGGCGAGCGCGAGAAGCTCGTGAAGGACATGGATGGCACGAAGCGCAAGCTCGACAACCCGGATTTCGTGGCGCGTGCGCCCGAAGAGGTGATCGAGGAGAACCGCGAGCGCCTCGCCGAGGCCGAGAGCCGCATCGCGCGCATTGAAGAGGCGCTGAAGCGGCTGGGCTGAGCTGATCCAGTTGAAGTTTCGTTCAGAGCCGTCCGGTCAAGCCGGGCGGCTTTTTGCTGGGGTGCAAGGTGTCGCCTCATGCCTGCTTGTGACGTTTCCGCAACAGGCCGGATGGATTCGAAATCCGCCTTCCGGCGGCTCGCGCGCCGCCGCTTTTGCGCCACAAAGCGCGCGCCATCCATAGTCCCGCTAACGGCCTTGGAAATTTGAGCTTTTTCGGTCGAGGATGCGGTTCTGCTGGTTAACCAAACCGTAATTCCTCGCCGCCCCGGGTGATTGAGACAGGCGCGCGCCTGTGGCAATCGCTACAGTGGGTGGAAACCGGCAAAAGGCACGCGTTTTCAGGGACGAAAAGGAACGGGCAATGACCGAATTCACATACAACAAGACGAAGCTCCCCAGCCGTCACGTGACGGAAGGCCCGGAGCGCGCGCCGCACCGTTCCTATCTCTACGCGATGGGTCTCACCAAGGCGCAGATCCACCAGCCGCTGGTGGGCGTTGCGTCGTGCTGGAACGAGGCCGCACCCTGCAACATCTCGCTGATGCGCCAGGCACAGGCCGTGAAGAAGGGCGTCTCGGCTGCCGGCGGCACGCCGCGCGAGTTCTGCACCATCACGGTCACCGATGGCATCGCCATGGGCCATCAGGGCATGAAGTCCTCGCTGGCCTCGCGCGAGGTAATCGCGGATTCGGTCGAGCTCACCATGCGCGGCCATTCCTATGATGCGCTCGTGGGCCTCGCGGGCTGCGACAAGTCGCTTCCGGGCATGATGATGGCGATGGTTCGCCTCAATGTGCCGTCGGTCTTTATTTATGGCGGCTCCATCCTGCCGGGCACCTGGCGCGGCCAGCAGATCACCGTGCAGGATGTGTTCGAGGCGGTCGGCAAGCACTCCGTGGGTGCCCTCGATGACCAGAGCCTCGAGGAAATCGAGCAGGCTGCCTGCCCCTCGGCCGGTGCCTGCGGCGCGCAGTTCACCGCCAACACCATGGCGACCGTGTCCGAAGCCATCGGCTTGGCGCTGCCCTATTCGGCTGGCGCTCCGGCCCCGTACGAGATTCGCGACAGCTTCTGCATGACCGCCGGCGAGATGGTGATGGAACTCATCGCCAAGAATATCCGCCCGCGTGACATCGTGACCCGCAAGGCGCTGGAAAACGCGGCGGTCGTGGTCGCGGCCTCGGGTGGCTCCACCAATGCGGCGCTGCACCTGCCGGCCATCGCGCATGAATGCGGCATCGATTTCGACCTGTTCGACGTAGCCGAGATTTTCCGCAAGACGCCCTATATCGCGGACCTCAAGCCGGGCGGGAAATATGTCGCCAAGGACATGTTCGAGGTCGGCGGCATTCCGCTGCTGATGAAGACCCTGCTCGACCATGGCTACATGCATGGCGACTGCATGACCGTGACTGGCCGCACAATGGCCGAGAACCTCGCCAACGTGAAATGGAACCCCAACCAGGACGTGGTTCGCCCGGCCAATAACCCGATCACCGTCACCGGTGGCGTGGTGGGCCTCAAGGGCAACCTCGCGCCGGAGGGTGCCATCGTGAAGATCGCCGGTATGGCGCAGGACAAGCTGGCCTTCACCGGCCCGGCCCGCTGCTTCGACAGCGAGGAGCTCTGCTTCGAGGCCGTAAAGAACAAGCAGTACAAGGAAGGCGAGGTTCTCGTCATCCGCTACGAGGGCCCGCGCGGCGGCCCGGGCATGCGCGAGATGCTGGCCACCACGGCGGCGCTCTATGGCCAGGGCATGGGCGACAAGGTGGCGCTCATCACCGATGGCCGCTTCTCCGGCGCGACGCGCGGTTTCTGCGTGGGCCATGTCGGCCCCGAAGCGGCGGTGTGCGGCCCGATCGCGCTCATCCGCGATGGTGACATCATTGAACTCAATGCGGTCACAGGTGTGCTCAACGTTCGCCTTACCGATGCCGAATTGGAAGCGCGTCGTAAGGACTGGAAACCGCGCGAGACGGATTATCAATCCGGCGCGCTCTGGAAATACGCCCAGCAGGTTGGCTCCGCGCGCGATGGCGCCGTGACCCATCCGGGCGGCAAAGCCGAGAAGCACGTCTATGCGGATATCTGACACGTTCCGACCGTCAGCAGCGCCTCTGGCGTTTGTGATCGCCCTTGCCTTGCAGGGGGGAGCGCTGGCGTTCGACGTGAAGGAAGGGCCTGCCCCGGCCAATCCGCCGAAGGGCATGCTCTTCAAATCCATCGGCGATTCGCTGCGAGAGGGCCTCAACGCCCTCTCCAGCGGCAATTCCGAAATGGCCGTGCAGGCGCTGGGTTATGCCGCGCGCGAAGGCAATGTCGCCGCGCAGTGGAAGCTCGGCCGGATGTATGCCGAAGGCGAGGGCGTGCGCCGCGACGACCTCAAGGCCTACCAGCACTTCTCCGAGATCGCGAACCGGCACGCGGATGTCGCGCCGGATTCGCCAAATGCCCGCGTGGTCGCGCAGGCTTTCGTGGCGCTCGGCGGCTATCATCTCGCGGGCATCCCGAATAGCCGGGTGAAGCGCGATCCCACCCGCGCGACCGAGATGTTCCATTACGCCGCCGCCTATTTCGACGATGCGGATGCGCAATATCACCTCGGGCGCATCTTCTCCGAAGGGGTGGCCGGCCCGCGTGACCTGCATCAGGCCGCGCGCTGGTTCAATCTCGCGGCCGAAAAGGGCCACGTCTCGGCGCAGGCCCGCCTCGGGCAGATGCTCTTTAACGGCGATGGCGTGCCCCGGCAGGGCCCGCGCGGGCTGATGTGGATGCAGGTGGCCGCCAAGAAGGCCTTCCCGGGCCGCGATGACTGGGTGGTGGAACTCAACACCCGCGCCCGCTCCATCGCCACGGAGGATGAGCGCCGCCTCGCGGATGCTTACCTGCGCAAGTATGAGCGCGCCGGCCGATAGGGCTTCTCAGCCCTTCAGCCGGCACCAGACCGGCACATGATCGGAGGGTTTTTCCTCCGCACGCATTTCCCGATCGATTCCCGTTTCCAACAGCCGGTCCGCGACAAGCGGCGAGAGCAGCAGGTGATCGATGCGGATGCCGTTGTCGCGCTGCCATGCCCCGGCCTGATAATCCCAGAACGAATAGAGGCGGGGATTATCGCTCGTCGCGCGGATGGCATCGGTGAAGCCCAGCGCGCAGAGCTTGCGGAAATCCGCCCGCGATTCTGGCTGGAACAGAGCATCGCCGCGCCAGTTCTCGGGGAAGCGCGCATCATCCGGCGTGGGGATGACGTTGTAATCGCCCGCGATGATCAGCGGTTCCTCCAGCGCGAGCAGGCTCTCGGCGTGGCGGGTGAGGGCGGCCATGAAGCCGCGCTTGTATTCGAATTTCGCGCTGTCGACCGGGTTGCCGTTGGGGAAATAGACCCCGGCGATACGCAACACAGCACCCAATGCATGCCCCTGCGGCAGGCTCACAACGCCTTCGATGTAGCGTGCCTGTTCATCCAGGAAGCCCGGCAACCCGCGATGCTCGATCGCGATGCCGTGGCGCGAGAGGATGGCGACGCCGTTGAAGGTCTTCTGGCCGAAGGTCTCGACCTGATAGCCTAGAGCCTCGATCTCCTCGCGCGGGAAAGCCTCGTCGAGGCATTTCAGCTCCTGCAGGCAGACGACATCAGGCTCGCGGGATTTCAGCCAGCGCGTGAGGTGCTCGATGCGCTGGCGGATGGAATTGACGTTGAAGGTCGCGATCAGCATCCGCCGGTTTTACGGGCTCGCGCGGGGCAAGTCACGGGGGCAAGTCACGTCGCCCGGCACTCTTTCCCCGGCCTTTACGTTTCAGGCCTAGCCTCTGCAGCCTGAATCGCACGTCCGGAAATGCCCGCCATGCCCGCTCTCCGCTCCAACACACCGCAGATGGAAAGCCCGAGCTACCGCCTTGCGGCACTCGATCCGGATTTCATTCTGGGTGATTCCACACGAGGCCTGCGCTTCTCGCTGGAATACCAGAAGGCCGAGGATTCCTTACGAGCGGCGAAGATCAAATCGACCATCGTGGTCTTCGGCTCCGCGCGCTTCCAGGACGGTGATCCCGGCATGGCCGGCCGGGCCTATGCGGAAGCGCGCGCTTTCGGAAGCCTCGCCTCGCGCGAAGGCGGGGCCATCGACGGCAATGGTGACCACCATAATGTGATCGCCACGGGCGGCGGACCGGGCATCATGGAAGCCGCCAATCGCGGTGCGACTGAGGCAGGGGCGCCCTCCATCGGCTTCAACATCACCCTGCCGCATGAGCAGGAGCCCAATGCCTGGTCCACGCCGGAATTGACTTTTCGTTTCCATTACTTTGCGGTTCGCAAGTTTCATCTGGCCATGCGGGCCGCTGCTCTGGTGGTTTTTCCCGGCGGTTTCGGCACCTGCGACGAGCTGTTCGAGATCCTCACCCTGCGCCAGACCGGCAAGATGAACCCCTTGCCGATTGTGCTGGCGATGCGCGAATATTGGGAATCCGTCATCGATTTCAAAGGTATGGTGAAAGCGGGTGTGGTGGCTCCCGCCGATCTCGATCTCTTCGCCTATGCCGATGACGCACCGGGCATCTGGCAGGCCTTGCAGAAGGCTGGCCTGCACCACCGGTGATCGATCCGCACCATCCGATCTTAACGCCTGTGGCCTAGTGTCTGCTCCCGAAGGGCAGGGGCCGCGTGGCCCGTGCCAAGATGGGACGGATATTTAGAATGCTGGACTGGTTTCTCCAGAAGGTTGCGTCAAAGCTGGAATTCGAGAACCTGATGGTCGGCGGGTTGTTGCTGGCGACCGCGCTCGGCTCGGCGCTTTATGTCTACTGGACCAACACGCGCGAGCGCAGCTGGAGCGAGTTCTTCGAATTCCTCTGGCCGCACGAGATCATGACCCACCCCTCCGCCAAGGCGGATTTCTGGTTCTGGATCACGCGGCGCATCGCCTATCCCTTCCTGATGATCCCCGCCGGTGCCGTGTTCGTGGCCGGCATGGGTTATCTCACGCATCAGGCCATCGGGGGATTATTCGGCATCACCGAGCCGGTTTTCGGCGCGCCCGGGCCGCTGATGATCGTGCTGTTCACGGTCACGATGCTGCTTGCCTATGACCTTTCCTATTACCTCTACCACTATGCGCAGCACAAAATCCCGTTCCTCTGGGAGTTGCACAAGGTGCACCATTCGGCGGAAGTGATGGTGGGCATTACCAAGGATCGCGTGCATCCGCTCGATGATCTGATGAACCGCATGTGGGATGGCGTGATCCCCGGTATTGCCTTCGGCATCTGGACGCTGCTGTCGCTCGACCCGGTGGAAGCCACGATTTTCGGCCTCAATGTCTATGTGATGCGCAACATCCTGATGATGGATTTCGTGCGCCACACCCACCTCAAGATTTCCTTCGGCAAGCTGAACGACGTGGTGCTCTGCCCGCATTGGCACCAGCTGCACCACAGCGCCAACCCCGCGCATTATGACAAGAATTTCGGCCTGCTCTTCTCCTTCTGGGATCGCTGGTTCGGCACCCTCTGCGTGCCCGCGAAGGACGAAAGCTTCCAGTTTGGCCTCGTCGAGCATGATCGCGACGAATACCAATCGCTGTTCGGCTTGTGGGTGCTGCCACTCATCCGCATGGCCCAGCACATTCCCGGCCTGCGCCCGAAAGCGCCCGCGCGGCTCGATTCCACGCCTGAAAGTCACACCCCATGATGGCTGCCGTCGCCCTCGCTGTCGCCGTCGAGAAGATCGAGATCATCCGCGATGCGGAGGGGCTCGCGCGCCTCGGCGAGGCTTGGCATCACCTCTGGCTGCGCGCGGAAGCCACGATTTTCCAGAGCCATGCCTGGATTTCCGCCTGGTGGAACAACATCCCGGATCGCGATCATCGTGGTCTCGCCATCGCGACGGCGTGGGAAGGCGACCAGCTCGTCGCCGTGCTGCCGCTGGCGATCCACCCTCACAAGGGCCTGCGCATGCTCGAATGGGCGGGCCGCGATGCCTGCGATTATTGCGATGCACTCATCGCACCCGATGCTCCGCCGGATGTGCTGCCGCGCCTCTGGGCCGAGGCGAGTGCGACCACGCGCCATGATGTGAGCCTGCTGAACCGGCTGTTGCCCCACGCGCGTGCATGGGACCTGCGGCAGGCGAACGGAGCGGGCCCGCGCCTTCAGGATAACCGCCGGCTCGAGCATTCCATGCGCGTCACCGGCGATTGGGTCGATGGCGAGGCGTGGTTCAACCATTTCCCGAAGAAGATCCGCCAGAACTACAAGCGCGGCGTGAAATTCCTGGAGGAGGGGGCTGAATTGCGCTTCCGCCTGCTGGAGCCGCACGAGAATTTCGAGCCGGTTCTTGCCGAGTTGTCGCGCTTCAAGCGCATCTGGCTCCAGAAAACCGGCATCACCGCGCCGCTCTTCGATGAGGGCGCGCCGCTTCTGGCCGCGCTCGCCCGCGTGCTGCACGAGGCGGGTATGCTCCGCATTTTCGTGCTGGAGCGCGATGGCAAGGCGATCGCGATCTCCATGAATTTCGTGGAGGGCAAGAGCCTCCGCGCCTTCGTGACGGCCTATGATCCGACTTTCCAGCACGGCTCGCCGGGCATGGTGCTGATGATGGATTACATCCGCTCCATGGCCTGAACGAGGTGGATTTCCTGACCGGAGACGAGGATTTCAAGAACCGCCTCGCGAACGAGGCCGTGCCGCTCGCGTCCATCGCCGGGCCGGGTTCGGTGCTCGGCCGCATCGCGATGCTCGCGGATGATGTGGGCACCCGCGCCCGCGAGAAGCTCCATCAATGGCGCCATCGCCATGACGAGGCGCCGCAGGCCACCGCTGCCGAATAGGCTCACGCGGCTTCGCCCGCCGGGGCGTTTCTGCCGGGCGGGGGAGGGGAAATCGCGGGGCCCCGCGCCACTGGGCGCGGCGTGCTAGCGTAAGAAGAGTGCCGGTTGCCGGTTGTGCCGGCCCGGTGCGACGGGAACCCCGCGCCAATGGCCAGCAGGCTCTCGCCCACCCGCCACCTTCCCGGGCTCATGAACCCGGAGATGGGGGGAGATTAGCGGGTGTGTGACGAGGCGGGGATAAAACT
>JALOTF010000105.1 GCA_025458025.1 Beijerinckiaceae bacterium | reverse complement strand
GCCTTCATCGTGAACCGCGTCGGCGATTTCGGCTTCGCGCTCGGCATTTTCCTCGTGTTCTGGGTGTTCGGAGCCGTGAGCTTCGATCCGATCTTCGCCGCCGTGCCCGGCAAGGCGAAGGAGGTGGTGAGCTTCTTGGGCTATAACCTCAACGCGCTCGAACTCGCCTGCTGCCTGCTCTTCATGGGCGCGATGGGCAAATCCGCGCAGTTCCTTCTACACACCTGGCTTCCGGACGCGATGGAAGGCCCGACCCCGGTTTCGGCCCTCATCCACGCCGCGACCATGGTGACCGCCGGTGTCTTCATGGTGGCGCGCCTGTCGCCGCTGTTCGAGGCGACGCATTTCGCGATGAGCGTGGTGCTGATCTTCGGCGCGACGACTGCGATTTTCGCGGCGACCGTGGGCCTCGTGCAGAACGATATCAAGCGCGTGATCGCCTATTCGACCTGCTCGCAGCTCGGCTACATGTTCGTGGCTTTGGGCTCCGGCCTCTATGCCGGCGGCATCTACCACCTCTTCACGCATGCCTTCTTCAAGGCCTTGCTGTTTTTGGGCGCTGGCTCGGTCATCCATGCGATGCACCACGAGCAGGACATCCGGAAGATGGGCGGCCTTGCGAAAAAGATCCCCTTCACCGCCGCGATGATGTTCATCGGCAATATCGCGCTGACGGGCTTCCCTTTCACCGCTGGCTACTACTCGAAGGATGCGATCATCGAGGCGGCTTACGTCGCGCATACGCCGGGGCACGTCTATGCGTTCCTTTGTGTGGTGCTCGCAGCGGGCTTCACGTCCTTCTATTCGTGGCGGCTCTTTTTCCTCACCTTCATGGGCGAGACGCGCGCGGACAAGCACACATATGACCACGCCCATGAGAGCCCGCTGGTGATGCTGGTGCCGCTCGGCGTGCTAGCGGCGGGTGCGTTTCTCGCCGGCTTCCCGCTCGCGCATTCCTTCCTCTCGGATGCGACGGGCGCTTTCTGGAAGGGCTCGCTCTTCACGGGGCCGGAGAACCATGTGCTCCACGATATGCACGACCACGCGAAGCTGCCGCGTTGGGTGGTGTGGTCGCCCTTCGTGATGATGGTCGGCGGCTTCGTGCTGGCTTACCTCTTCTATTTGCGCTGGCCGCAGATTCCGGCAGGAATTGCGGCGCGGCACCCGGCGATCTACCGCTTCCTCCTGAACAAGTGGTATTTCGACGAGCTCTACGACCTGATCTTCGTGCGCCCCGCGCGTTGGCTCGGCCGCTTCCTGTGGAAGAAGGGTGACGGCATGGTGATCGACGGCCTTGGGCCGGATGGCATCTCCGCGCTCTCCGTGAAGATCGCGGGCCGCGTGATGAAACTCCAGACGGGTTACGTCTACCACTACGCTCTGGCGATGCTGCTCGGCGTCGCGGGCTTCGTGACCTGGTATCTCTTCTCCGGGGGAGCCCACTGATGTTCGGATTTGGCATTCTCTCAGGGCTCCTGGTCCTGCCGCTAGCGGGCGCGGCCTTCGTGCTCCTGCAGAAGGACGATGAGGCGGGCCGGCGCAACATGCGCTGGGGCGCGTTCTGGACCACGATTGTCACCTTCCTCCTCAGCCTTGTCGCGCTGTCGCGGTTTGATGCCGCGAAGGCGGGCTTCCAGCTCGTGGAGCGCAAGGCCTGGCTCGGCACCGAGATCACCTACCAGCTCGGTGTCGATGGCATCGCGATGCCCTTCGTGATCCTGACCACGTTCCTGATGCCCTTCTGCATCGCGGCCTCGTTCAACGCGATCAGCAAGCGTCAGAAGGAGTATTACGCGCTGTTCCTGCTGCTCGAGACGCTGATGATCGGCGTGTTCGTGGCTTTGGATCTCGTGCTGTTCTACGCCTTCTTCGAGGCGGGCCTGATCCCGATGTTCCTGATCATCGGCATCTGGGGCGGCGCGCGGCGCATCTATGCGAGCTTCAAGTTCTTCCTCTACACGCTGCTGGGTTCGGTGCTGATGCTGCTGGCCATCATGGCGATGTACTGGACGGCGGGCACGGCGGATATCGTGAAGCTGCTGGCCTTCAAGTTCCCGAGCGGCATGCAATACTGGCTGTGGCTCGCCTTCTTCGCGAGCTTCGCGGTGAAGATGCCGATGTGGCCGGTGCATACCTGGCTGCCGGATGCGCACGTGGAAGCGCCGACGGCGGGTTCGGTGATCCTCGCGGGCATCCTCTTGAAGATGGGCGGCTACGGCTTCCTGCGCTTCTCGATCCCGATGTTCCCCGAGGCGAGCCTCTACTTCGCGAATTTCGTGTTTGCGCTCTCGGTCATCGCCATCATCTACACCTCGCTGGTGGCGATGATGCAGGAGGACATCAAGAAGCTGATCGCCTATTCCTCCGTGGCGCATATGGGCTTCGTGACGATGGGCCTCTTCACGCTCAATGCGCAGGGCGTGCAGGGCGCAGTGTTCCAGATGGTGAGCCACGGGCTGGTTTCCGGCGCGCTCTTCCTCTGCGTCGGCGTGGTGTACGACCGCATGCATACCCGCGAGATCGCGGCCTATGGTGGCCTCGTGAACAAGATGCCGCTCTACGCGATGGTGTTCCTGCTCTTCACCATGGCGAATGTGGGCCTGCCGGGCACTTCGGGCTTCGTGGGTGAATTCCTGACGCTGCTCGCCTCGTTCAAGGCGAATACCTGGGTCGCATTCTTCGCGACGACCGGCGTTATCCTCTCGGCGGCCTATGCGCTCTGGCTCTTCGCCCGCGTGGTCTATGGCAAGGTCGAGAAGCACGCGCTCGAGACGATCCCCGATCTCTCGCTGCGTGAAATCGCGATCCTCGCGCCGCTGGCCGTGCTCGTCATCTATTACGGCGTGCAACCGAACGCGATCCTCTCCATGAGCCAGGCGAGCGTGGATGCGCTGATCGCCGGGTTGCAATCCGGGCTGCCGGCCAAGGCCGCGGCGCTTGTGAAATAACGGGTGAAGCCATGAATGTTCCCGTTTCCCCCGTTCCCGCTTTCGGGCCGGCCCTGCCGGAAATCCTGCTGGCCGTCACGGCTTTGGCTCTGGTGCTGATCGGTGCCTTCCGCGGCGATGGCTCGAAGAAGATCATCGATGCCATTGCCATCGGCGCACTGCTGGTTGCAGGCTTCCTGCTGCTCGATCAGTCGCCCGGCCGCGTCTCGACCTTCAACGATGCCTTCGTGGTCGACAGCTTCGCCCGCGTGATGAAGATCCTCACGATCATCGGTGCGATTTCCGCGATCGTGATGTCCACGCGCTTCCTGCGCGAGGCGAAGATCGCGCGCTTCGAATACACAATCCTCATCCTGCTCTCGACCATCGGCATGATGATGATGTGCTCCGCGAATGAGCTGATCTCGCTCTATCTCGGCGTGGAACTGCAATCCCTCGCGCTCTACGTGATCGCGACCATGAACCGCGACGATGAGAAGAGCGCGGAAGCGGGCCTGAAGTATTTCGTTCTCGGCGCGCTCTCCTCGGGCATGCTGCTCTACGGCATGAGCCTCGTCTATGGCTTCACGGGCTCCGTGACCTTCCCGGCCATCGCGAAGGCGGTGTCGGCTCCGGGCGGCGCGGGCGTGGTGTTCGGCCTCGTCTTCATCATCGCGGGCCTCGCCTTCAAGATGAGCGTCGTGCCGTTCCACATGTGGACGCCCGACGTTTATGAAGGCGCGCCGACACCGGTTGCCTCTTTCGTGGCGACTGCGCCGAAGATGGCCGCAGTGGCGATGACCGTGCGCATTCTCATCGACGGCTTCCTGCCGGTGCTGAAGGACTGGCAGCCGATCATTGTCTTCGTGGCGATTGCCTCGATGGCGCTGGGTGCTTTCGCCGGCATCGGCCAGCGGAACATCAAGCGCCTGATGGCCTATTCCTCGATCGGCAATATGGGCTACGCGCTGGTCGGCCTCGCGGCCGGCTCGATTGCGGGCGTCGAAGGCATCGTGATCTTCATGGGCGTCTATCTCGCCATGACCATCGGTGTCTTCGCGGTGATCCTCGCGATGCAGACCGGCGGGCGGCGCGTGGAGCAGATCGGCGATCTCGCCGGTGCCGCGCGCACCAATCCGGGCCTTGCCTTCGCAATGGCGGCCTTGCTGTTCTCATTGATCGGCATTCCGCCGCTCGCGGGCTTCTTCGCGAAGTTCTATGTGTTCGCGGCGGCGATTGAAGCGAAGCTGTTCGTGCTCGCGGTGATCGGCATCGTCTCCAGCGTGGTCTCGGCCTTCTATTACCTGCGCATCATCAAGGTGATGTATTTCGATGAGCCAGCTCCGGCTTTCCAGCCCATGGCTATCGAACTCAAGACCATGATGTGGCTCTCGGCCGGCTTCGTGCTGCTCTTCGCGATTGTCGCGGGGCCGCTGAAGAACGTGGCCCAGCTCGCCGCCAAGTCTCTCTTTTAAGGGTCGCTGTTCTGAGTGGCGCTGGCTCTCCACCCCATGCTCGCGGCGCGCGGTTTCGCGCTCCGCCACGAGCCGGAAATCGGCTCCACCAATTCAGCGGGGAAAGCGGCGTTGCGCGACGGCGCAGACCGGCTCTGGATTGTCGCGGATGCCCAAAGCTCCGGGCGTGGCCGGCATGAGCGCGGCTGGGTGTCGCCGCCCGGCAATCTCTATGCCTCGCTGGCGCTCGCCGCACCCTGCGCGCCAGCGAAGCTTCCACTGCTCGGCTTCGTAGCGGGTATCGCGCTTGTCGAGGCGATCTCGGCGCTGGCGCCGGATCTTGCGAGCTGTCTCATCCTCAAATGGCCCAATGATGTGCTGCTGGATCGCCGCAAGCTCGCGGGTATCCTGCTGGAGGGCGAGAGCGATCCTGCGGGCAGGCCTGGCGTGGTCATCGGCATGGGCGTCAATGTGGCGCATGCCCCGCAAGGGCTCGACCAGCCTGTGGCCCACCTCGTGGAAAGCGCGGGCTGGATAACGCGGGATAGCCTCTTTGATTCGCTCCAGCGCAGCTTTGCCGATGCGCTGGCCATCTTTGATGAGGGCAGGGGCTTTGCCGGCATTCGCCAGCGCTGGCTTGCATCGAGCTTGCCGCTGGGCCAAAGGCTGAAGGTGAAACTGCCGGATGGCGCGCGGGAAGGCACGTTTGCAGGCCTCGATGCGCATGGGGCGCTCCGGCTCGAAACGAATTCGGGGCCTGTCACCATCGTGGCGGGCGATGTGTTTGTCCTGCCCTGAGGTATCCTCGGGCCGGGGCGAGAAAGGTGCCGGCACGGCATGAAAGAAGAATCTCTGGTGTTCGCGGCCCTGGGCGGCCTCGGTGAAATTGGCATGAACATGGCGCTCTACGGCTTCGGCCAAGGCAAGAAGCGCCAATGGCTGATGGTGGATTGCGGCGTCTCCTTCGCGGGGCCGGATCTGCCGGGCATCGACCTCGTGATGCCGGATATCCGCTTCATCGAAGCCGAGAAGAAGAACCTTCTGGGCATTGTCATCACCCATGCGCATGAGGACCATTTCGGTGCGCTCGCCGATCTCTGGCCGCGCCTTGGTGCGCCGGTTTACATGACGCCCTTTGCCGCGAACCTCCTAGAAGCGCGGCGCTATTCGGAAGAGAATCGCCCGCATCCACCGGTGCGCGTCATTCCCCAGCGCGGCGAATTCCGCCTCGGTCCCTTCCATATCGAGACCGTGCCGGTGGCGCATTCCATCCCCGAGGCGATGGCCTTGGCGATCCGCACGCCGCTCGGCACCGTGCTCCATACCGGTGACTGGAAGATCGACGAGACCCCTGTGCTCGGCGAGCCCACGGACGAAGCCCGCCTGCGGCAGATTGGTGAGGAGGGCGTCCTCGCGATGATCTCCGATTCCACCAATGTCACGCGCGATGGCATCTCGCCCTCGGAGCGCGACGTGGAGGTCTCGCTGCGCGATCTCATCGCGCAATCCAAGGGCCGCGTGGCCGTGACGACCTTCGCCTCCAACGTCGCGCGCATCCGTGCTGTGGCGGAAGCTGCGAAGGAAGCGGGCCGCGATGTGATCGTCGTGGGCCGCGCGATGGATCGCGTGGCGGATGTCGCGGGCGAGCTCGACATGCTCGATGGCCTGCCGCCGTTTCTGCCGGTTGATCGCTATAAGAGCCTCAAGCGCGACAAATGCGTGCTGATCCTCACGGGATCGCAGGGCGAGCCCCGCGCGGCTCTGGCGCGCATCGCCTCGGGCGAGCATCCGGATGTGGATCTTTCGCCCGGCGACCGGCTGATCTTTTCGTCGCGGGCCATTCCCGGCAACGAGAAATCCATCGGTGCGATCATCAACAACCTTGTGAAGCAGGGTGTGGAGGTCATCACCGACCGCGATGGCCTCGTGCATGTCTCCGGTCATCCGCGCCGCGAGGAAATGCGCCGGATGTACGAGTGGATCCGCCCGAAAATCGCTATCCCTGCGCATGGCGAGGCGCTTCACCTCACGATGCACCGCGATTTTGCCAAAGCGCAGGGAGTGCGCGATGTGATCCGCGCCTATAACGGCGATGTGGTGCAACTGGCACCGGGCCGCCCGGCCATCATCGACGAGGTGCCGGTGGGCCAGCTTGTGAAGGATGGCAGCCTGCTGATCTCTGCGCTCGATGATTGCATCCGCGAGCGTCGCAAGCTTGGCTTTGCCGGTACAGCCATCGTTGCCATCGGCCTTGATGATCGGGGCAACAAGCTCGGTTCGGTCGATGTCGCGACCATCGGCATTCCCGGCGAGGATGACGAGGGCGAGCCGATGGAGGCGCATCTGCGCGATCTCGTGGAGGAGATCTGGCGCTCCATCCCCAAGAACACCCGGCGCGACCCCGATGCCGTGCGGCAGGCGCTGGAGCGTGGCGTGCGCGCGGGCATCAATGATCTGTGGGACAAGAAACCCTATACCAAGGTGCTGATCGTCGAACTCTAAGCCGCGCCCTAGAGAAGCGCATCAAAGAGGGAGAAAGCCATGCTCGGACGCCTGAACCATGTCGCTATTGCCGTGAAGGATATCGCGGCTGCGACGCGCACCTATCGCGATACGCTCGGTGCCGATGTTTCTGCCCCACAGGAATTGCCGGAGCATGGTGTGCGGGTGGTGTTCGTAACCCTGCCCAACACCAAGATCGAGTTTCTGGAGCCGCTGGGGCCCACCAGCCCCATCGCGAAATTCCTCGAAAAGAACCCCGACGGCGGCGTACATCATATTTGCTACGAGGTGACCGATCTTCTTGCGGCGCGCGATGCTCTGATCGCCGGTGGCTTGCGTATTCTGGGCGATGGCGAGCCGAAAATCGGCGCGCATGGCAAGCCGGTGCTGTTCCTTCACCCCAAGGATTGCCTCGGCACGCTGACGGAAATTGAGGAGATTTGAGAATGAGCGCGGTGGATCGGCTGGCGACGCGAATTTCGGGCCCGGCCCAGATCGGGCTGGGTTTGCTCGCGGCCTTCTGTGGCATCGGTCTTGTGCTGGTCGTGCTCTATGCCCGCTCGGGCCAGCTGATTTTCTCGATCGGCACATCCATCGCGATCTATTTTGTTATCTGGTGGGTGGCGCTCTTCGCCGTGCTGCCTTTCCGCGTGCGGAGCCAGGTGGAGGCTGGTGAAATTGAGGCCGGCTCCGAGCCCGGCGCGCCGCATCAGGCGCATCTCCTGTGGTATGCGCTGGTGACCTCGGCGGTCGCGACCGTCTCGAGCCTGGTGTTCCTCATCTGGCTTGCGCCGCTCCTCTGACGAATCGAACTCGCTGGAGCGCGGGCACAAAAAGAAAAAGGCGGGTTTCCCCGCCTTTAAGTGTCTGTTTTTATTGGTCTTGGCCGGTCTTTCGAGACGACTTGGTTGCGTCTCTTTCCGGCCGGGAATTTGTTCCCGTCTGCTCTCCCCGACGTGCTCCACCCGAGGTGAAGCGACAGCGGTGTCCTCCCGAACGGCGCGAATGAAGCAGGTCTCGCGCGGCTTGTCATCATGCACTGCAACATAACCGCTGCGGCGTGATGCGCGGGCAATTCCCATTCGCCGAGAAGTGTGACAGAAGCGCCCCGAAAAGGGCATGATCGCCCTTGATCGAAGTGATTCAGCCTGCCGTTCTGCGGAGCCTCCCCGATGCGCATGTCCCGTTTCTTCCTCCCCACCTTGCGCGAGACGCCCAAGGAAGCGGAGATTGTTTCGCACCGGCTGGCGCTTCGCGCCGGGCTCGTCCGGCAGGAATCAGCCGGCATTTACGCCTGGCTGCCGCTGGGCCTGCGCGTGCTGAACAATGTCTGCAAGATCATCCGCGAAGAGCAGAACCGCTCGGGCGCGATTGAACTCCTGATGCCGACGATTCAATCCGCCGATCTCTGGCGCGAATCGGGGCGCTACGACGCCTATGGCAAGGAGATGCTGCGCATCAAGGATCGCCATGAGCGCGAGATGCTCTTCGGGCCCACCAACGAGGAGATGATCACCGAGATTTTCCGCGGCTATGTGCGCTCCTACAAGAGCCTGCCGCTGAACCTCTATCACCTCCAGTGGAAGTTCCGCGAC
>JALOTF010000104.1 GCA_025458025.1 Beijerinckiaceae bacterium | reverse complement strand
TTCGCGGCGCACGATGGTCTCGATCACGTCCATCCCGCCATCGCTGTCGTTCAGCGCGGGGATGTAGGTGAAGTGCTCGCCGCCATTGTGCTCGAAGATCTCGCGGTTCTCGCCGTCGAGTTCTTCCAGCGTCTCGAGGCAATCCGCCGAGAAGCCCGGCGCGATCATGGCGAGCTTCTTCACGCCGGATTTGGCCAGCGCCTCCACGGTTTCATCCGTGTAGGGCTGCAGCCACGGATCATTGCCGAACCGTGACTGGAAGGTGATGCGATAGCGATCCTTCGGCCAGCCGAGCGCCTCGCGCAGCAGGCGTCCGGTCTTCATGCATTCGCAATGGTAGGGGTCGCCCTTCTTGAGATATTTCTCCGGCATGCCGTGGAAGGTGGCGAGCAGCACATCCGGCTCCCAATCGAGTCCGGCGAGATGCGCGCGCACGGAATTGGCGAGCGCGTCGATATAGGCCGGGTCATCCGCATAGGCCGGGGCGACGCGCACGTAAGGCTGCCAGCGCATCTTCATCAGCGCGCGGAAGGCCTGATCGGCGGCGGTGGCGGTGGTCGCGGCGGCATAATGCGGGTAGAGCGGCACGAGCAGGATGCGGTTGCAGCCCTGATCCTTCAGCCATTGGATGCGGCTTTCGGTCGAAGGGTTGGCGTAGCGCATCGCGAAATCCACGACGACGCGATCATCGCCCGATAGGCGTTCCGCCAGCTTTTCTGCCTGCCCGCGCGTGATGGTTTTCAGCGGGCCTTCGTTTTTCTCGTTGTTCCAGATCGTCGCGTAATCCTTGCCCTTCTTGCCGGGGCGGGTGGTGAGGATGATGAGGTTGAGCAGCGGCCACCAGAGCAGGCGCGGCACCTCGATGACGCGGCGATCCGAGAGGAACTCCTTCAGATACCGGCGCATGGACCAGTAATCCGTCCCATCCGGCGTGCCGAGATTGAGCAGCAGAACGCCCACCTTGCCCGTCTTCACCGGAGGGTGATCCGGTGGCAGGCGCACGGCGCGCATTTCGGCTTCTCGGCGCGTCTCGAACTCGCGGTTCATGGCGGCTTCAATCATCGGCTGATGTTTATTCATCGCAAGCGTTCCGTAAGGCATCGGGAGAGGCGCGTCACGAGGGAAAAGCGCGCCTGTTGCCCTGCTTTACGTTGGCCTCAGCCGATCGGACGTTCGTCCGCGATGATCTTTCCATCATTGGGGAGCGAACCCGGTGCCACGAGTTCCACCTCGCCCTTGAGCTTGGTCTGCGCCTGCAGGCTGGCGGCCAGCATGGCAGCAAGGGTGGGCGTGTTTTCCGCACTCTCCGCACGGAGTGTCATGGCGTCCTGTTCGTTCTGGCGCGTCACCACTAGGCGCAGGCGGCCGAGGCCGGGATGCGCCTTGCGCACGGCTTCGATCTGCGCCGGGTCGACAAACATGCCCTTAACCTTCGTGCGCTGGTCAGCGC
Organism: Beijerinckiaceae bacterium; assembly: GCA_025458025.1. Lineage (GTDB taxonomy): Bacteria > Pseudomonadota > Alphaproteobacteria > Rhizobiales > Beijerinckiaceae > Rhabdaerophilum. The sequence goes on along the minus strand of JALOTF010000104.1, from coordinate 7,454 downwards.
GACCCATCCAGCCCGCGAGGCGCTGGTTGGTGCGGCCGCACGGGCTCTGGCCGGGAATGATCTTCGAGAGATCCCCCGTGCCGAAGCGCAGCAGCGGATAATCCGCGTTGAGGCGCGTCACGACGATCTCGCCGACCTCGCCCTCCGGGAGAGGCTCATCCGTGCCGGGCTTTACGATCTCGACGATCAGCCCTTCATTGATGATGAGGCCGGGCTGGCCGAGGCTCTCATAGGCGACGATGCCGAGATCCGCGGTCGCATAGGACTGGCAAGCCGCGATGCCCTGTTCTTTCACCCAGGCTTGCAGACTGGGTGGGAAAGCTGCCCCTGAGACCATTGCGCGCTTGATCGAGGTGATGGGCCGGCCGGCCTCGTTGCCCTTCTCAATCAGGATTTTCAGGAAATCCGGCGTGCCGGCATAGGCATTGGGCTGGAGCGCCGCGATGGCCTCCAACTGCTGCTCGGTCTGGCCCGGCCCGGCGGGGATCACCGCCGCACCCACGGCATGTGCACCCGATTCCATGATGAAGCCGCCGGGCGTGAAGTGGTAGCTGAAGGTGTTCAGCACCACGTCCCCCTTGCGGAAACCTGCCGCGAAGAAGGCGCGTCCCGCGCCCCACCAATCACCCGCATGCCCCTCGGGATCGAAGATCGGGCCCGGTGACATGAGGAGACGCTTCAGCGCGCCGGGCTTCGTGGCAGCGAACCCCGCGAAAGGTGGCTTCGCCTTCTGCAGAGCAAGGAGATCGCTCTTGCGGAAGACCGGCACGTCAGCGAGCGCGGCGCGGTTTTTCAGCGCGCGGATATCGATCCCCTTCAGCTGTTTTTTCAGCGCCGGTGCCTTGCCGAGGCTATCCATCAGCAGGGCGCGCAGGGCGCGGAAATCCTCAGCCTCGCGCTTTTCCGGCGAGCGGGTTTCGAGCCGGTCGAAATGGCTGGGCATCGTCTCTCTCCGGGCTCAGGCGGCGGCTTTTTCGGTCGCGAGGAACTCGCCCATGCGCGCCAGCGCACGCTCGATGTTCTCCAGCGAGTTGGCGTAGGAGAGGCGGATATAGCCCTCGCCATGCACACCGAAATCGGGGCCACCGATCGTCGCGATGCCCGCTTTTTCGAGCAGGGCGGATGCCAGCTTTTTCGCCTTCCATCCGGTCTGGCTTATGTTGGGGAAAGCGTAGAAGGCACCCTTCGGCGTAATCGCCGAGACGCCCGGCAACGCATTGAGTCCTTCTACCACCGCCTTCCGGCGGCGATCAAATTCCGCGACCATGCGATGCACATCATCCTGCGGGCCGGTCAGCGCCGCGAGTCCTGCCCATTGGGCCGGCGCATTCACGCAGGAGAACGAATTGACCGCGAGCTTGCGCGCGGCCTCATAGGCCTTCTCCGGCCAAATGGACCAGCCCATGCGCCAGCCGGTCATGGCGTAGGTTTTCGACCAGCCATTCAGCAGGATGAGCCGATCGCGGATCTCCGGATAGGTCAGCAGCGAGCAATGCGCCTCGCCGTCATAGGTCATCTGGTCGTAGATCTCGTCGGACATCAGCGCGACGCGCGGGAAGCGTGCGAGCCCCGCCACGAGCTTGTCGATTTCGGCCTTGGGCGTGACACCGCCTGTGGGATTCGCCGGCGAGTTGATGATCAGCAGCCGCGTGCGCGGCGTAATGAGCGACAGCGTTTCATCCGCCGAGAAGGCGAAACCGTTTTCCTCGCGGATCGGCACGGGAATGGGCGTAGCGCCCGTGAACTCGATCATCGAGCGATAAATCGGAAAGCCCGGATCGGGGTAGAGAATCTCCACGCCCGGCTGGCCAAACATGAGGATCGCCATGAACATGGTCACCTTGCCGCCGGGCACCACCATCACGCGCTCGGGCGAGACTTCCGCGCCGAATCGCCGGTGCACATCCGCCGCCACCGCCTCGCGCAGGGGCAGGATGCCGGTCGCGGGGGTGTAGCCATGCTGGCCATCGCGTAGGGCCTTGATGGCCGCCTCGACGATATGGCCGGGGGTCGCGAAATCCGGCTGGCCGATGCCGAGATTGATGATGTCTCGCCCCTGACGCGCGAGATCCGTGGCGCGGGCGAGAACCGCAAACGCATTCTCCTCGCCGATGCGGGCGAAGGCGGGGACGAGGTCCAGCATGGTCTCCCTCTCTGGCCGCTTCCGGCGGCTCTGATCTTGGATGGGGACGAAATTGATCCCCTGTTTCGCCACTCTGCGAAGAAGCTGGCGCTTCCGCAAGATGCGCGACAGCGGGATGAGGATGTTTTCGTTTGCCCGTTGAATTCCGGTTGATCTCCACCGAACATCGCGGCATGCTTGACGAAACATATGATGAATAAGGAGAGGCCACATGGCCCGGAAACCGGCATCGCGTAAGGGCTTCAAACTGCGTTCGCGCGACTGGTTCGACAATCCCGGCAACCCGGATATGACCGCGCTCTATCTCGAGCGCTACCTGAATTACGGGCTGACGCGCGAGGAGATGCAATCCGGCAAGCCGATCATCGGCATTGCGCAGACCGGATCAGATCTCTCTCCTTGCAACCGGCACCATATGTTCCTGGCCGAGCGCCTCCGCGAGGGCATTCGCGAGGCGGGTGGCGTGGTAATGGAATTTCCCGTCCATCCCATTCAGGAAACTGGCAAGCGCCCCACGGCCTCGCTCGATCGCAACCTTGCCTATCTCGGGCTGGTCGAGGTGCTCTATGGTTATCCGCTGGATGGCGTGGTGCTGCTGACGGGCTGCGACAAGACCACACCGGCCCTGCTGATGGCCGCGGCGACGGTGGATATCCCCGCGATTTCCATGAATGTCGGGCCAATGCTGAATGGCTGGTTCCGCGGGGAGCGCACGGGCTCTGGCACGGTGGTGTGGAAAGCGCGGCAGATGATGGCCGCTGGCGAGATCAACTACGACCAGTTCATCGAGCTTGTGGCGTCTTCCGCCCCCTCCACCGGCCATTGCAACACCATGGGCACGGCCTCGACCATGAACAGCCTAGCGGAAGCGCTGGGCATGAGCCTGCCGGGCTCGGCGGCCATTCCCGCGCCCTATCGCGAGCGCCAGCAATGTTCCTATGAAACGGGCCGGCGCATCGTGGATATGGTGTTCGAGCAGCTCACGCCCTCCAAGATCATGACGCGCAAGGCCTTCGAGAACGCGATTCGCGTGAATTCTGCGATTGGCGGCTCCACCAATGCGCCGATCCACCTGATTGCCATCGCGCGGCATCTCGGCATCGAACTTACGCCGGATGATTGGGAGAAATACGGCTATGATATTCCGCTGCTGGTGAACCTCCAGCCGGCCGGCGAATATCTCGGCGAGGAATATCACCGCGCGGGCGGCATGCCGGCAGTGGCGGCAGAACTCATCGCGCAGGGGCTCATCCACGAGGATGCGCTGACTGTGAATGGCAAGACCTTCGGCGAGAACAATCGCGGGAAATTCAGCGAGGATCGCCGGGTCATCAAGCCCTTCAGCGAGCCCATGAAGTCCAAGGCCGGTTTCCTGAACATCAAGGGAAACCTCTTCGATAGCGCCATCATGAAGACGAGCGTGATCTCGCCCGAATTCCGCAAGCGCTATCTCGAAAACCCGAAGGATATGAACGCCTTCGAAGGTACGGCCTTCGTGTTCGATGGCCCGGAGGATTACCATCACCGCATCGATGATCCGTCGCTGAAAATCGGTTCAGACGGGATTCTGGTCATGCGCGGTACTGGCCCCATCGGCTATCCCGGCGCGGCGGAGGTCGTGAACATGCGGCCCCCGGCCTATCTCATCAAGCAGGGTATCGAGGCCTTGCCGTGCCTGGGTGATGGCCGGCAATCCGGCACCTCCGGTTCACCTTCGATCCTGAATGCCACGCCGGAAGCGGCGGCCGGTGGCAATCTCGCTATCCTGCGCACGGGTGACCGCATCCGGATCGACCTCAACACGCGCTCAGCCAACATGCTGATTTCCGATGCGGAAATCGCGAAACGTCAGGCTGAACTCAAGGCGGCCGGCGGCTACAAATATCCCAAGAGCCAGACGCCCTGGCAGGCCATGCAGCGCAAGGAGGTCGATGGCCTCGCGCAAGGCATGGTGCTGAAGAATGCCGTGAAATATCGGCGCGTCGTGCGCACGCATGGCACGCCGAGGGATAACCATTGACCACAGATCTCTCGCACTGGACTCCGCGGGCCTTTCCGGCGCCCGTGGTGCTGGAAGGGTGCTATGCCCGCCTCGAACCGCTTGACCCCGTGCGCCACGCGGATGGCCTTTTCGCCGCGCTGATGGGGGATCAGGCCGATCAGGATCACCTTTTCCTGTTCGAAACCACGATGGATCGGGCCACGTTCCAGAACTGGATCGAGGCCAAGGCGAAGCGCACGGATATCCTCTGCCATGTGGTGGTGGATCGCGCGACGGGGCGCATCGGTGGCCGGCAGGATTTCATGCGCATCGACCAGACGCATGGCGTGATCGAGATCGGCTCCATCCATTGGGGGCCGTCGATCGCGCGCTCGCGCGTGACGACCGAGGCGCTGTTCCTGCATGCGGATCACGCGATGTCCACGCTTGGCTATCGCCGCTACGAGTGGAAATGCCACAACGGCAACGAGCCTTCGAAGCGCGCGGCGAAGCGCTTCGGCTTCAGCTTCGAGGGGCTTTTCCGGCAGCATATGGTCGCCAAGGGTCGCAATCGCGACACTGCCTGGTTCTCGATCATCGATGATGAATGGCCGGAATTGAAAGCCGGCTATCAAACGTGGCTTGCGCCGGACAATTTCGACGCGAGCGGACAACAAAAGAAGACCCTCGCCCAATGTGGCGTGCGACCGGGAGGATGAGATGGCAGGACGTTTGAAAGGTAAAGTCGCGGTTGTCACCGCTGCCGGTGCGGGCATCGGGCAGGCGATTGCACAGGCCTTCGTGGCCGAAGGCGCGACGGTCTGGGCAACCGATGTCAACCGCGAGGCGCTCGATTCCATTCCGCGTGCCAAGCGCGCGAAGCTGGATGTGCTCTCCGACAAGCAGGTGGCGCGCTTCGCCGAGAAGGTGGGCGGAATCGACATCCTCGCGAATGTCGCGGGCTATGTGCATCACGGCACGATCCTCGAATGCGATGACAAGGCTTGGGATTTCTCGTTCGATCTCAACGTGAAATCCATGCATCGCATGAGCAAGGCCTTCCTGCCGGGCATGCTGGCGCGCGGGGGCGGTTCGATCATCAACCTCGCCTCGGGCGCTTCGTCCCTGAAAGGGGCGCCGAACCGCTATGTCTATGGTGCGACCAAGGCAGCGGTGATCGGCCTGACCAAGGCGATCGCGGTGGATTTCATCGCCAAGGGCGTCCGCTGCAACGCGATTTGCCCCGGCACGATCCAGTCGCCGTCGCTGGACGGGCGCATCGCGGCACTCGCGGCGTCGAGCGGCAAGAGCGAGGCGGAGGTTCGCGCCATGTTCATCGCCCGCCAGCCCATGGGGCGCCTCGGCACGGCCGAGGAAGTCGCCATGCTCGCGGTTTATCTCGCCTCCGACGAGAGCGCCTTCACCACAGGCTCGACGCATCTCGTGGATGGCGGCTGGACGTTGTAATCATAACGACCAGCCCACGGGGTTCCCGGCGCCCGGCCCTCACAGGGGCCAGGGTGTTTCCGGCACGGGCGTGAGGGGCGCGCGCCCCTCGGCGAGGGCGATCACGTTATCGACCACGAGCTGGCCCATGAGGTTGCGCGTGTGGACCGAGGCCGAGCCGACATGCGGCAGCAGCACCACGTTTTCGAGCGCGAAAAGGGCTTCCGGGACTTTCGGCTCGTCCTCGAAGACATCCAGTCCGGCAGCTCCCAGCGCACCGGATGTCAGCATCTCGACCATCACCGGTTCGTCCACCAGCGTCCCGCGCGCGACATTAATAAGTGTGCCCTTGGGCCCGAGAGCTTCCATCACGGCGCGATCCACGATGCGGCGTGTGGAGGCACCGCCCGGTGCGATGACCATGAGGATATCCACGGCCTTCGCCATATCCACCAGCGACGCATAGAAAGGGTAGGGCACATCGGACTGCTGCGAGCGGCCGTGATAGACGATCTTCAGGCCGAAGGCTTCCGCGCGAGTGGCGATGGCCTTGCCAATCCTTCCGAGGCCGAGGATGCCCATCGTCTTGCCGCGAATGGTATCGGTCAGCGGGAAGTTGCTCTTCAGCCAGAGGCCCTTGCGCAGGAATTGGTCTGCCTGCGGCAGTCGACGGACGGTTGAGATGAGCAGGCCCATCGCGAGATCGGCCACCTCGTCGGTCAGCACGTCCGGTGTATTGGTGACGACGATGCCACGCGCATTCGCGGCTTTTGCATCGACGAGATCATAGCCCACGCCGAAGCTCGAGACGATCTTCAGGTTGGGGAGCGACGCAAAGAGCGCATCATTGCTGGGGGCGGCCTGCCCGGTCACGACGCCCTTGAAGCGCGCGCCGTCTTTCGCCAGGAAGCCCGCGCGATCCGTCTGTTCATTGAGGCGCGCGAAGGGAAATTGGCTCTCGATGCCCTCCTGAATGAGCGGCATCATCGGTTGCGTGATCAGGACAGGAAAATCAGGGTAGCGCATCGGGCATCCGGCAGCAGAAGGGTGATGCCCTTTATGTGCTGCGTTGCCCGGTTTGGGGAAGCCCTGATCCGATCAATCCTCGTCGTCGCCGGGCAAATCCGCATCCTGTTCCAGATCGGTGTTGCCGGCATGCTTGGCGAGGCCCTTGGAAAGACGGCGCAGCAGCTTGCGCAGGCGCTTGGAATCCTTCTCGTCAAGCAGGTCGACGATTTCTTCCTCCATCAGGCTCGTCAGTTCGGCGATTCGCGAGAGCTTGGCCTCACCCTCGGCCGTGAGCGTGACAAGCACGATCCGTGCGTCGTCTGTGCGCGAGCGCCGGGCAACCAGCCCTTGCGCAGCCAGCCGCGTGATCGTTTTGGAAATGGTGGGCGGTCGCACGCGAAGCGAACGCGAAAGTTCGCCCATTGTTGCGCCTTCCGTGCCGGAGAGCGCCTGCAACACAACTTCCTGTCCCGGGAAGATGCCGATCTCGCCCAGATGCTCGGCCATGCGGGCCCGATAGAGGCGCGAGGCGAGCATGAGTTGCTGGCCAACCGTCTTCTGCGTGTTGATCTTCATGGCGCCCCCGCCCGAAAAAAGGGTTCTACTGAACCGTGAGCCGACTTTATTTCCGGCTCAAACCACGCCTGTATGACAGGCGGATGACATTCACGCCTGCATGCAATTTTTCAAGTCCAAGGCCTCACCGGGTTTTGAACAGGGAGGGGGGAAATGCGCTTGCATCGCCCGGGGAATGTCCCTATACACCGCCTTGCCCATATTCGCACGTGCCTGTGGTTGCGTGCTGGTCGGTGGATCTCCGGACAAGAGGCCGGAAAAACGCCAGTCGTCGAGGGTTCGAGCAACTGCTCTACCCCC
>JALOTF010000103.1 GCA_025458025.1 Beijerinckiaceae bacterium | reverse complement strand
GAAGCGGAGGCGGGGCAACCCGCCTCGTCCCGTCATAAAACCGAACATAAGGGGGCTTATCGTGACGATGTCCTTCTCTCGTTTTATCCGCAGCGGACTTGGTGCGCTGCTTCTGGCGGCATTCTTCGTCGCCGCGCCCGCCTCGGCCCAGAGCGTCAACCCCACCGCACAATCGGTGAAGGAAGAGCAGCTCCTGCAGGCTCTGAAGCCGGGCGAGCAGCTCTCGGGCCGCATTTCGATCCCCGATCCGAAGGCCGCGAGCCTCATTCAGTCGGGCCGTGATTGGCGGGCCTTCAACCAAGAGACCCTCCATAAGCTCGGCATGTGGTCGTTCCTCGGCATGCTCGGGGCGCTGGTCGTGTTCTATGTCGTGCGCGGCAAGATCCGCATCGATGCCGGCCCGTCTCGGCAGCGCATCCTGCGCTTCAACACCGTGGAGCGTTTCGCGCACTGGCTCTCGGCCGTCAGCTTCATCATCCTCGCGATCACCGGCGCGAATGTCACCTTCGGCAAGCTGCTGCTCGCCCCGGTGATGGGCCCCGAGGCCTTTGCGGCCTGGGCGCAATATGCCAAGTACATCCACAATTACGTGGGCTTCGCCTTTATGGCGGGCGTGTTTTTGGTCTTCCTCGTCTGGGTGAAGGACAACATCCCTAACGCCGTCGATGTGCGCTGGTTTGCGGCGGGCGGCGGCCTGCTCTCCAAGGGGCATCATCCCCCTGCGAAGCGTTTCAATGGCGGCCAGAAGATCGTGTTCTGGTCGGTGGTGATTGGTGGTTTCCTGCTCTCGCTGTCGGGCTGGTACCTGCTCTTCCCGTATTCCACGACGTTGGCTGATGTGCAGTGGTATGCGACCATCCATGGCGTTGCCGCCTTCGTGATGATCGCGCTGATGCTCGCCCATGCCTATATCGGGTCCATCGGCATGGAAGGCGCCTTCGATGCGATGGGCTCTGGCGAGGTCGATCTCAACTGGGCCAAGGAGCATCATTCGCTCTGGGTTGAGGAAGAGATGCGCGCGGGCAAGCTGCATCCGCATGCGGCTGGGCAGCCGGCCGAATAACGGCCATGCACCATTGAAGACTTGAAAAGGGCGCGCAAGCGCCCTTTCTTGTTGGCGGCTGGGGAGGGCGCAAAATTGCAGGTGATAGGACTGGCGGGCTGGAGCGGCGCGGGCAAGACGACACTCGTCGCAAAGCTCATCCCCGCGCTCGTGAGGCGGGGCTATCGTGTATCCACGGTGAAGCACGCGCATCACAGCCTGGAAATCGACCAGCCGGGCAAGGATAGCCACACTCATCGCATGGTCGGTGCCACCGAGGTGTTGGTCTCCTCTGCCAACCGTTTCGCCCTCGTGCATGAATTGCGGAACGAGAGTGAGTTCACTCTGCGGCAGCTTCTTGCGCGGCTCGGCCCTTGCGATCTCGTTCTGGTCGAGGGCTACAAGCGCGAGACGCACCCGAAGATCGAGGTTTATCGCGCGCTGAATGGCCGGGATCCGCTTCATCCGCATGATCCGATGATCCGCGCCATCGCCACGGACGCGCCCTTTCCGTATGTTGATCTCCCGCAGGTGCATCTCGATGATGTCGAGGCCATTGCCGATCTCGCGATCCGCTATGCGGTCCCGCGCGATGCGCTGCTTGTCGGGCAGTGAGCGATGGCCCAGCTCAGCGCTGATTCCTTCGCCTTTGGCGGCAAGCTGCGCCGGCTCGATGATGCTTTGGACGATCTCGCCGCGCGCCTCACGGGCGTGGCCGAAACCGAGACTGTCCCGGTGATGCAGGCTATGGGCCGTGTGATCGCCGCGGATATCGGCACGCCCTTCGCCATCCCGAATTTCGACAATTCCGCTGTCGATGGCTATGCCGTCCGCTTCGCGGATCTCGCGGTCTCCGGCGAGACGCGCTTGCCCGTTTCCCTGCGTATTCCCGCCGGGATGATCGGTGTTCCGCCGCTTCCTCCCGGCACCGCCGCGCGCATCTTCACCGGCGCGATGATGCCTGCTCAAGCCGATACCGTTTTCATGCAGGAAGACGTTCGTCTCGAAGGCGAAACGGTTGTCCTGCCGCACGGCCTGGAGCTCGGCTCCAACCGTCGTTTCGCTGGCGAGGATTTCGCGAAAAACGCGGCTATTGTTCCCGCCGGAACACGCCTCAAGCCGCAGCATCTCGCCGGCCTCGCAGCAGCGGGACGTGCGAGTGTCACCGTTCGCCGTCGTCTCAAGGTCGCGATTTTTTCAACCGGCAACGAGATCCGCGAGCCGGCTTTGCAAGCCCCGGAACCGGGCTGCCAGTATGATGCCAACCGCGCGATGCTCGCGGGGCTGCTGGCCGCCCGCAACATGGAGGTCACGGATCTCGGCATTCTGCCGGATGATCCGGTCATTATGGCGCGGGCGCTGACAGAAGCGGCCGCCGGGAGCGATGCGATTCTCACCTCCGGTGGAGTTTCCACCGGCGAAGAGGATCATGTGAAGGCGGCGATCGAGGCCGCCGGGCGGCTCGATTTCTGGCGCCTCGCCATCAAGCCGGGGCGGCCCATCGCCATGGGCACGCTCGCGGGTACGCCCTTCCTCGGTATGCCGGGCAATCCGGCGGCGGTGTTCGTCACGTTCGTGCGGTTCGTGGGCCCGGTGCTCGATCTGCTTGCGGGTGCGAAGCCGCTGCGGCCCGCGCCCATCCCCGTGATCAGTGGTTTCGATTACCGGAAAAAGGCGGAAAGGCGCGAATATGTCCGCGTGAGCCTGGCCGCGGATGCCTCGGGGCGTATGGTGGCGCAACGTTTCCCGAAAGACGGCGCGGCGCTCATTTCGTCGCTCATCGCGGCGGATGCGCTCGCGGAGCTTGGCGAGGATGTCACGGAAATCAAAGCGGGAGAGACGATCTCCGTCCTCCCGCTCTCAAGCTTGGTGGGGTAACGGCTTTTACCCCGCAAAAGGCGCGATCAGAGGCGCACGCCCGTGGTCGAGAAGCTCTGCGACGCCGTCTTCTGATAGCTGGCATCTAGGATGAACGCGGCGCCAAAACCGATGGCGAGGATGACCGCGCAGGAAATCATGAAAGCCTTCATTCTGCCCTCCAGAAAGTCCGGGCCGCTTGTGCGACCTCGTTCGAATGCACCCGGCTCATAGGCCGAGCCTGTGCCCCTTTCTAGGGCTTCGCGGGCCCGCCGACAAGCGCGGCCAAGTGTTCCGCCTCCACCAATTCCTCTGGCGTATTGACATTGAAAAACGGATCAAACGGCTCGACAGGCCATTCCGCCGTTGCACAGCCGAAACGAGCGGTGAAGCGATCGATCTTACGCTCGCCGCCGGCCATGGCCGCGCGCAAGTCCTCGCGCAGGGAAACCGGCCAGAGCCCGATCACCGGATGCGTCCAGCCGCCGGAGCCGGCACAGGCCAGCGGCAGGCCTGCCTGCTGACGCGCGGCCTCCAGCCTCTCCGCAAGGTCATGCGGAATGAAGGGGCAATCGCCAGGCACGCTGAGCACATCTCCGGTGATGCCCTGCGACGCTGCCCAATCGAGCCCTGCGAGAATGCCCGCGAGGGGGCCGGGAAAATCGCTCTCTGCATCCGCCACCACCGGCAGGCCGAAGGGTGCGAAACGGTGGGCATCGCCATTGGCGTTGAGCACCAGCGCGCGACCCTGACGCGCCACGCGGGCCAGCACATGGCTGAGTATCGGCACGCCTTTCAGCACCTTCAGCGGCTTGTCGCCACCGCCCATGCGGGTGGCCTTGCCGCCCGCGAGGATCACCACTGCGAGATCCATTCAATCCTCCCCGCCCGCGCCCTTGCGGCGGTTTTTGGCGCTCTCCTCCGGCACATAGGCGAGATCCTGATCGTAAATCAGCCGGTCTGCGCCGGAGAGCACAACGAAGCGCTTGCCACGCGCACGGCCGATGAGCGTGAGGCCCGCCTTGCGCGCCAATTCCACGCCCCAGGCCGTGAAACCCGAGCGCGAGACCAAAGCCGGAATGCCCATCCGCACGGTTTTGATGACCATTTCGGAAGTGAGGCGGCCCGTGGTGTAGAACAGCTTGTTCGCCGGGCTCATGCCGTGCCGGTGCATGTAGCCCGCAATCTTATCCACGGCGTTGTGGCGTCCCACATCCTCCATATAGATCAGCGGGCGATCCTCCTCGGCGAGCACGCAGCCATGGATGGCGCCGGCCTCGAGGTAGAGCGAGGGGGTCTGGTTGATCTTGTGGGTCAGGGCATAGAGCCAGGAGGTGCGGATTTTCGTTTGCGGGAGCGCGGCGTTCTCGATCACGTCCATCAGGTCGCCGAACACGGTGCCCTGCGCGCAGCCCGAGGTCTGCACGCGCTTCTTCAGCTTTTCCTCGAAATTGGTTTCGCTCTCGGTGCGCACCACCACGACGCCGAGATCGTCATCATAATCGATGCCGGTAATCTCATCCTCCGGCTTCAACATCGCCTGATTGAGCAGGTAGCCGATGGCGAGATATTCCGGGTGATCGCCGATCGTCATCATGGTGACGATCTCGCGCGAATTCAGGAACAGCGTGAGCGGACGCTCCACGGTCACGCGGGTTTCCACCGGCTCGCCCGCCTCGTTGAAGCCTGTGACGGGCACGGACAGGCGCGGATCATCCGGGTCCGGGCGGAGCCGGTAATCGCTCAGGAAGTCATCGGGCATTTGGGCCAGTCCTCTCATCCGCCCTGTTCTTGCTTTTCGCAGGCGGATCGCATTGCGAAGGATCATAGGTCGGATCACAGCGAAAGCGAGGGGGCTGCCCTGCGCTTCCTCCATGCCATTTTTCCTTGCCATTGCCGGTGAAACTCGCGCATGGGAAGGCTGTGTTGACCGCCACTCGCAAGGGATTGATGTCCGTGAGCGATTCCACTGTTTCCGACGATTGCATCCGCACTGATTGCCTCATCATCGGCGCGGGCCCCGTGGGCCTGTTCGCCGTGTTCGAACTCGGCCTGCTCGATATCAAGTGCCATCTGGTGGATATTCTGGGCAAAGCCGGCGGGCAATGCTCGGAGCTTTACCCCGAGAAGCCGATCTACGACATTCCCGGCTTCCCCATGGTCACGGGGCAGGGGCTGGTCGATAACCTCATGGCGCAGATCGCGCCCTTCGGTCCCACTTTCCATTACGGCGAGATGGTGAGCGAGCTTCAGGTGCTTGGTACGCCGGAGGCGCCGCTCTTCCGCGTGAAGACCGATGCCGGCACGGAATTCGAGGCGAAGACCGTGGTCATTGCCGCGGGCGGCGGCTCTTTCCAGCCGAAAAAGCCGCCGATCGAGGGCATCGATGCGTATGAGGGCACCTCGGTGTTCTATGCCGTGCGCAAGATCGAGCAGTTCCGCGGCAAGCGCGTGCTGATCATCGGCGGCGGTGATTCGGCGCTCGACTGGACGCTGAACCTCCAGCCTGTGGCCGAGCGCGTGACGCTGCTGCATCGCCGGGACGATTTCCGCGCGGCCCCGCATTCGGTGGCGCAGATGCGCGAACTCGTGGCCGAGGGCAAGATGGACCTCGCCATCGGGCAGGTCACGAGCCTTCAGGGCAACGCGCCGGAACTGTCGGCGGCAATCTGCAAAGGGGCGGATGGCAGCGAATTCCGCGTGGAATGCAACCGCATGCTGCCGTTCTTCGGCCTCACCATGAAGCTCGGGCCCATCGCCGATTGGGGCCTGAACCTGCACGAGAACCTCATTCCGGCGGATACCGAGAAGTTTGAGACCAGCGTGCCCGGCCTCTTCGCCATCGGCGACATCAATACCTATCCGGGCAAGCTGAAGCTCATTCTCTCGGGCTTCCATGAGGGCGCGCTCGCGGCGCAGAAGGTGCACCGCTACGTGTTCCCGGAAAAGCGGCTGGTGTTCCAGTACACCACGTCGTCCACGAGCCTGCAGCGCAAGTTGGGCGTCAACGGCTGAGTGAAAGGACCGACCAGTTCAGTTGGACAGATCCACCTTCGAGATGCGCGCGGCAATCGCGCGGGTGAGGATGCGGGTCGGCACGGACATAATCAGGTCCGGGCTGCCCGCCATGCACCAGATGCGACCGAGATCGACCAGCGTTTCATCCATGATGATGGGCAGGCGCTGGGCGAGCGAGAAGGGCGGCAGGCCGGCCGGCGCGAAACCGGTGATCTTCTCGGTGGTCGCGGCATCGACCCGCTCGATCACTTCACCCACGACCTGAGACAACGCGCGCTCGCTCACATTGGTGGAGGCAGAGGCGAGAAGAAGCATGGGTTTCCGGCTGGTCTTGCCCCGAAACACCATGCAGCGAACAATCGCCGCCATTTCCGTTCCACAGGCTGCAGCAATCGTCTCGGGATCGATCGCTTCCGGCGGCAGACGTCGGAGGGAATAGGGGATGCCCCCGCGCATGGCGGTATCGACCACGCGGCGAATGGTGTGCGGTAGGTCTTCGAGGACCACTTCCGCCGCTGCGGGTATCTGCGTTGCATCCATGCCCATAAGTTCAGTCTGCCCCGCGAGAGTAAACGTCATAGCTGCAATCTCCGCCCTGGCGGGAGAGTGCAGAGCATTCGTTAATTCCCCGTTCTGTGCAGCGTCACGAGCCCAACGCGGGAAACCATCCGATTTTCGAATGTGATCCCCCGGCGCTCGATCTGAACGGGCTGCTCCGAGCCGGGGTTGATGCGGATCAGGTTGTATTCTGCAAGGTGCTGCGCCGTGCCGGGGACGGCTGATGCTGACCCGACGCCTACAACCGGGATTTGTGCTGCTGGCCCGGCCATCTGTTGCAGCGAGAAACGATGGTTATGCCCGTGAAGAACCAGCTCTGCCCCATGCCTGCGCAGAACAAGCTCAAAGCGCCGGGCATCGGTTAACCCCCGCCCGAATTTCACGCCGCGCGTCACCGGAGGATGATGCAGCATCACAACCCGGAATAGGCCTGCATTCCGGGTTTCCTCCAGCAGCTTTTCGAGCTTCCGACCCTGCTCGGCCCCCATGGTGCCGGTCGCGAAGAAGGGCGCCGTGGGCACCCCGGTATTGATTCCAATGAATGCGACATTCTGACGCACTCTGAGATAGGGGAAGCGTTCAGCAAGCACGGAATTGCCGGGGTTACCGTCACCATCCGAGCACATGAAGGGCGCAAAAACCGCGTCCATCGCTGGCAGCGAACCGCGCACATAGGCATCATGATTCCCGGGAATCACGCTCACATCGGTGCTGCTGCCGAGCTTGTCGACCATGCGGGCTGCCACGGGAAATTCTGGTGGATAGCCGACATTCACGAGATCGCCCGTGAGCGCGATATGGTCCGGCCGGTGCTGGCGGATATCAGCGATGATCGCCTCCAGCACACCCATGCTATGAATCGTCGCGCGGGCGCGATGCCAGTTCAGAACCCCGGTCAGCCGCTTGTTCGCCATGGCGCGAATTGGCATGGCCGGCAGGGGACCGATATGAGGATCGGAGAGATGAGCCAGCAGGAAGGTCACGGGCAGCCTGTCTCGCCGGCCGCCAACGAGGCGGGGCGTTCCGGGACCGTCTCGTATGATGCGGGGCAGGCGTCAAGAGGCGAAACGCCGCCGCCCCTGCATTGGCGGCATCGGCTCAGCCTGAAGTTGTTCCACACGTGGTTTCTGTTCCGGCGCGGCATGAGTCTCGGCGTCCGCGTGATCGCGTTTGATTCCGAGGGGCGCGTCTTCCTGGTGCGCCATGGCTACATGCCGGGCTGGCAATTGCCGGGCGGGGGAATCGAGCCGGGCCAGACCGCGCGCCAGGCGGTGGCCATGGAACTCGCCGAAGAGGGGAACATCGAGCTGGGCGCGGAGCCCCAATTGCTGGGTGTTTTCCTCAATCGCAGCGGCATCGGTCGCGACCATGTGATGCTCTATCTCGCGCGTGACGTGCGGCAGACAACTCCGCGCCTGCCGGATCACGAGATCGCGGAATGCGGATTTTTTTCACTTGAAGCGCTGCCCGCGGGCACCACCCGCGCCACATTCAGCCGCCTCCGCGAGTGGCGCGACGACCTCTCCCATCCCGCCCATTGGTAAGGTGGAGCAGGAATGCGTGGCAGGCTTGCGCCCTCGCTTGACTTTCGCGCGTTGGCGGGAGAAGCGCGAGGGACATGACCGAACTCTCCATCACCATCGAAGCGGCGAATGCCAGCGACGAGCCCGCCATCGAGAAGCTGCACCAGCGTGCCTTCGGGCCGGGGCGCTTTGCACGCACGGCCTATCGCATCCGCGAGCAGGCGAGTGCCGCTGAATCGCTCACCTTCGTGGCGCGCGTGGGCTCGTTGCTGGTGGGGTCGGTGCAATTGACGCCTGTGCGGCTCGGCGAAGCGCGGGCCTTCATGCTCGGCCCGCTGACGGTGGAGCCTGCTTTCGAGAAGCGCGGCATCGGCGCTGCGCTCCTCCAGCGCTGCGAACAGGCCGCCCGGGCCATGCGATCCGATGCCATCTTCCTAGTGGGCGATGAGCCCTATTACGGGCGACACGGCTACAAGCGTGTGCCCATGGGTCGCGTCACATTGCCGGGGCCGGTCGATCCTGGTCGTCTGCTCGTGCTGCCGTTGACGGAAACGGGCGCGGCCCTCTCCGGTCCGCTGGTTGCCGCCCGCTGACTAAGCGCGCGGCTGGCGGCGACGCCCTTCGCCGAACCACATCGCGATGAGCGGGAGCAGCAGCAGCCCGAGGCCAAGGAAACCCATGCCCAGCGGCGTGATCGTGATGCCGCGCAGGATC
>JALOTF010000151.1 GCA_025458025.1 Beijerinckiaceae bacterium | reverse complement strand
ATCCGCGCCTTCGCTGCGCGCTTCATCCACCTGCTTCTGCAACTCGTCCTCGCGCAGGCCGAACGCCCATTTCGGGAACATCCAGCGCGGATTGGCGACGGGCGTGTAGGGGTAGGCCTGCCCGATGACGGCAATGGTCACCCCGCCTTTCGCGAACATCTTGCGCGGCTCGAAAACCTTGTCCTCGAATTCCGTGTCGCGGATGTTCTGCGCGAGGAAGGGAAAGGCGAGGCCCTTGGTGATCTCCTCCACCCGTTCCGCGCCGAGCGTGAATTCCCAATGCCCGGTCATGGCATCGGGCTTCAGCAGGTTCATGCATTCCACGATGTCCTGCGCCTTGGTCTGAAGCGAGGTCCAGGAATTCGTCCATGTGTCGCCGCAATCGAGCAGCAGGCAGCGATTGTCGCCGCGTTCCGCGCGGATCGCCTTGATGACCGTTGCGAGCCGATCAAGCCCGCCCATCCGGCCGTAATTCTTCGCAAGCGCCGCGAAATCCTCGCTCGTTAGCGCATAGGCCATGGGGGAGCCGGCGGGGATCTTGTAGAGGTCGAGGAAATCCCGCCCCGTGATATGCGGCACGCGGCCCTTCGCCTCACCCACGCCGAGATTGATCGCGGGCTCGCGGAAGAAGGTTGGCACCAACTGCGCATGGATATCCGCGACATGCATCAGCGTGACATTGCCCATCGGCTCGAAGCGCAGGATATCGGCCTGTGTCAGCTTCTGCTGCGCGAAGGCGCGGCCCGCGCTAAGCCCTGAGCCAGCCAGAAGCGCCGATGCCGCCAGCCCTGCCTGCATCAGCTCTCGCCGCGAGACCATGGCCATTCTCCCCGTTTCAGACGCGATTCCCCATTCGCGACCCGGTGAGGGGTCGCGGGATCCGGTTTCGCGGTGTGTTATTCTCATGCGCTGCCGGCGTTACGCGACCGTCAGCTTGGCCTTCGTCTCGTAAACCGAGCCATCATCATCCTTCCATTGGAAGGTGAATTCGCCGCTCTCCGCCGCCTTGTAGAAAAACGACTGGTAAGGATTCGCGGAGATGGCCGGGTGCCAGGTCGCCTCGAACACGGTCTTGCCGTTGAAGACAGCGGTGAAGGTGTTGATGATCTTGCGCGGAATGGTCGCGCCGGCGGAATCCTTGCGCTGGCCGCTTTCCATCTCGTGGCTGATGAGGGTCTTGATCTCGATCAGCTCGTCCTTCTTGGCGTTGGCCGGAACACGGACGCGGGGCACGGGTTTGTTGGACATGGTGAAATTCCTCCCCTCGTCTCAGCCGCCGCAGCCGCCGATGGTGACCTTGACCTCGCTCTTCGTGGAGAAGAGCGAGCCATCCGCCATCTCGGCAATGGCCACGATGTTCTGCGATTGCGCGAGGCGCATGCGGGTGGAAGCCGCCGCCTTGCCGCAGGCCGGGGTGAAGCGAAAGCTCGCAATGCCCGGCAGCGGGTTGCCGTCGGCGAAGACATGCACGGCCTTCACGTGGTCGGCCTCGGTCATCGGGCTTTCGACCTCGACATTGATCGGTACGACGAGGCCATTCTCGGCGATCTGCGGCACGTCGATCTTGATCTTGCCGGAGCCGGCTTTCTTGTCGCCGTAGAGTTTCTTCAACTCGGCCTCGACCGCTGCCACATCGGCGCGGGCCAAGCCGGGAGCAAGCGCAATCGCCGCTGCCGTGAGGCAGAGCGCATCGCGACGCGAGACAGCCGAAAGCGACGTCATGCCGGTTCCCTCCAAAAGTTCATTTTTCTTTTTTGGCGTGAACGGGCTGGCTTGGCCAGTCCCTTTCCGCCGCTTTGATATGTGAGGTTATATAGATTTTTTTGAATGTAAAGCGCCTCTCCGGGCTTCCCATGGGGGCATTTTTGTGGATGCTTGGCACCAAGAACATCCGGCATGCGGGGGAAACGCAGCAGCCGGGAAAACAGGGGAGGATGACCATGGCAGCCCGCATCGCGCGGCTTTTCGTGGCTTTTGCGTTGCTCGGAATCGGAGCAACCGTTGAGGCCCAGCAAGCCAATCCCGTCGATACCGAAAAGGAACTCGAGAAATATCGGGCTATGATCAACGACCCGATGTCGAACCCCCCTGCCGCGCTATTTCGCCGATGCCGACAAGGTGATGGACCTCGAACAGCGCCTCTTCTGGTGCATGCAGAAAATCCAGGAGCTGGATACGGCGGATATCGTGCGCCGCCGCTTCGGAGCGCCGGGCCGCACCTCCGACATGGAGGATCTCGTGGCCTTCATCGCCAACAAATCCTCCGGCATGAAGTTCGAGGCGCCACTGGCGCATGCGAAGGAGCAGGAGGCCTATGCCATTGGCGAGGCGCTCTTTTATCGCCGCTCGGACATCATGGATTTCTCCTGCGCCACCTGCCACGCGGAGGATAACCGCCGCATTCGCCTGCAGGGCCTGCCGAACCTCGTGAAGGCCGGCAAGAATGCGCAGGAAACTATGGGCTCCTGGCCCACCTATCGCGTGAGCCAGAGCCAGACGCGCACCATGCAGCACCGCTTGTGGGACTGCTATCGCCAGATGCGCGCGCCCGAGCCGGTTTACCTCTCCGATGGCCTCACTGCGCTCACCCTCTTCCTCGTGAAGCAGGGCGAGGGCGGTGAGATCAACGTCCCGTCGATCAAGCGCTGAGGGGGGTGGCCATGAAGACGATCCTTTCCGTTCTCGCGCTCTCCCTCGGCCTTTCCGGCGCGGCGCTCGCGCAGGACCAGAAGCCGAAGGTGGATGCCGCGAAACTCGAGGCCATCACCAAGGCGATGTGGCCGAAAACGCCGCAGGGCTGGGAGAAACGAATCAGCTTCGATGAGACCCAGAAGCTCTGCTCCCAATACCGCAACGACCTGCCGAA
>JALOTF010000027.1 GCA_025458025.1 Beijerinckiaceae bacterium | reverse complement strand
TAGACGGCCATGGGATGGGCTTTCCCCGCGCGGGCGTGACAGAATCTCCGCAAGCGTGATACGCCTTGCCGCGCGGGCTCGTCAAACGCCGCCGGGCCGCGGGGGAGAAGGAATCATCATGCTCTGGGCCGTTTTCACGGTGCTGGCCGCGGCGGCCCAGACCGCACGCAATGCCATGCAGCGCGATCTTGTGGCGCGCGTGGGCGTGGTGGGTGCCACCCATGTGCGCTTTCTCTTCGGCTTTCCCTTCGCGCTTTTGTTTCTGACCGGGATGAGCCTGCTGACAGCCGATGCCGTGCCGGCCATTCCGCCCGGTGTGCTGCCCGTGGTGCTCGGTGCAGCCTTATCGCAGATCGCTGCGACCGGGCTGATGTTGCAGGCGATGCGGCTCAAATCCTTTACGATCGCCACAGCCTATACCAAGACCGAGCCCGTGCTGGTGGCCCTGTTCGGGCTGCTATTCTTGGGCGAACGGCTGTCCCCCCTCGCTTTTTCGGCCATCGGCATTGCGACATTCGGGGTGCTGCTCACGGCCTGGCCGGCGAAGAAGGGCGAGGGCTGGTCGATGGAAGCCCTGGGCTACGGCCTTGTGAGTGCGGCATTCTTTGCGCTCTCGGCCATCGGGTTTCGGGCCGGCATTCACGCCCTGCCCACGGGCGGCTTCGGGATCCGCGCCTCCACCGTGCTAGCGCTTGGGCTTTTCATGCAGGCGAGCCTGCTGACGATCTATCTCGCTGCGCTGGATCGCCCTGCCCTGCGCGCGATCATCGCCGCTTGGAAGCCCTCGCTTTTCGCGGGCTTCATGGGGGCGCTGGCATCGCAATTCTGGTTTCTTGGCTTCTCGCTCACGTCGGCGGCGAAGGTGCGCACGCTGGCGCTGATCGAGGTATTTTTCGCGCGGCTTGTCTCGGGCAGGCTCTTCCGGGAGAAACCGACCTTGCGCGAAGGCATCGGGCTCGCGCTCATCGTGGTCGGTGTCGCTTTACTGCTGAACGTTTAGGCAGTCGCCGCTTCACGCAGCTGGCGCGGCAGCGGGAAGAACACGCTCTCATCCGCCGTGGAAACCGTCTCGACGCGCACCTCGAAACGCTGGGCGAAGGCGTCGATGATTTCCTCGACCAGCACTTCCGGCGCGGAGGCGCCAGCCGTGATGCCGAGCGAGCGGATGTCGCCGAAAACAGCCCAATCGATCTCGTCCGCGCGCAACACGAGCGCGGTTTTCGCGCAGCCCGCACGCTCGGCGACCTCGCGCAGGCGCTGGCTGTTCGAGGAATTGGGCGAACCCACGACAATCAGCGCTTCCACCAGCGGGGCCACGCGCTTCACGGCCTCCTGCCGGTTGGTGGTGGCGTAGCAGATATCTTCCTTGTGCGGTGCGGCGATCTCCGGGAAACGCGCCTTCAGCGCCGCGACAATCGCCGCTGTATCATCCACGGAGAGCGTGGTCTGCGTGACGAAGGCGAGCGACGTGCCGGGCGGGAAGGCGAGCTTCGCCACATCCGCTTCGGTTTCCACGAGATGCACCGCGCCGGCGGGCAACTGGCCCATGGTGCCCACCACTTCCGGGTGGCCCTCATGGCCCACAAGGATGATCGTACGGCCGCGCTTGTGATGGATTTCCGCCTCGCGATGCACTTTCGTGACCAGCGGGCAGGTCGCATCAATCGCGAAGAGTTGGCGCTGCCCGGCTGCTTCGGGCACCGATTTCGGCACGCCATGCGCGGAGAAAATCACCGGTGCCGTGGTCTGCGGGATTTCATCGAGTTCATCGACGAAAATCGCGCCCTTGCGCTTCAGGCTGTCCACCACGAAGCGGTTATGCACGATTTCATGTCGCACATAGACCGGCGCGCCGTATTTCTTCAGCGCTTCCTCCACCACGTCGATCGCGCGCACCACGCCGGCGCAGAAGCCGCGCGGCGCGCAAAGCAGGATGGGGAGGAGCGGCTTTCCGGCCGTTGCTGATGTTCCGGTCACATCTCGGGTTTTGGGCCGCAGGATGCGTCGCGTCAAGCGGATCGCGGTTACATTTCGTGAAGCCTAAGCGCAGGAAAGCCGCCGCACAGCCCGGAGATACCGCTGCTTAACCAGCCTTCTTGACGGAAATCCGCGCGGAACAGGCCTAATCTCGTCCAGCGATCGGGCCGATCAGAGCCGGACGCAACAACAGGAACGGGAAGGCCGGCTCGCCGGTTTTCTCTATGAGACCAGATCAGACAGGCGGCGGGATGCAGTTCTCTCTTCCCCATGAGCTTGCGTGCCCGGACATGATCGGGTTCGCGAATGACAACACCTTACCCGGCCTCGGCAGCGCGCCGAAGGGCACGGCGGGCCTTGCGCTTTCCTGTGAGCAGGATGCGGAAGGCGCGGCCATCGCGGTCATCCGCCCGGTTCTGGCCAGCGGAATTCTCGGCGCGCCTTTGCATGTCGCACGTGACGGCACGGATATCATCGCGCTGTGGCGGCGCTTCGGCCAGATGATGAACCTTCCGCTCTTCGCGCTCTCCGCCGATGGCCAACTTGAGGCTTTCGGCTTCACCCCTGGGGAAGTCACGCATCCCCGGCGCGGCGGCTCGCCGCTGTCGGGTCGGCGCACGCGCTTCGCCCGCAGGCGACAGATGCCGGTCGCGCTCGCGCACCAGCCGGAGCATCTCAACGGTCGGAAACGCGTGCGTTAAAGCCGGAAAACCGCATCCAGCGCGAGGCCGGCGAAAAGCAGCAGGCCCGCATCGCGGTTCGCACGGAAGATCGTCAGCGCCTGCCGGGCATCATCGCGTCGCAACACCGTGACCTGCCAGCCGAGATGGCCCGCGAAAGCGAGCAGGCCGAGCCAGCCCAACACGCCCGCGCCTGCCAGCTTCAGCGCGAGGCCGAGCAGCAGAAGCGTGCCGACATACATCGCGGCAATGAAAACCCGCACGTTTTCGCCATAGGCGCGCGCGGTGGAGCCGATGCCGACAATGGCATCATCCTCGATATCCTGTAGCGCATAAATTGTGTCATAGCCGACCACCCAGAGGATCGCGCCGGCATAGAGCGCATAAGCCGCGAGCGGCCAATGGCCGAGTTCGGTCGCGAAGCCCATCAGCGCGCCCCAGGCGAAGGCGAGCCCCAGCACGATCTGCGGATGGTTCGTGAAGCGTTTCATGAAGGGGTAGATCACCACGGGGGCCAGCGACGCGAACCCAGCGAGAATGGCAAAGCCGTTGAAACTCAGCAGCACCGCGAGCCCGACGAGGGATTGCAGCACCAGAAACAGCAAGGCCTGCTTGGTGCTCACCTGCCCCGAGGGGATGGGCCGCGCGCGCGTGCGGGCGACTTTCGCGTCGAGATCCCGGTCGGTGATGTCGTTCCAGGTCGAGCCGGCACCGCGCATGGCGATCGCGCCGATCAGAAACAGTACGAGCGTGAGCAGATTCGGCCATGTGCCGCCCATGGTCGCAGCGAGCGCGGCGCTCCACCAGCAAGGGAGAAGCAACAGCCACCAGCCGATCGGGCGGTCCCATCGCGCCAGGCGGGCATAGGGAAGAGACCAGGCCGGGAGGCGATCAACCACCGGGTGGCGGATCGCATCCGGCGTCGGCGCGCTCACAGCGCGCCGCTCGGCAGCCGCACGCCAGCACCTGGCGGAGGCGCGCCACGCGGGCCACCGCCGCCTTCCTGCTGCTGGCGAGCAGCGGTGCAAACCTGCCCGCGCGCCTTGTTAGTCGAACCGTTGGCACCCTTGAGCTGGCCGATGAATTCATCGGGGATCTGGCACCAATCTTTGTTCTCAGTCATCCACTTGATGAAGCGGGCCTCGATGCCGGAGAGGTTGTTGAAGGCACCGCAGGCGACCTGCGCCGTGGGGCGCCGCTTGTTGAAGCCATTGATGCGCTCGATCGCGGCCTGACGTTCTGCCGTCAGCTTCTGGAATTCCGCCTGGCAGCTGGCCGGCGCGGCAAACGCCTTCGAGGCCATAAACAGAAGCACCACCGGAAGATAACGCATGCGCCCAAGCATCGAACGACCCTGCAACCTTTCTGTTTAGACGAATTGCCCGCCGCACCCCTCGTTGACGGGCCGCTGCGGAATTTGCGAGATCAATCGTCATCCTGCACAAAAAAACAAGGCGATTCTTGGATTCCCTTGCAGGAAACTCGTTTCACGCCGTGAAAGCCTTTGCCGGGAGGGCTCCAACCACGATGGCCCGCTATGAATTCGCGACCCACCGGCTCTTCATCGATGCGCCGCTGATGCCGGATGGGCAGGTGGCGCTGACACCCGAGGCCTTCAATTATCTCGCTCATGTGCTGCGCATGCCCGAGGGCGGGCGCCTGCTGGTGTTCAACGGGCGGGATGGCGAGTTCGAGGGCACGTTTCACCTCATGGGCAAGAAGGCTGGCGCTGTTCACATTCGCGTGCAAACCCGGCCGCAGGATGCCTCCGGGCGGATCACATTGGCGTTCGCGCCGCTCAAATCCGCCCGGCTCGATTATGTCGTGCAGAAGGCCGTGGAGATGGGCGCGGCGGGCCTCGTGCCGGTGCTCACGCGACGCACGCAGATACGCGGCCTGAAGCCGGAGAAGCTCCGGGCTTGGGCCATCGAGGCGGCCGAACAATGCGGCATCCTGAGCCTGCCGGAGATTGTGCCGGAAGTGACGCTGGAGGCGTTTCTGGATCGTCATCCTGCTGTAAATACGCTGGTTTTCTGCGATGAGGACGCTGAGATCGCCGATCCTGTCGCGGCTCTCCGGCAAGCGAATCCCGCAGGTCCGCTCACGCTGCTGATCGGCCCGGAAGGCGGGTTCGATGAGGCCGAACGCGCGCGGCTCGTGGCGCGGCCGAATGTCATCCGGCTGTCGCTGGGGCCGCGCATCCTGCGTGCGGATACGGCGGCAGTGGCGGCGCTGGCCGCGCTCCAGATCGCGCTGGGCGACTGGCGAGCGGATTGAACTCGGATCGGTGCATCCCTATAAACCGCTTCCGGCCTTGCTTCGCGTCCCGCGTCGCCTGATCCGGCTCTATGAAACGAAGCGGGGGTGCCGATGGCGCGCGATACGATCGATCTCACTCCGATCGAAAGCCGGCGCGAGCTGATCGAATGGTTCGAGAAGGGCATCAAGCCCGAGAGCCAGTTCCGTATCGGCACCGAGCATGAGAAATTCCCGTTCTACGCCACCACGCATCGCCCAGTGGGCTATGAGGGGCCGCGCGGCATCCGCGCGTTGCTCGATGGCATGCAGGCCCTGCTCGGCTGGGAGCCGATCCTCGAGAACGGCCTTCCCATCGGCCTTTTC
The DNA here is from genome assembly GCA_025458025.1 of Beijerinckiaceae bacterium. Classification (GTDB taxonomy): domain Bacteria; phylum Pseudomonadota; class Alphaproteobacteria; order Rhizobiales; family Beijerinckiaceae; genus Rhabdaerophilum. The sequence continues at coordinate 24,308 of JALOTF010000027.1, read as the reverse complement.
GACGTGACCGGCGGCGGCGCCATCAGCCTCGAACCGGGCGGCCAGTTCGAGCTTTCCGGCGCGCCGGTGGAAACCATCCACCAGACCTGCGTGGAACTCGGCGCGCATCTCGCGCAGCTGAAGCAGGTGGCGGACCCGCTGGGCATCCGCTTCCTTGGCCTCGGCATGAGCCCGCTCTGGACCCTGGCCGAAACGCCGGTGATGCCGAAATCGCGCTACAAGATCATGCGCGGCTACATGCCGAAAGTCGGCACGCGCGGTCTCGACATGATGTTCCGCACCTCGACCGTGCAGGTGAATCTCGACTTCTCCTCCGAAGCCGACATGGTGCAGAAGCTCAGGGTTTCATTGGCACTCCAGCCTGTCGTCACCGCACTTTTCGCCAATTCGCCCTTCACGGAAGGCAAGCCCAACGGCAAGCTTTCCATGCGCTCGGAGATCTGGCGCGACACGGACAACAACCGCGCGGGCATGCTGCCTTTCGCGTTTGAGGATGGCTTCGGCTTCGAGCGTTACGTCGATTATGCGCTGGATGTGCCGATGTATTTCGTGAAGCGCGGCGACCATTACCACGATGTGAGCGGCCAGAATTTTCGGCACCTCCTCGCGGGGAAGCTCGAAAGCCTACCCGGCGAGCGCGCCTATGTCTCGGATTGGGCGAACCACCTCTCGACCATCTTCCCCGAGGTGCGCCTCAAGCGCTACCTCGAAATGCGCGGACAGGATGTAGGCCCGCGCGGGATGATCTGCGCCGAGAGCGCCTTCTGGGTGGGGATTTTCTACGATTCTGCGAGCCTTGAAGCCGCTTGGGACCTCGCGAAGGCATGGACCGCCGAGGAGCGGCAGGCCCTGCGCGATGCCGTGCCGGAACAGGGCTTCAAGGCGGATATCCGTGGCCGTTCAGTGCTCGATCTCGCGCGCGAATTGCTGGCGCTCTCGCGGCAGGGCCTCGCGCGCCGCAACCGGCTCGACAGCCGTGGCCGCAACGAGACGATCTTTCTAGAGCCACTGGAAGCCCTTGTGGCTGCGGGCGAAACGCAGGCGGAGCAACTGCTCCGCCGCTACCGCAAGGAATGGCACGGCTCCGTGGAGCCGGTCTTCGAGGCGCTCGCCTACTGATTATTCTGCCGCCTGAAGGCGCGTGACACCGTTGCGCTCCAGCGAGAGGTTATCGAGGCTCTGGATGATGTGATCGGCCAGTGCGTCGATCACATGGTCATGCCGCTTGGCATTGCGCAGAAGCGCAATCTTCACGGTGGGGAGTGGATCGAAGCCTTCCTGTTCGGTCAGAACGCGCATGCCCGGGCGGATCGCGCTTTCCGGCAGCACGCCCACCGCGAGGCCCGCGAGCACCGCCGCGCCCACAGCCGAAGAGTTCCAGCTCGTATAGAGCACACGATGCGGAACGCCACGCGCCTCGAGACGCGCCACGGCGGCCCGGCGCCAGTTGCAGGTGTCGCGCCCGAGCGCAAGCGGCAGGGGCCGCGCCTCATGCACGCAATGGCGCTGCGAGGAGACCCAGAGCAGCTTTTCCTCGCGGATGATCTCGCCGATATCGCGCTGCTTGGAATGGGTGATGATCGCGAGGTCGATCTCGCAGGCCTGCATGTTCTCGACGAGGCCGGGGGTCGGCTCGCAGATCACCGCCACCTCGATGCCGGGATTGGACGCGGTGAAGCGCGCCATGATTTCCGGCAGATAGCGCTCGGCATAATCGTCGGGCACGCCGAGTTTCACGCTGCCCGTGAGCTTCTCGCCGCGAAAGGCACTGATGACCTCATCATTGAGGCGCAGCATACGGTAGGCGTAATCGAGCAGTTTCTCGCCATCGGGCGTGAGTTTCGCCGCGCGGCCTTCCTTCCCGAAGATCTCGCGTCCCAGACGCTCCTCCAGCTTGCGGATTTGCATGGAAACCGCACTCTGCGTCTTGTGGACGATATCCGCCGCGCGCGTGAAGGAGCCGGTTTCGGCAATCGCGACAAGTGTGCGCAGGTGATCGTTATCCAGAACCGGAAGCATGCATTTTCCCCCAAATCGGCCCGCCAGAGCCCTGTTTTCCGGCCCTGCCAGGCCATCCGCTCCCGCCCATCACTCATTCTGATGATTAGATCAGAAACATTCGTTTTCCTTATAGTGAGGGTTTTGGTAGGTCAAGAGTGTTGCCGCAACGCGCGGCGATTCGATCCGGCGGTTTTCCGGACCCCTGGAGGTTCACCATGTCGCTCTTGACCGGTTTTCTTGTTCCGCTTGGCCTTTCGGCTGCGAAACGTATCCGCAAGTTCGTCGGGGTGATCCAGAATCGTCGCCAGCTGCATGAACTGTCCCATTGGGACCGCCATGCACTGAAGGATATCGGCCTCACGCCGTCTGACCTGGTGGGGGCGCTCTCCCTTCCCCTCCACCGGGACCCCTCGGAACACCTCGCTCAGATGTCCGGGCGCTCCCCCCGGGCGAGCCTTGAGGAATATCTCCGAGAGAGCCGCCAGACGCTCGTGAGCCAGGGCAAAGCCCAGCCGGCCTCCTACCCCTCGGGCCGGCCTGCCCTCTCGGCGTAAAGCAACCATCCGGATGCGCCAGGCTTCTCCCTAGCCTGGCGCTTCTTTTCTGAGGGTCCAAGCAAAAGGCGCAGGGGTTTCCCCGCGCCTTTTTCGTCAACGGCGCGTGACCTGCTGGAAAATCTGCGAGAGCGCATCCATCTGCGTGGTGTGCACCTCCTGCCCGGTCTGGAACATGCCCTTGAGCATGTCGAGGCCCGCGGCCACGGGATCTTGCGGGTCGGGCTGCGGTTGCGGCGCGCGCCCGCCGAAGAAGCCGCCGATGATCTGCTCCATCATGTTGCCGGCCTGCTGCTGCGGCGTTGCTGCCTGCTGGCCGAACATGCTGCCGAGAATGGAACCGAGGCCCCCCATTCCCCCCGCCATTCCACCCATGCCACCGGTGCCGCCACCCTGCATGATCTGGCCGAGAAGCCCGCCGAGCCCGCCATTCATCGCGCCCTTGAAGAGCCCGCCCATCACCATGGAGGCGATGACCGGCAGCATCTGCTGCATCATCTGCGCGGGCAGGCCCGCGAATTGCGCGGCCTGCTGCGCCACGGCCTGCGTCGTCTCGGGATTGCCGAACATCGCGCCGAGCGCGTTCTGGCCCTCATTCTCAAGGTGATCGGGGATGCCGTCGCCATCGGAATCGAAGAATTGCGCGCTGGTTTGTGCCTGCCCCAGCGAGGCGAGCACGTTCTGCCAGCCTTCCATGGTCTGGGTCTGCTGCTGAAGGCCCATGGAAAAGGCGGGCAGAAGCGATTCAACCGCCCTCTGCGCCTGATCCGGCCCGATGCCGAACTGGTTCGCGAGGTTCTGGTAGGCGTTGCCGCCCTGCGCGTTCTGCATGATCTCGAAAAGGTTCAGCATGGACTTGTTCCCCCGGCAAATGCTGGAGGCAGGTTAGGCCCATGCTCGGCGCTGCGCAATGCGGCTCAGCGCTCATCCGGCGCGCGGCCCCGCGCCTCGATCCGGGCAATGGCGCGGAAGGCCGTGACGAGCCCCGCCGTTCCGAAAGCGATGGAGCCTAACGCGACGCCGAACATAGCGCCTTCCACGCCACCAAAATGAGCGCCGAGCCAGGCCACGGGCAGCGTGCCGATGGTCGCACGGCCCCAGTTGAAGGCGGTGGAATAGAGCGGGAAACCGAGATTGTTGAAGGCAGCATTGGCTACGAACAGGAAGCCGTTGAAAAGCCACGCGAGCCCGGAAATCGCGCAGAAAAACGCGACATATTCCGCCGTATGCCCGGTGACACCGAACATTCCGGCAATCGCGTTCCGCGACAGGTACAGGATCGCCCAGGCGATGAGGCAATAGGCGAGCGCGAAAAGCAGCGCATCCCGCAAGGCCTGCCGCAGGCGGCCATATTCCCGCGCGCCGAGATTCTGCGCCAAAATCGGCCCCACCGCCCCGGAAAGCGCGAAGAGCACACCGAAGGCCAATGGCGTGAGCCGGTCGATGATGGTGTTCGCGGCAATCGCCTCGGCTCCGAAGGGGGCAAGAATACGATAGACGAACAGCGAGGCGATGGGCGTCGCGACATTCGTCATGATCGCCGGCAGGGCGATATCGAAGAACGGTTTCGCATCGGCGCGGATCTCCGCGAGGCTCGGCCAGCGCAGCAGGCGATGCACCTTCACGATGCCGTAAAGGCCCACGGCCATGAAGACGAGGCGCGACACCACGGTGGCCAGGGCCGCGCCATCCGTGCCGAGATTGAGGGTGAAGATGAAGAACGGATCGGCCACGGCCGTAACGATGCCGCCGAACAAGGTGACATTCATCGCCCGGCGCGGATCGCCCACAGCCCGGAGATAGCCCGAAAGCGCCATGCCGATGGCCATTAGCGCATTAGCCGGCAGCGTGATCCAGAGGAAGCGCTCGGCCACTTCCAGCGGAACGCCGGTGGCGCCGAGCTTCGGAAGCATCCACGGCATGGCCGCGAGAAGCCCGCCGCTGACCACCACACCCACGAGGGTCGCCAGCGCCAGCGAGGTCGAGGCGATGCGGCGTGCGCCTTCCTCATCCCGCGCGCCGCGCCGCCGCGCCACCATGGCGGAGCCCGCGATCATCGACCCGATATTCACGGAAATCGCCACGAACATGATGGTAGTCGCATAGCCAACGCCGGCTGTGAGCTGGTCGTTACGCAAGAGCGACACATAGAAGAGCGACAGGAAATCGACGAGGAAGATTGCCATCAAACCGATGGCGCCCGTGCCGGTCATGGTCAGCACATGGCGAAGGGTCGAACCACGCGTGAAGGGCGCGAGATCAGGCGAAGCGGGTGCGCTCAAGACGATTCTCCGGTGACGCCTTCACGCGCCTGCTGTTCGCGGAACTCGTCCTGCGCTTTCTTGGTGATGTCCTTGCCCTCGCGACGGGGCGCGATGAGCGGTTCGGGCGTCACCTTCACGCCGTGGAGAAGATCCATGCCCGCAAAGAGGCCTTCATCGCGCTGGCGATTGAGCCGCTGGATGTCGCGCCGGCGCACATCATCGCGCAACTCGTCCGCCTCATCGTCCGGAATGCCCAAAGCCACGAGCGCCTCTCGGCCGAAGGCGAGTGCGGTATCGAAGGTCTCGCGGAACGGCGCGCGCACGCCGCGCTCCATCAGGTCGAGCGCATGGGTGCGATCATAGGCGCGGGCGATGAGCTTCGCGGATGGAAAAGTGCGCCGCGCCATCTCGGCGATGGCCGAGGCCGCCTCGCGATCATCCACGCAGACCGCGATCACGCTCGCACGCTCGGCACCCGCCGCGCGCAGCACATCGAGGCGGCGACCATCGCCATAATAGACCTTGAAGCCGAAGCGCGCGGCAGTCTTGATCTGGTCGATGTTGCGATCAATCACGGTCACGTTCCGCTCTGCCGCCAGAAACATCTGGTTCACCACCTGCCCGAAGCGACCGAAGCCGATGACGAGCACTTCGCCATCGGCATCATCATAATTCTCTTCCATTGTCGGTTCGCCGCCCCGGCGCTTCTTGCGCCAGGCCAATGCAGGCTCGGCAAATTTCGCGAGCACGGGGCCGAAAAACATGGTGAGCGCGGCAATGGCCGAGAGGATGGTTGCGGTCTTCCCAGCGAGAAGCCCGATGCTCGCCGCCAGCGGCAGGATGACAAAGGCAAATTCCCCCACCGGCGAGAGCAACACTGCGCCGCGCACCGAATCCGAAAAGCCGAGCTTGCCCGCGCGGAGCAGCGCGAAGACGAGGCCGATCTTCAGTACCATCAGCCCGATCGCGCCACCGAGGATGACCGGCAGGTTTGCGCGGATGATCGCGGCATCAAGGCCCATGCCCACGCTCATGAAGAAAAGGCCCAGCAGCAAGCCCCGGAATGGCTCGATATCGGCTTCCAGCTGGTGTCGAAAATGGCTCTCGGCCAGCATCAGCCCAGCGATGAAGGCACCGAGAGCAGCCGAAAGCCCCGCCTTGTGCATCAACTCTGCCGAACCGAGCACCAGCAGCAGGGCAGCGGCAGTCATGATCTCGCGGGCATCCGCTTTCGCGAGCAGGCGAAAGAACGGATTGAGCAGGAACTTGCCCGCCAGAACCAGCGCCAGAACCGCGGCAACGGCAATGCCAATCTCGTCAAGATGGCTCCAGAAGCTGCCGGAACTCGCCTTGGATTGGGTGAGCGCGAAAAGCGGCAGGATCGCCACGAAAGGCACCACCGCGATATCCTGGAACAGCAGCACCGCGAAGCTTTTCTGGCCATAGGCCGAGCCCATCGCGCCACGCTCCTCGATGATCTGCAGCGCGATCGCGGTCGCCGACAGCGCAAAAGCGAAGGCCACCGCGAAAAGGGCCGCACCCTTGAAGCCAAAAAACCAGAGCACCGGCGCAATCAGCACGCCGGAGAACACCATCTGCGCGATGCCGTAGAACAGGATATCCCGCCGCATCGAGAGCAATTTCGACGGTTTCAGTTCAAGGCCGATCACGAACAGGAACATCACCACACCGAGTTCGGCGAAGGTGCGCAAGGCTGTCGCATCGGTGAAAAGGCCGAAACCCGAGGGGCCAATCGCGACACCCGCCGCAAAATAGCCGAGCACCGCCGAAAGCCCGGCGAAGCGGAAGACAGGCACGGCGATCACCGCCGCGCCGAGAAAGACAAGGGAGAGAAGAAGAACGGATTGCGGCTCGGACATTGCCCCCCCTCATGCACCCTTGCAGGCGGAAAAGCCAAGTGCTTTCGCCAGCCTGGGCATCACGAGCCTGCGAGACGTCCCGCCCTGCGAGGCGGCATTTCCATCGCAGGGGCCCCGCGACAAATGCCGAAAAGCACGTTAGGCAGGGGTAATGCCCTCATCCCTTTGCTGAAGGTTACGTCATGCCCGGAACGCTCGCCGCCATGGATGCCAATGCCCTCTCCTTCGCCGCGAGTTATGTCGCGGTGCTCGTTCTGCTGGGCGTGGTGCTCACCTTCCGCGTGATTTTCGTGCGGCGTTCCGCGATGGTCGGCATCGGCGATGGCGGCAACAAGGAGCTGGCGCGCCGCATTCGCGTGCATGGCAATTTCTGCGAACAGGCCCCGATGATCTTCGTGGTGCTGGCGCTGCTGCCGGTGCTCGGTGCCCGCGAATGGCTGGTGCATGCCGTGGGCCTCACCGCCGTGACCGGCCGTGTTCTCCATGCAATCGGGCTCGGCCAGAGTGCAGGCAAAAGTTTTGGCCGGGTCGCCGGCATGGTGCTCACCACCGCCGCGCTCGTCGTCGGTGCCATCGGCATCCTCGTGCTCGCTTGGCGATGAGCGCGCTGCCTCTCTCCGTCGATCTCGCAGATCTCGCAAACCGGCTCGAAAAGCTCGTGCGCGAGGCGGGCGAACGCGCGCTGGCGGATTGGCGCTCCGGCGAGCGTACGATCGCGCGCATCGAATGGAAGGGCTCCTCGCCCGTCACGAGCGCCGACCACGCCGTGGATGCGATGATCAGTGCGGAAGTGGCCCGGCTCGCCTCAGCGGGTTTCGGTCCGCTGCACTACCATTCGGAGGAGCGGCCCGAGAGCTGGCGCGGCGCGGCGGATGGCCTCACGATCGTCATCGACCCCATCGACGGCACACGCGCCTTCATGGAAGGGCGGGATGATTGGTGCATCGCGCTCGGCGTGCTCCATGCCGGCGAGCCGCTGCTGGGCCTGCTGCATGTGCCCGCTCGCGGCGAGATGTTCACGGCACATCGCGGCGGCGGAGCGCGCTTTCAGGGCCAGCCGGTGACGCTTGCCGCAGAACCGACGCTGCCCGTGCGTACCGCGGGCCCGCGCAGCGTGTTCGAAATCGTGACGCGGGAAGCCGGCATCGCATTCGAGAGCATGCCGAATATCGCGGCCCTTGCGCATCGGCTCGTGCGGCCGCTCGCGGGCGATCTTGATCTCGCGCTGGCACGGCCCGGCGCGCATGACTGGGATATCGTCGCCGCCCATTGCATCCTGCGGGAGGCTGGCGGCGCCCTGCTATGGCCCGATGGCCGCTCCCCGCGTTATGCGCTGACCGGCGAGGAACACCCCGCCTTGCTCGCCGGCAGCCTCGGCCTGTTGGACCAGCTTATGCCTTCGCTCTTGACGGGCAGCCTTTCAGCGGCGAAACGCGGCTGATCATGTGATGGCCGGGGCCTCGGCTTTTCCGGCCCGCCGAACCGGGAGATGCCAAGATGACTGCGCCGAATGCCGAACCTCAATTGCTCCATCTCGTGTTCGGCGGCGAGCTGACCGAGATCGACAGCACGACTTTCAAGGACCTCTCGAAGCTCGATATCGTCGGCGTCTATCCGAACTACAAGACCGCGCATGCCGCCTGGAAGGCCAAGGCGCAGGCCACGGTCGATAACGCGCAGATGCGCTATTTCGTGGTGCATCTGCATCGCCTGCTCGATCCCGATGCGTGAGGCGATGAGGCTGCTGCGCCTCCTCCCGGCTGAAGGCTGAGATCCCATGCTGAAAGCTCTGGGGCGCAGCGCACCCGTCCAGCAATTCCTCGGCTCCCTGCTGGCCGGCTACCTGCGCTTCGTGCAGCGCACCAGCCCGATGACGGTGATCCCCGCCGATGGCTATCGACGGCTGGAAGACGGCCCGGTCATCATCACCATGTGGCATGGCCAGCATTTCATGCAGACCTTCGGCCTGCGCCCGCAGGATCGTATCCATGTGATGATCTCCCGCCATGGCGATGGCGCGATTAACGCGATTGCCGCCGAGAAACTCGGCATGCGCGTGGTGCGCGGCTCGGGCGCGCAGCGCTCGGATCAGGTGCGCAAACGCGGTGGCATTCAGGCTTTGCGCCAGTTGCTCGCACTGCTGGAGGCGGGCGATCATGTCTCGATGACCGCTGATGTGCCGAAGATCAGCCGCGTGGCCGGCGAGGGCATCATTGCGCTCGCAGCCTTGTCCGGTCGGCCGATCCTGCCGGTTGCAACCGTGTGTTCGCGCCGCTGGGATCTTGATTCATGGGATGCCGCGAGCATCGGCCTGCCTTTCGGGCGCACGGCTTTGTTCATCGGCGAGCCTATTTTCGTGCCGAAAGACGCCGATGCCGCCCAGCGCGAGGCCTGCCGTCGCGCCGTCGAAATCGCGATGGATGCCGCCTATGCACAGGCCTATGCCGCGCTCGGCTCGGCCGATCCGGGTGCCAACCGCACCAGCGTGGCCGAGGCGCGCGCCGGCAAGACCTCGGAGGCCAGCGCATGAGCGGGCGCACTCTGCCCCTCGCCCTCTACCGGCTCACCTCGCATGCGCTGGCGCCAGCCCTGCCCCTGCTGTTCCGCAACCGGCTGAAGCGCGGCAAGGAAGACCCGGCGCGCATCGGCGAGCGCTTCGGGCATGCCAGCCTGCCTCGCCCCGCAGGCCGGCTCATCTGGCTTCATGCAGCGAGCGTCGGTGAAACCATGTCAATCCTGCCGCTGGTGCCGGCGCTGGCCGAACACGGCACGGTGCTGCTGACTACCGGCACGGTGACCTCCGCGAACCTTGCGGCGCAGCGCCTGCCGGAAGGCGCGATCCATCAATTCGTGCCGGTGGATCTGCCCGGCCCGGTGCGGCGCTTTTTCGACCATTGGCAGCCCGATCTTGCGCTATTCTGCGAGAGCGAGATCTGGCCCAACCTGCTGCTGGAGGCGCATCAGCGCGAGATTCCCGTGGGAATCATCAACGGGCGAATGTCGGATCGCTCCTTCCGCCGCTGGTCGCGCCTGCCCTCGCTGTCGCGGCCATTGCTGGCGCCGCTGGCGTTTCTCACGGCGCAATCCGACGCCGATGCCCAGCGTTTCCGCGCGATCGGTGCCCCGGCCTCCTCGCCGGGGAATCTGAAATTCGACGTGCCGCCGCTGCCGGTGGATGAGGCCGCCCGCGCCGCGCTTGGCGCTGCCATCGGCACGCGACCCGTTCTGCTTGCCGCCTCCACACATCCCGGCGAGGAGGAGCAGGTGATCGCGCTCGCGAAGGGCCTCGCGAGCACCCTGCCCGATCTCCTCACAATCCTCGTGCCGCGCCACCCGCAAAGGGGCGAGGCGATTGCAGCGCTGCTCGACCGCGAAGGCATGGCCCATGCGCGCCGCAGCCTCGGCGCAGCACCGCGAGACGACCAGCCTTTCTACCTCGCGGATACCCTCGGCGAACTCGGGCTGTTCTTCTCGCTCTCAACCCTGACCCTGATGGGCGGCTCGCTGGTGGAGCATGGTGGGCACAACCCCATCGAGCCCATCAAGCTCGATTGTCCGGTGATTTCCGGACCGCATGTCGCGAACTTCCGCGATATCTATGCCGATCTCACGGCAGCGCGCGGCGTGGTGATCGCGCCGGATGCCAAGAAGCTCCAGCGCCATGTACTGGCGCTTCTCACGGATTCCGAGGCACGCGCGCAACTCGCGAGCCGCGCGCGTTTGGCGATTTCCCGGCATGAAGGCGCGCTGAAACGCACGCTCGAAGCCCTTCGCCCCTGGCTGGAGAAACCCTGATGCGCGCCCCGGCCTTCTGGCAGGCGGGGAGAGGCGGGTTGCTCGCACGGCTCCTCGCGCCTTTCGGCTGGCTCTACGGGCGCATCACGCTGGCAAGGCTTGCGAAACCGGGCGAACGGGTCGCGGTTCCGGTCATCGCCATCGGGAATTTCACAGCGGGCGGTGCAGGGAAAACGCCCGTGGCGCGCGCGCTGGTGCAGGCTTTGGCCGCGCGCGGCGAGACGCCGTTCATCCTCTCGCGCGGCTATGGCGGCAGCGTCGCGGGACCGCATCGCGTGGAAGCGTCACATGATACCGCGGCGATGGTGGGCGATGAGCCGCTGATGCTCGCGGGCACCTGCCCGGTGATCGTCAGCCGGGATCGGCGTGCGGGCGCTCGCCTCGCAATCCAGCAAGGCGCCACCGTGCTGGTGCTGGATGATGCGCTCCACAACCCGCATCTTTTCAAGGATTTCACGCTTGCAGTGGTCGATGGCGGGGCGGGCTTCGGCAATGGCTTCTGCCTTCCAGCCGGCCCCTTGCGCGCGCCGGTTGCACCCATGCTCGCGCGGACGGATGCGATCCTGCTGATCGGTGCGGATCGGCAGGGCGTCGCGGCGGAATTGCGGGGCAAGCCCATATTCATGAGCGCAATCGCGCCGGATACAAGCCTCGCCGAAAAACTGCGTGGCCAGCGCGTCCTCGCCTTCTGTGGCATTGGCCGGCCCGAGAAGTTCGCGGAAACGCTGAGGGAGATCGGCGCGGAGATCTTGGCTCTGCGCGCTTTCGCCGATCACCATGCCTTCACGGAGAGCGAGGCCGAGGCCTTGCTCGCTGAAGCGAAGAGCCTTGGGGCGATGCTCGTCACCACGGAGAAGGATGCGATGCGTCTTTCCGTCGGCCCGGCGCGCGAGGCGCTGAAACAGGCCGCGACAGTGCTGCCCGTATCGGTCGCCTTGGCGGATGAATTGCTGGCCGCGATCTATCGCGCGGTGGATTCCTCGCGCAAACGCGTCAGCACGGCTTCGGGGCTGGAATAGGCCTCCTGCCGCTCGGCGCTCCAGTAGCGCAGGTCATCGAGCTGGATCGGGTTGCCTGTCACGCCGCAGCGCACGAACGTGCCCTGCCGAATGATCCGGTAGTCACTGTTCGAATATTCAAGCACGGCTTCGGTGCCGAGCGCCGGGGGTCGCAGCATGGTGGGCTCCTGATGAGCCTGTTCGTAGCGAGATTTGCGCCGGTTTTTCAAGTCATGATGCAGCGAGAGCAGCATCAGAACAGGCTGCCCTGCCCGCTGCTGCCGGGCTTGGCGGGTTTGGGGGCGCGCAGCGCGGGCCTGGGCGCTTCACCTTCAGCGGGCAGCGCATCGATGCGACCATCCGCGAATTCCAGCGTGAGACGGCTGGCACTGGCTGCGCGCGCCCGGTTCGGCACGGCCTTGCCGGCCTCATCGAACACCACCGCAAAGCCGCGTGTGAGCACGTTGTGATAGCCGAGGGCACCGAGAAGCTGGCCCGCTTTCGCAAGCTTCTCGCGCTTGGGGCGCAAGGCGAGTTCGGGCGCGCGCCTGAGGCGCAGGGCCAGCGTTTCCAGCCGCGCCTTGCCCTGCACCGCCTCCTTCCGCGATTGCCCGAGACGATTGGCGAAGGCACGGACGAGACGTTCCGACAATTGCACGCGCCGCTCGTTCATCCGCTGCTGCTGCCGCGCGAGCACCTCAGGCAGGCGACGTTTCAGGCCATCGAGCCGCTCACGCTGGCGGGCCAGGCGCGCCTCGGGCTTCTGCGCGGAGAGGCGCCGCGCAAGCATGGAGAGCGCAAGCTGGCGCTTGCCGAACATCGCCTCGCGCGCCCGGTCACGCTTGAGGATTGCGAGGTCGAGCCGCTGCCTCGGCGTTTCGATGAGCCTTTGCGCGTCGGGCAAGGCACGCAGCAGGCCCGCGAGATCACGCCGGGCGCGATCCCGCAACCGCAGCACCTGCCCCGCGAGGCGCGATCCCCTGTCGCGCACGGCGTGAAGCAGATCGACCCGCACGGGCACCACCATCTCGGCGGCAGCAGTGGGCGTGGGCGCACGCACATCCGCGACCTGATCGAGCAAGGTCCAATCCGTCTCGTGGCCGATGGCCGAGACGAGCGGGATCTCGCTCATCGCGGCGGCGCGCACCACGATTTCCTCGTTGAAACTCCAGAGATCCTCCAGCGAACCGCCGCCGCGCGCGACGATCAGCACATCGGGGCGGGGGATTGGGCCACCGGGTTCGATTTCATTGAAACCGCGGATCGCGGCGGCCACTTCCTCCGCCGAGCCATCGCCCTGCACGCGCACGGGCCAAAGAATGACCTCGCGCGGGAAGCGGTCCGTCAGCCGGTGAATCATGTCGCGAATCACCGCGCCCGTTGGGGATGTCACGATACCAATCACTTCCGGCAGATAGGGCAGAAGCTGCTTGCGCCCGGCCTCGAACAGGCCCTCCGCCGCAAGCTTGCGCCGCCGCTCTTCCAGCAGGGCCATGAGCGCACCGACGCCCGCCGGCTCGATGGCATCAACCACGATCTGGTAGCTGGATTTGCCCGGAAAGGTGGTGATGCGCCCCGTTGCGATCACCTCCAGCCCCTCCTCGGGCCGGAATTTCAGCTTTCCGAACACACCTTTCCAGATGACGGCATCGATCTTTGCGTTCTGATCCTTGATCGAGAAATAGACGTGTCCGCTGGAATGCGGGCCGCGATAGCCGGAAATCTCGCCGCGCAGGCGCACCTGCCCGAAGGCATCCTCGATGGTGCGCTTCAGGGCTCCCGCGAGATCGGAGACCGAGTATTCCGGGGCGTTGGTGAGAAGATCCGTCATGCGTTGCAGAGTGTAGAGATTGCGCGGGGCGGATGCTACAGCAGCCCGCGATTGGCCACAGCGAAAGGGTTTGACAATGCGGGTTCTGTTGCTGGGGAGCGGCGGGCGCGAACATGCTCTCGCCTGGGCCATTGCGAAAAGCCCACTTTGCGAGAAGCTGTTCATCGCGCCGGGCAATCCGGGCATGTCGGGGCTCGGCGCGCTAGTGCCGCTGAAGCTTGATGACCATGCGGGCATCATCGCCTTCGGGCGCGAGAACAGGATCGACCTTGTGGTGGTCGGGCCGGAAGCACCGCTTGTGGCGGGCATCGCGGATGCGATCATCGCGGCGGGGATGCGCGTCTTCGGGCCCTCGAAGGCGGCGGCGCAATTGGAGGGATCGAAGGATTTCACGAAATCCGTGGCGGTCGCCGCGAAGGCGCCCACGGCGGCCTACCAGACCTTCACCAGCCTTGCGCCGGCAGTGCAATATGTGCGCGAGCAGGGTGCGCCAATCGTCGTGAAATATGATGGCCTGATGGCCGGCAAGGGCGTGACCGTCGCCGAAAGCATCGGCGAGGCGGTGGAGGCACTCGAAACCCTTTATGCGAGCGAGCCCGCCGCGCGGGTCGTCATCGAGGAATGCATGATCGGCGAGGAAGCGAGCTATTTCTGCTTCGTCGATGGTGAAACGGTGCTGCCTTTCGGCGCGGCGCAGGATCACAAGCGCGTTTTCGATGGCGACAAGGGGCCGAATACGGGCGGTATGGGCGTCTATTCGCCGCCGCCGGTCTTCACGGCGGAAATGGAGCAACGCGCGCTCGATGAAATCGTGCGGCCCGTGGCCCGCGAGATGGTGAAACGCGGCATGCCCTATCGCGGCATCCTGTTCGTCGGGCTGATGATCACGGCGACGGGCCCGCGGCTCATCGAATTCAATTGCCGCTTCGGCGATCCCGAATGCCAGGTGCTGATGCTGCGCCTTGAGGATGATCTGCTTCCGATCCTCAATGCAGTGTCGCGCGGGCAACTCGCGGGAGTAACGGCGCGGTTCCGGGAGGAAAGCGCGGTGGGCGTGGTGATGGCCACGAAGGGTTACCCCGGCTCCTACCCCTCGGGCACGCCGATTGGCGGGCTGGAAGCCGCCGCCGCGATGCCCGGTGCGACCGTATTTCATGCGGGCACGAAGCTGGTGGATGGACAGCTTGTGTCCGCCGGCGGTCGCGTGCTCACGATCTGTGCGACGGGAAGGGACCTCCCCGAAGCGCGCCAGAGTGCTTATGATGCGGTGGCGAAGGTCGATTGGCCCGAAGGCTTCTGCCGCTCGGATATCGGTGCGAAAGGCCTCGCGCATCTGAAAGGGTGAGACAATGAGCGATCTCGCGGATCTCTTTCCGGGCTTTTCCAGCCATCATATCGGCACGCCGAACGGGCACATTTTTGCGCGTGCCGGGGGCAAAGGCGAGCCGCTGATCCTCGTGCATGGCTACCCGCAGACCCATGCGATGTGGCACAAGATCGCGCCGGAACTCGCGAAATCTTTCCGCGTGATCGTGTTCGATCTTCGCGGCTATGGCTGGTCGTCGGTCGTGCGCGGCAGCGAGAATGGCAGTGGCTATTCCAAGCGCGCGATGGGCGAGGATATCCTTGCCATTGCGGAGGAGTTTGGCTTTGCGCGGTTCAACCTCGCGGGACATGACCGCGGCGGGCGCGTGGCTTATCGGTTTGCACTCGATCATCCGGGGCGAGTGGAGAAGCTCGCTTTGCTCGATATCGTGCCGACCTGCATTGTGTGGGATCGGATCAAGGCCGGCGCCACGAATTACCCGCATTGGCCGTTCCTCGCCGGGCCTGCGCCCGAGCCGGAAACGGAGATCGGCAAGGACCCCGTTGGCTGGCAGGATTCCTGCCTCGCGAAATGGGCGGCGAGCGGGGATCTCTCGTCCTTCGATCGGCGTGCCCTCAACGCCTATCACGCCTTCTTCAACGAGCCCTCGCGCATTCACGCGACCTGCGAGGATTATCGCGCCGGTGCGACCATCGACGATGCGCATGATCGCGCGAGCCTCGCGGCCGGCGATACCATCCGCTGCCCCACCCTCACGCTCTGGGGCAACAACGGCATTCCTGGCAAGGGCGTCTCGCCGCTGGAGGCGTGGAAGGCTTTCGCGCCTGAGATCACGGGCGAGCCCATCGCGGCCGGGCATTTCGTGGCCGAGGAGAACCCCGCGGAAACCTTGCGGGCGCTGAAGGCCTTCTTCGCATGAGCGATGCAAAGCCGCGCATCGGGCTGGTGCTCGGCAGCGGCGGCGCGCGCGGGCTCGCGCATATCATCGCGTTCGAAACCTTCGACCGCCTTGGCATCCGCCCGGTCGAGATTGCAGGCACGTCCATCGGGGCCATTCTCGGTGCGGCCTATGCCTCGGGCTTTTCCGGCGCGGCGCTTCGCCAGCATGTTTTGCGCGAGTTTCGCAATCGCACTGAAGTGATGACGCGGCTTTTCCAAGCGCGCGTGGGGCGCATTTCCGATCTCTGGCGGCAGGGGCTCACGAACCCCGTGTTGGTCGATGGCGTTTCGACCCTCGAACGCTTCCTGCCAACCGCCCTGCCCCGACATTTCGAGGATCTGGATATTCCGTTGTCGGTGATCGCAGCCGATCTCCATCGTATGGAGCGGGTGGTGTTCCGCGACGGACTGCTCGCCCCGGCCGTAGCCGCTTCGATGGCCATTCCCGGCCTCGTGCGACCGGTGGTACATGAGGGCCATGTGCTGATCGATGGCGGCGCGGTTGATCCGCTGCCGATCCGGGCCATTCAGGGGCCGGTCGATCTCATCCTCGCCATCGATATTTCCAAGGCCGCGCCGAAGGAGGAGAGCACCGCCATTCCCGGCTCTGTGGAGGTGGTGACGCGCGCGTTCGACCTCCTGCAATCCGCGCT
This sequence comes from Beijerinckiaceae bacterium, assembly GCA_025458025.1. Taxonomy (GTDB): domain Bacteria; phylum Pseudomonadota; class Alphaproteobacteria; order Rhizobiales; family Beijerinckiaceae; genus Rhabdaerophilum. The sequence continues at coordinate 8,066 of JALOTF010000027.1, read as the reverse complement.
GATCGAGGCGCAGCACCATGTACCGCCCGCGCCGCTGTATCGCATCAAGGCGAAGGTGGAAGCCTTCGCAGCGCTGGATTTCTTCTCGGCCCGGAAAATCCTCGCCGCTGCCGAGCCCATGGCACAGGAAATCGAGACCATCGTGAGGGCTGTGGAGCGCGCGAAAACGCTCGCGCTTCCGCCTCAGGGCTGAGCACGCTTTCCGGCGAAGAACGCGCGCAGCATAACTGCCGCCTCGCTCTCGCGGATGCCCGAATAGACCTCCGGCGTGTGGTGGCAGGTCGGGTGTGAAAACACGCGCGGGCCATGCTCCACCCCGCCGCCCTTGGGGTCACTCGCCGCGTAATAGAGCCGGCGGATGCGCGCGAAGGAAATCGCGCCCGCGCACATCGGGCAGGGCTCCAGCGTGACGTAGAGATCGCAATCGCCGATGCGCTCGGAGGCCAGCGCCTCGCAGGCCATGCGGATGGCGAGAATCTCCGCATGCGCCGTGGGATCATTGCGTTCGCGCGTGCGATTTCCCGCCGCCGCAATGACACGGCCCTCGCGGAGGATCGCCGCGCCGATGGGCACCTCGCCGCGCGCTTCAGCCGCCTTCGCTTCGGCGAAAGCTGCATCGAAACCGCTGAAGCCACCCTGTTCCCGCATGTCAGCCCTTTGAAAAGAAACACAGCGCAGCCCTCGCTAAGGCCCAAGCCTTCTGATACGAGAACGCGATGAAAAAGAGCGATACAGACAATAAACGCGGAGGCAAGCCGCGCGACGGCGGCTTCCGTTCCGAACGTTCCGGCCTCCGTGATGGCGCCCGACCCCGTTTCTCCAAAGGCCCCGGTGAACGTTCCGAGGGTGGCGACAAGCCGTTCCGTGCGCGCCCCCCGCGTGGCGACAAGCCGGAGGGTGACCGCCCGTTCCGCAAGCCGCGCTTCGAAGGTGGCGAGGGTCGTCCGCCGCGCGGGGGTGGTGATCGTCCGTTCCGTCCGCGCCCGCCGCGCGATGAAGCCGGTGGCGAGCGCCCCTATCGCGCACGTCCGCCCCGGGATGACCGTCCCGAAGGCGATCGCCCGTTCCGCAAGCCGCGCTTCGAGGGCGGTGACGCCCCGCGCGGCAATCGTGATTTTGGTGGCAAGCGCGATTTCGGCGACAGGAAGCCGTTCGGCGACAAACCTTTCCGCGCCCGCGAGGATCGCGCCCCGCGCGACGATTCCCGTGAGCGTCCGGATCGCGAGCGTCCCCGGCGTTTCGACCGGGATGAGGCTCGCCCCGCCCGTAGCCCCCGCGACGAGGCTCCGGCACGCGAGGAGCGCGCGCCCCGCAAGGCGAATGCCCTGGGGTATCGTTCGGCCCGCAAGACCGATGGAACCCCCGGCATTGCCGAGGGCGGCGAGCGCATTGCCCGTGTGATGGCGCGCGCAGGCCTCTGCTCGCGCCGCGAGGCCGAGGAATGGATCACCGCCGGACGCGTTGCCGTGAATGGCGCGGTGATCGACAGCCCGGCTCTGGATGTCACCTCGAAAGACCAGATCATGGTCGATGGCCAGCCGCTGCCGGAGCGCGAGGCCACCCGCCTCTGGCTTTACCACAAGCCGCGCGGCCTCGTGACGACGGCGGATGACCCCGAGGGGCGCCCCACGGTGTTCGACCACCTCCCGCCCGGTCTGCCGCGCGTGGTCTCGGTGGGACGGCTCGATATCAACACCGAAGGCCTCATGCTGCTCACGAATGATGGCGGCCTTTCCCGCGTGCTCGCGCATCCGGATACCGGCTGGCTGCGGCGCTATCGCGTCCGCGTTTACGGCGAGGTTAATCAGGCACAGCTCGACACGTTGCGCGAAGGCATCGTGCTCGATGAGGTACATTACGGCCCGATCATCGCGCGGCTCGACCGCGAGCAGGGCGATAATGCCTGGCTGACCATGGATCTGCGCGAAGGCAAGAACCGCGAAATCAAGCGCGTGCTGGAGCATCTCGGCTGCCAGGTGTCGCGGCTCATCCGTGTGTCGTTCGGACCGTTCCAGCTCGGCGATCTCGAGGAGGGCGAGGCCACGGAAGTGCGCCCGCGCGTGCTGGCCGATCAGCTCGGCCCGGAGCTTTCGGAAGAGGCCGGCGTCTATTTCGACGGTCCGCGCATTCGCCACGACACGCTGACCGAGGACGAGGAAAAGGAAAAGCCGCGCCGCTTTGATCGTCGCAAGCCTACCCAGAAGCGGGATCTCGCGCTGATGGGCGAAGACCCGACGCTGAAGGTGGAGCGCGACAAGGTGGCGGATCGCAAGGGCCGCGCCGTGAAGGTGGAGCGCGTGGTGCGCGTGGCCGAGGAAGAGCGCCCCCGCCGTCCGCGCGAGGATCGCGATGAGGGTCGCGGTGGTTTCAACCGGGATAGCGGTGATCGGCCCTTGCGCGCACGCCCGCCGAGGGATGATGCGGGCGGTGATCGTCCGCGTGGCCGTTTCAATCGCGATGAAGCTCCGCGTGGCGAGCGGCCTTATGGCGACAAGCCTTTCCGCTCGCGGGAAGGCGGCGCTGGCCGTCCCCCGCGTGAGGGCGGTGACCGTCCGTTCCGGCCCCGGCCGCCGCGTGATGATGCCGGCGGTGGGGATCGTCCCTATCGTGCGCGCCCTCCACGGGATGATCGTCCCGAGGGCGACCGCCCGTTCCGCAAACCGCACTTCGAGGGTGGCGATGCGCCCCGGGGTGAGCGGCCTTTCCGCGACAAACCACGGGGCGACCGCCCGTTCGGCGACAAACCACGCGGCGAGCGGCCCTTCCGCGCCCGCGAGGAGGGTGGCCGACCGCCGCGCGAGCGCAGCTTCGACGGCCCGCCGCGTGAGGGTCGCGGGGGCCGCGATGCACCTCGTGGTGGCGGCAAGCCGGGCGGGTTCGGCGGCAAGGGCTCTGGCCCGGGTCGCGGTGGTCCCGGGCGTTCCGGTCCGGGCCGCTCTGGCCCAGGGCGCTCCGGTCCAGGCCGGGGAGGTCCGCCGCGCAGCGGTCCGGGTCGCGGGCCGCGCCGTGAGGGCTAAGGCATGCGTATTGTCGGCGGTTCACTGGGAGGGCGGAGCCTGAAAGGCCCGTCCTCGGATGCTATCCGCCCGACCTCTGATCGCATGCGTGAGAGCCTGTTCAACATCCTCGCCCATGGCATGGGTGTGGAACTTGAGCATGCGCGCGTGCTGGATTTGTTTGCCGGCACCGGTGCCAATGCATTGGAAGCGATTTCACGCGGGGCGGGCTATGCCGTGCTCGTGGATATCGGCGCGGAAGCGCGCGGACTTCAGCGCGCGAATGTTGAATCGCTGGGCCTTGGCGGTGTGACCCGCATCCTCCGGCGCGATGCCACAAAGCTCGGGCCGGTTTCGCCCTTCGAGCCGTTTGATCTCGTCTTCTGCGATCCGCCGTATGGCAAAGGTCTGGGGGAAGCCGCTCTCACATCCGCTATCGTCGGCGGCTGGCTGAATGCGGGAGCCATCGTCGTGCTCGAAGAACGCTCAAACATCGATTGCACGCTCCCCCCACCACTGGAAGAACTGGATCGTCGCAAGGCTGGCGAGACGCAATTGATTTTTGGTCGTTTCGCCGGCTGACTTTCAGCTCCGACCAAACAATCGCTCCAGATCCGACGCGCTCAAACGGATCGATGTCGGGCGTCCGTGATTGCATTGCGCGGAGGCTGGCGTGGCCTCCATTTCGCGCAGCAGCGCATCCATTTCCTCCAGACGCAACTTCCGTCCGGAACGGATGGAATAGTGACAGGCGAAGGTTTTCAGCACGAGATCGAGCCGCGCTTCCAGCCCCTCGCTGCCGCCCCATTCGGCGAGAGTGTCAGCCGTTTCCCGCGCCAGTTTTGCCGGATCAACATGCGCGAGGGCAGCCGGGACTTCACGGATGAGCACGGCATCACCGCCGAAACCTTCGATCGCGAGCCCGAGCGGCTCGAGCAGATCGGCAGCTGCCACAAGGCGATCGCGCGCAGCCGGATCGAGTGTCACGACGGCTGGGATCAGCAGCATCTGGCGGGTGATACGCCCCTCGGCGCGGGCACGCTTCAGCCGTTCATAGACGAGCCGCTCATGCGCCGCATGCTGGTCGATGATCACGAGACCATCCGCATTTTCCGCCAGAATATAGGTATCGTTGATCTGGGCGCGGGCAAAGCCCAGAGGTGGGATTGCGAGCGTTTCCGGCTCGGCAGACCGGGCCTCGAATGAAGTCTGTGCTTCGGCCATGCCGCCGCGCAGCCAGACGGGCGGAGACGCTTCAACAGGTCGGGCAGCCGAAATCGGGGCATAAGCCGGCGGGCGATAGCCAAAACCGGGCAGCGCCGTGACCGGAGCGGGCTCGCTGGCCCGAAAGCGCTCCAGCACGGCAGAGGGACGGCTGGCTGCGCGATGTCCCTCCGCCGCCAGGGCATCGCGGATGGATCGCACCAGCAGGCCGCGCACGCTCTCGCCATCGCGGAAGCGGACTTCCAGCTTGCCGGGATGCACATTCACATCCACGCGCTCCGGATCGAGCTTCAGGAAAAGCACGACGCTGGGGTACCGGCCCGAGACAATCGTATCCGCATAGGCTGCCCGCAAGGCGCCGATCAGCAGCTTGTCACGCACCGGCCGACCGTTCACGAAAAGGAATTGCGCCTCGGTCGTCGCGCGATGATATGTCGGCAAAGAGACAAACCCGGAAACCGTAAGATCTTCACGTGAAGCTTCCAGCATGGTCGCGTTCGCCATGAATTCGGCACCGATCAGAGCCTCCACACGCCGCGCGAGGCCAGCAGCATCGGAAGTTTCAGCCGGAAGATCAAAGCCGGCAATATGATCACCCGACAGCGCGAAAGCGACATCCGGCGCCGCGAGCGCAAGACGGCGCATGACCTGACTGATAGCCATGGCCTCGGCGCGATCACCTTTGAGGAACTTGAGGCGCGCAGGCGTGGCGTGGAAGAGGTCTTCCACCTCCACCCGTGTTCCCGGCGCCATGGCCGAGGGCCGCACAGGCTCTACGCGCCCGGCATCGACACGAATGCGATGGGCGGTTGTCTCGCTCTGCCCTCCCCGCTCCGGACGAGGCTCGTCTGGAAATCGAGGCGGGCTTTGTTCCTTGCCGCTCGCTGGGCGCGGGCGCGAAGTGATCGTGAGGCGCGCCACAGCGCCGATGGAAGGCAGGGCCTCGCCGCGAAAACCGAGCGTACGGATAGTATCGAGACGACCTTCCGGCAGCTTCGAGGTCGCATGGCGTTCGATGGCGAGCGCGAGATCCTCCGGACCCATGCCGAGGCCGTCATCCGTGACGCGAATGAGGCGACGCCCGCCCTTTTCTACCACCACATCAATGCGGCGCGCGCCGGCATCGATGGCGTTTTCGACGAGTTCCTTCACGGCGGCGGCGGGCCGCTCGATCACCTCGCCGGCGGCGATCTGGTCGATGAGAACGGGATCAAGGCGGCGAACGGGCATGGTTTTCTCCAAGCCCTTTATGGTGCGCCCACACCCGAAACAACAGGGTGCGGACACAGAAAACCGTGGATGGCTGGCTTAGCCCGCCAGCGCTTCCTTGGCCTTCTCGGCGCGCTTGCGATCATTGGGATCGAGGAATTTCTTGCGCAGGCGGATGGATTTCGGGGTGACTTCCATCAGTTCGTCATCCTGAATCCAGGCCAGCGCCCGTTCCAGCGTCATGCGGATCGGCGGGGTGAGGCGCACAGCCTCGTCCTTCGACGTGGTGCGGATGTTCGTAAGCTTCTTGCCCTTGAGCACGTTCACTTCGAGATCATTGTCGCGGGTATGGATGCCCACGATCATGCCCTGATAGACCTTCCAGCCCGGCTCGATGACCATCGCGCCGCGATCCTCAAGGTTCCAGAGCGCATAGGCCACGGCCTCGCCCGGCTCGTTCGCGATCAGCACACCATTGTTGCGGCCTGCGATTTCGCCCTTGTAGGGCTCGTAGGCCTTGAAGATGCGGTTCATGATCGCGGTGCCGCGCGTGTCGGTGAGAAGCTCCGACTGGTAGCCGATCAGGCCGCGCGTAGGCGCGTGGAAGACGAGACGCAGGCGATTGCCGCCCGACGGCTTCATCTCAATCATCTCGGCCTTGCGCTCGGACATCTTCTGCACGACGACGCCGGAATGCTCTTCATCCACGTCGACGAAGACTTCTTCGATGGGCTCGAGGACTTCGCCGTTCGGGCCCTTCTCGTAGACCACGCGCGGACGCGAGACGGCGATTTCGAAGCCTTCGCGGCGCATGGTTTCGATCAGCACGGCGAGCTGCAATTCGCCGCGACCCGAAACGAAGAACGAATCCTTGTCCTGGCTCTCCTCGATGCGGAGCGCCACGTTGCCCTCGGCCTCCTTGAAAAGGCGGTCGCGGATGACGCGGCTCGTCACCTTGTCGCCCTCGGTGCCCGCGAGCGGGCTGTCGTTCACGATGAAGCTCATCGTCACGGTCGGCGGGTCGATCGGCTGGGCGGGGATCGCCTCGGTCACTTCCGGCGCGCAGAAGGTATCCGCTACCGTGCCCTTGGAAAGGCCGGCAATGGCAACGATATCGCCTGCAACGCCCTCTTCGATGGGCTGGCGCTCGATGCCACGGAAGGCGAGGATCTTCGAGATGCGGCCGGTTTCGATCAGGGTGCCATCGCGCGCGAGCACCTTCACCTGCTGGTTCGGCTTGATGTTGCCGGAGGTGATGCGGCCCGTGATGATGCGGCCCAGGAAGGGGTTCGCTTCCAGGATCGTGCCGATCATGCGGAAGGGCCCTTCTTCCACCTTGGCCTCGGGCACATGCGCGAGAATGGTTTCGAACAGCGGAGCGAGGCCTTCATCGGCATTGCCATCGATGGACTTCGACATCCATCCGTTGCGGCCGGAACCATAGAGGATCGGGAAGTCAAGCTGCTCGTCATTGGCATCGAGAGCGACGAAAAGATCGAAGCACTCATTGATGACTTCCTGGGCGCGGGCATCCGGGCGATCGACCTTGTTGATCGCCACGATGGGGCGCAGGCCAAGCTTCAGCGCCTTCGAGACCACGAACTTGGTCTGCGGCATCGGGCCTTCGGCGGCATCCACCAGCACCACCACGCCATCGACCATGTTCAGGATGCGCTCCACCTCGCCGCCGAAATCGGCGTGGCCAGGCGTATCGACGATGTTGATGCGCGTGTCCTTCCAGACGAGCGAGGTGCACTTCGCCAGAATGGTGATGCCGCGCTCCTTCTCGAGGTCGTTCGAGTCCATCACGCGCTCGATCACGCGCTGGTTGTCGCGGAAGGCGCCGGACTGGGCGAGCAGCTTGTCGACCAGTGTGGTCTTGCCATGATCGACGTGCGCGATGATGGCGATGTTGCGAAGCGACATGGAATGTTCCACTTTCGGCCGTGGCCGGAAAAGAGCAATCACCACACGCGGGCTGCGCGAGACTTGCGCGCGGCCAGAAAGATCCGGAAGGATCCATCAGACACATGGGCTTGGGTTCGGGCCAGCCGATACCCGAAACCACGCTGCACCGCAACCTCAAACGCCAGATGTTCCAGTTGGAAGCATGGTGACAGCCCTTGGCTGCGCTTCTGAAGCCGCCTTGTGCAGGGCTTCGCGCCTGCGCCCGAGGGTATGGCGGAACTCGGAAACAAGCAGCGCAACCGCAGCGACCTCGCTGCTATCGCCGCCCTTGCGGGTGGAGGCGCGCAGCAGCCGCGCAATGGTGATCTCGGCCTCGTCCTCAATCGTGTCGAGGGTTGCGAGGTGCTCGGCCTCGCGCACGCGTTCGATTTCCACCACGAGATCGGAGATCAGGATATCCGAGGGGATGGGGTCCTGGCGGCGTGACAGGCCCGAGAAGATGGCCGCCAGCGCCGAGCCCATCAGCGAAAAGGCCATGATGCCGATATAGATGTAATCGCCATAGCGCTCGAAGAAGGTCTTGGTCTCGCCGTCGATATATGCCACCGCACCGGGATGGTTCGGCAGGCGCGCAGCCTTGTCCTCGGTGGAAGGCAAATCGAGCTGGTTTACAGCCGGCGTGTCGCGCACGATCTGCGGGCGCAAGGTCACGAGCAGGCGGGTGAGTTC
>JALOTF010000150.1 GCA_025458025.1 Beijerinckiaceae bacterium | reverse complement strand
CATCGCTCACCTCGTCGAAGGCGTTGCGGGCGATGACATGCGCGAGATGCCCCATGAAGATGACCGGCAGGCGCGGCTTTCCCTTCGTCACCAGCGCGAGATAGGCGGCTTCCAGTGTGGGATGGGCCAGCAGGTGGTCGCGGAAGGCGAGGAAATAGCCAAGGTTCTCCCGCGCATCGGCATCGGCCACCAGCGCGAGTTCATCCGCGGGCACCACGCGGCGCGGCGCGGCGAGCAGGCTCGCATGGAGCCCGCGCTCCACCGGGCAGGCTTCTTCCGGCGGCACGAGTTCAGGCCGCGCCAGATAGGCCGCGAGGAAGGCATCAGTGATCACGAGCCCGCCCTGTGCATCGCGATCGACGAGGTGATGGCCGCTCGCCACCCAGAAATCGTCATGGATGGGCGAGGCCTCCCGCGGGGCGGTTTCGATGGCCTTGGGCGCGTGGGCATGCTGGTGATGGGCGTGGTGGGTATGGCCTTGGCTCATCGCGTCTGCCCTTCCTTCATGAGGCCGAGCAGATCGACCTGTTCCTCAATCTCGTCCGGCTCTTCCACGAATTCGAAGACGCGGCCATGCCGGTCATCCGTGCCGGGCAGCAGGGTGCGGAAACGCTCCATGATCTCGCCGCCTTCGAGGCTGCGATGGATGGCGACCAGCGTGCCAACCGCCGGCTCCGCGAGTTCGGGCTCCGCGAGTTCGGCGGATGTCGCGATTTCCGCTTCGGCCGCCGCGAGGGCGGATTCGAGATCAGGCGCGCCGCAATCGGTCAGCAGACGCTGCGCCAGCGCTTCCACTGCGGCCGCGCGCTCCTCCTCCGTCGCCTCCACGATAGTCGCAAGCGTGGACCATCCGAAGCTCGTGATGCCCAGCAGGCCCGAGCGGAAGGCCGCGCGCTCTTTGCCAATCAGGGTTTCCACCGGCCGCTCCCAGAACAGAAACGTGCCGGGCACGGCCCATTCGCCCGGCTCTGCGGCGCGGGTGAAGACAAAGGCATCGGACGGATCGAGCCGGATGGTGCGCAGCAATTTCATGGCTCAGCCGCGCGGCTCGTTCTCAACCGGGTCATACCATTCCGGCGGGTTGATCCGGCTCAGGAGCGGCAGGCGCTCCGGCGCATCGGTGGAATTGCGATGCACGAGGAGATCGCCATTGGTGTCGATGCCGCGCTTCACATCGCCCTTCATCTTCGGCAGGCGTTCGAGATAGCGCGGGCCGATGGCGCGGAAGCCCTTCTCCGCCCAGCTATCCGCCTCGATCATGAAGTGCCGCGCGAAGCTCGCCGCGAATTCCTCGGGGTTCCAGGCATCGAAGCCCTCGTCATCGAGCGTGGTGACGCTCGGCGAAAGCCCGATGCCGAGATCGCGCATGCCGCCCGCGCGGATCATCGCGCCGAAGACCAGCCATTCCGGCACCTCATCCTCGCCGCAGCCTTCCGGCCAGGCGATGCGGCCGCCGCCGATGAGCGCGCCATCGAAATGGAGCGAGGCGGGATAGACGAACTCGATGGGCAATTCGGGCGGGGCGATATTCGCGAGCGTCTCGGCCAGCGCGTTCATGCCCGCAAACAGGATCTTGCGGGCAAGCCGCAACGGCTCCTCCGGCTCCAGCACGAGCGCTAAATCAATCAGCGCGAAACGGCCGACATAAAACAGCGAGCCCGCGCCGACCTCGGCCGCGCGCGCCTTTGCGGTTTCAAAGGCATCCTCGATCTCGCGCAGGCGAAACGGCGTCACCAGCGGCGGAAATTTCGTGGTTTCAGCACTCGTAAGCATGCGATGCGGGGCGTTGAACCGCCCTCCCCCTTGTTCTTGCGCCAGCGGGGTTCTCTTGCCTTGCCCCCTTGCTTCTCCGGCCATAGCGTTATTTGAACGTTTTCGTTCGAACGACAAGGGCTGGAGGCTATGAACCTTCGCCCACCCCCGAGGGACACGATGGCAGACGTATCCACGACCCAGCGCAAAGGCGCCATGCTCGCGCTTTGCTCCTGTGAGCGCACCTTTTCACCCGATGAGGCGACCATCTCGCGCGGCCTGAAGGCGGCGGGGCAGGAGCCTGGCGTCATCGCCTGCTCGCAGCTCTGCGGTGCGGACCGCGACATGCTCGGCAAGCTTGCGGGCGCAAGCAGCGTGACGATTGCCTGCGAGCAGGAGCAGGCAGCCCTCCGCACCGCTTTGCAGGAGACCGGATTTGCCGGCGAGGCGCGCTTCGTCGATATCCGCGATCGCGCTGGCTGGGGAACCGAGGGCAATGCAGCCGGGCCGAAAATGGCGGCGCTTCTCGCCACCGCCCAATTGCCTGCGCCAGCGCTTCCCTTCTTCACAATGGAAAGCCAGGGCGTGACGCTCATCTATGGCCGTGACGAGGTGGCCCTCGAAGTGGCTGCGCGGCTCGCGGATACCCTGGACATCACCGTCATGCTCGCGAAGCCCGGCGCCGTTGTGCCGCCGGGGAGCCGCGATTTCCCCATCGCCTGCGGCATCATCCGGCAGGCCAAGGGCTATCTCGGCACATTCGAACTCACGCTCGATGGTTTCGCGCTCGCCTCGCCCGCCTCGCGGCAGGCGCTCGTGTTCGGCCCGACGCGCAATGGCGCGCAATCGCGTTGCGATGTGCTGATCGATCTCACCGGCGGCCAGCCGCTCTTCCACGCGGATGAGTTGCGCGACGGCTATCTCCGCGCCGATCCGCGTGATCCCGTGGGCGTGGAAAAGCTTATTGCCAAGGCGCGCGATCTCGTCGGCACCTTCGACAAGCCGAAATACATCAATTTCCACGAGGATCTTTGCGCGCATTCCCGCTCGAAGATCACGGGCTGCACGCGCTGCCTTGAGGTTTGCCCGACCGGGGCGATCAGCCCGAATGGTGATGCGGTGGCGATCGATCCCGGCATCTGCGCCGGTTGCGGCTCCTGCGCATCGGTCTGCCCCACGGGTGCCGCGAGCTATGCTTTGCCGGCTGCCGATGACCTGATGAAGCGCCTGCGCCTGATGCTCCGCGCCTATCGCGGCGCAGGCGGCGAGCGGCCGGTGATGCTCTTCCACGATGC
>JALOTF010000149.1 GCA_025458025.1 Beijerinckiaceae bacterium | reverse complement strand
GGCGAGGCGCTCTGGCGTGATTTCGAGGCCGGGCGTTTTCCCGGGTCCCGCCGGCTTTTCGCGATCACCGCAGCGCCGGATGATGCGATGAAATGGGCCATAGGGCTTTCTGAACTCACCTTCACGAGCAATATTACCGAGGCCGATGGCATCCTGCTGATGGGCTTGCCGGATGAGGATGCCGGTGACGCCACCCTCGCCGCGCTGCTGGCGGCCGCGATCTCCCGATGTTCTGCTCGAACCCTGACAAGGCTTCCCCCCGACAGGGCGACAGGCTCGTGCGCTCGCCGGGCAAGCTCGCCGAGGATTATGCCGAGGCCGGCGGCTCGGTGCTGTTCTATGGCAAGCCTCACCAGCCGGTCTTCCGGAGCCTTCAAAACACGCTCGGGATTTCCGATCCGTCCCGCCTGCTGATGATCGGCGATTCCATCGAACATGATATCGCTGGCGCAGCCAATGCAGGCTGGAAGACGTTGTTCATCGAAGGCGGATTGCATGCAGCCGACCTCGCGGGCGCAGCTGATCGTGATGCGACAATCATTGCGCTCTGCCGCGCACATCACGCGCCGTTGCCCGATTACCGCATGGAGCATGTTTCCGCATGACCCGCATGGACGCCTTGCCGGCTGATTTTCTGCGTCTCTCGGCCCGGCTCGGGCAAGATCCGCTTCTGGTTCAGGGTCCGGGCGGCAACACCTCGCTGAAGCGCGATAGCCTTCTCTGGATCAAGGCCTCGGGCACGGAACTCGCGGACGCCGAGACGCAACCGATCTTCGTGCCCGTGCACCTCACGAAAGCGCGGGCCGAAGCGCATGGCGCGGGCGATGGCACCTGCCTCGCTGCGGTTGCCGATCCGGTCAATCGCCTGCGCCCCTCTATCGAGACGACCTTTCATGCGCTGATCGAGTGGCCTGTAGTGGCGCATTTTCATTCGGTGGCCGCCATCGTGCACGGTATCAGTCCGGAGGGACGCCGGGAAGCGCAGCGCAAGCTCGCGGACCTCCCGTTCGACATGATCCCCTACCGCAAGCCCGGCCGACCGCTGACACAGCGGATTGCCCAGACCTATCAGAGGCCTATCCAGATCTGGCTCCTCGAAAATCACGGGATTATCTGCGCCGGGCCGGATGTCGCTTCGGTGGAGGCGCTGATTGACGAGGTTGAGGCACGTCTGGCCATGCCGATGCTTTTCCAGCCGACTGCGCCCGCAATCGATCCGCCCGAGGGCTTTGCATGGCTGCCGGAAGCCAATGTTCTGGCGCAGGTTGATCGCCTGCGCGCGCTGGCGCTCGGTGGCTCGCCCTATCCGGATCATGTGGTGTTTCTGGGAAGCGGCTTGCCGCTTTTCGACCCCGAGCGTTCGCAGCCTGCCGCGATCATTGCGCGGAAGGGCGTGGTCGCTTCGCTGTCCGCCACACCAGCCCAGAGGGCCATGGCGCGTTGCCTCGCGGATGTGCTCTCGCGCGTGCCACCGGACTGGCAGATCGACATGCTTTCCGCTGAAGCCGAGGCGGAATTGCTGAACTGGGATGCCGAGAAATACCGGCAGGCTTTGGCCAAACGGAAAGCCGAGGCATGAGCGCGCCGCTCTATCTCGGCCTCGATCTCGGCACATCCGGCGTGCGTTGCGCGGTGGTGGATGAGGCCGGCGCAGAGCGCGCCTCCGCGCAAATCCGCTACGCTGCTCCCGCAGGCACCACGGCCGATGCCGGCGATTGGTGGAGCGCGACGGAAGCCTGTCTCGACCGGTTGGTGCAGGCCCTACGAGACGCCGGCCTGTCGCCGCAGGATATCCACGCCCTCGCGATTGACGGCACCTCAGGCTCGATGGTGCTGGTGGATGAGGCCATCCAGCCGGTGACGCCAGCCTTGATGTATCACTCCGCCGGGTTTGACACGGAAGCCGCGCGGATTGCCCACCATGCCGAGCCGGGATCGATCACGCTTGGCAGCAATTCCGCCCTTGCGCGGATGCTTCGCCTCCAACGCCATGATGGGGCCGGGCGGGCGCGCCATTTGTGCCATCAGGCGGATTTCATCGCGGCGCGATTGATGGGCCAAGCCGGCCATTCCGATGATAACAACGCCCTAAAGACCGGATTTGACCCTGAAAATATGCTGTGGCCAGCCTGGCTGGCGGAGGCCGGTGTGCGAACCGCCCTGCTGCCCGAGGTGCATCGCGTGGGGTCGATTATCGGCAAGCCGACGGCTGACATTTGCGCCCATTTCGGGTTCTCGCCCGATCTCGCGATCCGCGCGGGCACGACAGACAGCATCGCAGCGTTTCTCGCTTCCGGTGCCAGCGAGATCGGTGACGCCGTGACCTCGCTCGGCACGACGCTGGCCATCAAGCTGCTTTCGAAGCACCGCATCGATGACCAGAGCCGTGGTCTCTACAGCCACCGGCTGGGAGAAAGCTGGCTGGTGGGCGGCGCCTCGAATTCAGGAGGCGGCGTGCTGTTGGATTTCTTCACACCAGAGCAAATCGCGGCACTTTCGGGCCAGATTCCGGCCGATCAGTCCTCGGGGCTCGACTATTATCCGCTGTCGCGGCCCGGCGAGCGTTTTCCGGTGAATGATCCGCATCTTGAGCCACGCCTGTCACCACGCCCCGCATCCGATGTCGCG
>JALOTF010000026.1 GCA_025458025.1 Beijerinckiaceae bacterium | reverse complement strand
GAGGGATTCGAACCCCCGGTACGCTTGCACGTACTCCGCATTTCGAGTGCGGCGCGATCGACCACTCTGCCACCTCTCCGTGGAACGCAAGCGAATGCGTTGGTCAGGGGCGCGAGATACAGAAGCCTGCGTGCAAGCGCAAGGGGGAAGGCGAGGGTTGGCGTGCAGGAACTTTTTTAACATGAAGGAACTTTCGGGGGGGAACAGGCGATCAGGTGGTCCCCGCGCTCAGGGATGGCACGCAACGCGACATCGGCAGCGCTGATCCTGCTTGACTTTCAGCGGCTCATCCGGCTTAAGCACCAGCTCTGCAAAGCGCGGCGAAGAACCGCGCCTTTTCGTTTTGTGGTTTTGGACAACGATCCGGTCGCGGAGACATCCGCGAAAAGCCGCGAGACAGAAACCCAAAAAGACTGCCCGGGGCCTCTCGGCCACGAAGGCGGTGCGACAAAAGGAACGAATTATGTTCGCAGTCATTAAGACCGGCGGCAAGCAATACAAGGTTGCCGCCAACGACGTCATCACCATCGAGCGCCTCGAAGCCGAGGCTGGCGATGTGGTGGCTTTCGACCATGTTCTCATGCTGGGCGGCGAGACCGTCACCATCGGTTCGCCGACGGTTGCTGGCGCGACGGTCGCTGCTGAGGTGGTCGAGCAGGCCCGCGGCCCGAAGGTCATCTCCTTCAAGAAGCGCCGCCGCCAGAATTCGAAGCGCAAGAAGGGCCATCGCCAGGACCTGACGATTGTCCGCATCACCGAAATCCTCACCGGCGGCAAGAAGCCTTCGGGTGCCAAGGCTGCGAAGCCGGCGGCGGTTGCCGCAGCTGCGGCCGGTGCCGTGGCGGCTGCCTCGGCCGGCGCAGCTGACCAGTCGAACCTCTCGCTCATCGCCGGCATCGGCCCGACGATCGAGAAGAAGCTGCGCGGCGCGGGCATCACCACCTGGTCGCAGATCGCGGCCTGGAGCGAGGCCGATATCGCCAAATGGGACGAGGAACTCGCCCTGCGTGGCCGCGCGACCCGCGAGGAGTGGGTGGAGCAGGCCAAGGAGCTTCTCGCCGGCAAGCCGCCGCGCGCGAAGGCCGACCAGGCTGAACTCGCCTCGGGCAAGGATTATTGATCACGAGGATATGTCAGCAGCGCTGACATTTTTTCGCGTGATTTCGTGACAATTCTCGGGTAAGGATTCCTGCAACAGGTTTCCCGCGCCCCCACTGGGATAGAGGAGCACTACAATGGCTCACAAAAAAGCTGGCGGTTCGTCGCGCAACGGTCGTGACTCCAACTCGCAGCGCCTCGGCGTGAAGAAGTTCGGCAACGAAGCCGTGCTCGCAGGCAACATCATCGTTCGCCAGCGCGGCACGCGTTGGCATGCTGGCACGAATGTCGGCATGGGCACCGACCATACCCTGTTTGCGACCGCCGATGGCCAGGTCGTCTTCAAACAGAAGGGCCCGCGTCAATACGTCAATGTCGTACCGGCAGCCGCCAAGGCGGCAGAATAAACCGGCGAGGAGCCAAACCTCCCCGCCGGGTTTCTCGGAAGAGAACCACAGGCGGGTGAGCGGGGGAGAAGGGCCAAGAGCCTGAAATCCCTCACAAAAGCGAAACCGCAAGCGGGGAAGTCCGGGAAACCAGACTTCCCCCTTCTTTTTTCACGTTTCTGTCGCTTTCGGCCCTCAAGCCAACGGCGATACCGGACGGAGGTTTCGTTGCCATGTTTCCTGATCTGTTTCGTGATGATGTGTTCACGCTTGAGACCGCGCGGCTCTTCCTGCGCTGGCCGAAGGCAAAGGATGTTGCGCTTCTCATCGCCGAGGCCGGTGATCGTCGCGTTGCGGAGCCTCATGCGGTGATTCCGCATCCCTATCGACCGGATGATGCCATCCGCTTCGTCTCAGAGGCACGGTCGCAGAACATCGAAGGCAAGGGGGTCTATCTCGCGATCACACCGCGGAAGGACCAGGATCGCCTGATCGGGGTGATCTCCCTGCGCCTGCGCTCCACCGGCGAGGTTTCGCTCGGCTACTGGCTCGGCGTGCAGCATTGGGGGAAGGGCTATGCCACCGAGGCGGCGCAGGCTGTGCTGGATGCCGCCTTTCTCTATTCCGATGTGAAGGCCATCATTGCCGGCGTGCGTGTGATGAATGATCGCTCGCGGGCGGTGCTCGAGCGCTGCGGGTTCCAGTATGCCGGATCGGGCATGAGCGAGCGTCCTGCCTGGGGTGATCGTGTCTCGACCGATAATTACCGCCTCACGCGGGGTACCTGGGCTTCGCTGAAGGGGTGGCGTGCGCCGCTGCTGACTGAAAAGCCGGAATTCCGCGAGAGTGCGTGAATGGGCCTAATCTCTTTGCGCCTCCGGATCGTAACAGGTCCGGGGGCTGTTAAAGAGGTTCGATTGATGCGCTTTTCCCGTCTTCTTCCTGCCGCTTTGCTGCCGTTGCTCCTCGCGCCGGCCGAGGCCGATGCGCGTGATCTCAAGCTCGAGGAGTTTTTCAAGGGCCGCACCTATGCCTATGGCTGGTTCGGCGCCATCAACGGCACCACGCGCCGCTTCAAGGTGGTGCTGGATGGCCGCTGGAACGGCCAGGTTCTGACGCTCCGCGAGGCCTTCGAATACGAGGATGGCGAGAAGGATGTGAAGACCTGGCGCTTCCGCAAGACCTCGCCCACCACCTATCTCGGCACGCGCGAGGATGTGATCGGCGAAACGCTCGTCACGCTTGATGGCCCGCGCGCCTCCTTCGCCTATGACGTTAACCTCACGCCCAAGGCCGAGCCGACCATCGTGCGCTTCTCGGATACCCTGCTGCTCGAAGCCGATGGCACCTTGCGCAACACCGCCTGGGTGAGCCGCTGGCACCTGCCGGTGGCGCGCGTAAACGTGAATTTCGCTCGCACGGAGGCTGGCGCCCGCGCCATTCGTCCGTGAGCGATGGGCCGGGAGCCTCGCGAAGTCCTCCCTCTTCGCGCTCCCGGCCCTGAAATACCTCAGGGAGTTCCGGATTCCTTGCCTTTTCGGCCGCAAGCCATTAGCCGAAGGGCATGAAATTCCTTGATCAAGCAAAAATCTATATCCGCTCCGGCGATGGCGGCGCAGGCTGCGTCTCTTTTCGCCGTGAGAAATTCATCGAATTCGGCGGTCCCGATGGCGGCGATGGCGGCAAGGGCGGCGATGTGTGGGTGGAATGCGCCGATGGGCTGAACACGCTCATCGATTACCGCTACCAGCAGCATTTCAAGGCCAAGGTGGGCATGCATGGCATGGGTCGCAACCGTGCCGGTGGCAAGGGCGCGGATGTGGTGCTGAAGGTTCCGGTCGGCACAGAGATTCTCGATGCCGAGACCGAGGAACTGATCGCGGACATGACCGATCTCGGCCAGCGCTTTCGCCTCGCCAAGGGCGGCAATGGTGGTTTCGGCAATCTTCATTTCGTCTCCTCCACCAATCGTTCGCCGGATCGCGCCAATCCCGGCCAGGCGGGGGAGGAGCGCTGGGTCATTTTGCGGCTGAAGCTCATCGCCGATGCCGGACTTGTCGGCTTGCCCAATGCCGGCAAATCGACCTTCCTCGCGGCCACGACGGCCGCGAAGCCGAAGATTGCGGATTATCCCTTCACCACGCTCCATCCCGGCCTCGGTGTGGTGCGCGCGCAGGGTCGCGAATTCGTGCTGGCGGACATTCCCGGCCTCATCGAGGGCGCGCATGAGGGCCACGGCCTCGGTGATCGCTTCCTCGGACATGTCGAGCGCTGCTCGGTGCTGCTGCATCTCGTGGATGGCACAGGCGAGCATGCCGGCAAGGATTACAAGACCGTGCGCCACGAGATCGAGGCCTATGGCGAAGGCCTCGCGGACAAGCCGGAGATCGTGGCGCTTTCAAAGATCGATTCCCTCGATCCCGAGACGCGCAAGAAGCAGATGGATCGCCTGAAGCGCGCTTGTGGCAAGAAGCCCATGCTGCTCTCGGCGGTCTCCGGTGAGGGCGTGCCGGAAGCGCTCAACGCACTGCTCGCGATCATCGAGGCGCATCGCAAGGAGACCACGGCCAAGACGCCTGCGAAGGAATGGCAGCCGTGAGCCCCAAGCGTAACCTTCAGCCCAGGCTGGAGAATTTCCGCCGCATCGTCATCAAGGTGGGCTCTTCGCTGCTGGTCGAGAAATCGGGCGGCCTTAAGGAGGCGTGGCTGAAGGCGCTGGTGGATGATATCGCGAAACTCCACGCGGCGGGGGCGGATATCCTCGTTGTGTCGTCCGGTGCCATCGCCATGGGTCGCAATGTGCTGAAGCTGGGGAAGCGCGCGCTTGAACTCGAAGAAGCGCAGGCCGCCGCTTCCGTGGGGCAGATCGCGCTGGCGCGGGCCTGGTCGGAGAGCCTCGCCGGGCACGGAATCACCGCCGCACAGATCCTGCTGACCTATGGCGATACCGAGGAGCGCCGCCGCTACCTCAATGCGCGTGCCACCATCGGCACGCTGCTGGGGCATCGCGCGATTCCCGTGATCAACGAGAATGATACGGTGGCGACCCAAGAGATCCGCTACGGCGACAATGATCGTCTCGCCGCGCGCGTGGGCACCATGGCGTCGGCGGATTGCGTGATTTTGCTGTCGGATATTGACGGCCTCTTCACCGCGCCGCCGGCGAAAGACCCGAATGCGGAATTCGTGCCCATCGTCCCGCGCATCACCGCCGAGATCGAGGCGATGGCCGGCGGTGCGGCCTCCGAACTCTCGCGCGGCGGCATGATGACCAAGATCGAGGCGGGCAAGATCGCGACCTCGGGCGGCGCGACCATGCTCATCGCCAATGGCACGCGGCTTCACCCCATTCGCGCCGTGCGCGAAGGTGCCCGCTGCACCTGGTTTCTCTCGCCCTCCACACCCGTCACGGCGCGCAAGCGCTGGATCGGCGGCACGTTGGAGCCGCGCGGCACGCTGACCGTGGATGATGGCGCAGCTACCGCGATGCGCGCGGGCAAAAGCCTGCTGCCGGCCGGCGTTCGGCGCGTGGAAGGCTCGTTCAATCGCGGTGATTGCGTCGTGGTGCGTGCGGCCGATGGTGGCGAGATCGCGCGCGGGCTTGTCGCCTATGATGCGGTGGATGCCGTGCAGATCGCCGGGCGATCCACCCGCGACATCGAGGCGGTTCTGGGCTATGCAGGCCGCAAGGAAATCATCCATCGCGACGATCTCGTGATGAGCGGCGAGGGGACATCCTCATGAGCGCCACGATCCATACCATCCCCTATGCGGACAAGACGCGGTTGCGCGCCGATTTGCTCGCCATGGGCCGCAAGGCCCGCGCGGCGCAGCGCGCGCTGATGTTGATGAGCGCGCAAGCCAAGGCCGAGGCGCTGCTGGCCTGCGCGGCTGCCATTCGCAACGCCCTGCCGCTGATCCTCGAAGCCAATGCAGCGGATGTGAACGAGGCGCGCGGCAGCGGCCAGAATGATGCCTTCATCGATCGCCTGCTCCTCACGTCGGAGCGTGTCGAGGCCATCGCGAAATCTGTCGAGGATATCGCCGCCCTGCCGGATCCCGTTGGCGCTGTCACCTCCGAATGGACGCAACCCAATGGCCTGAAAATCAGCCGTGTGCGCACGCCTCTGGGCGTGATCGGTGTGATTTTCGAGAGCCGCCCGAATGTCACGGCGGATGCCGGCGCGCTCTGTCTCAAGGCGGGCAATGCGGTGATTTTGCGGACGGGTTCCGGTGCTTTGCGTTCGGCCATTGAGCTGGTGAAAGCGATGCAGGCCGGGCTCGCTGAGAAAGCGGTGCCGGATGGCGCGATCCAGCTCGTGCCGGTGCCGGATCGCGAGGCCGTGGGCCTCATGCTTTCGGGGCTCGATGGCGCCATTGATGTCATCGTGCCGCGCGGCGGGAAAAGCCTCGTTGCGCGCGTGCAGGCCGAGGCGCGGGTGCCGGTTTTCGCCCATCTCGACGGCAACAATCATGTCTATGTGCATGAAAAGGCTGATCTCGACATGGCGCGAACGGTGCTGCTGAACTCCAAGCTGCGGCGCACCGGTGTCTGCGGCGCGGCGGAGACGCTGTTGGTCGATCAGGCCTGTGCGACCATCCATCTCGCTCCCCTGGTGACGGCCCTTCTCGATGCGGGCTGTGCCGTGCGCGGTGATGAAGCCACGCAAGCCGTCGATCCGCGCGTCACCCCGGCCTCCGAGGAAGACTGGAGCACGGAGTTCCTCGACAAGATCATCGCTGTGAAGGTGGTGACGGGGCTCGATGAGGCCATCCGCCATGTCGAGACCTATGGTTCGCACCACACCGATGCGATCATCACCGCCGATGATGCCATCGCTGCGCGCTTCCTTGCGGAGGTGGATTCGGCGATCGTGCTGCACAACGCCTCGACGCAATTCGCGGATGGCGGCGAATTCGGTTTCGGCGCGGAAATCGGTATTGCCACGGGGCGCATGCATGCGCGCGGCCCTGTGGGTGTGGAGCAGCTCACCAGCTTCAAATATGTGGTGAAAGGCGAGGGGACTGTAAGGCCGTAATCGGTGCAGGTTTCCCTCCCTCCCACATCACCCGGCTTGCGGGTCGGCCTGTTCGGCGGCTCGTTCAACCCGCCGCATGAGGGGCATCGGCTCGTGGCGGATACGGCTTTGCGCCGCCTTGGGCTCGATCAGGTCTGGTGGATTGTTACACCCGGCAATCCACTGAAATCGCAAGCGGAACTGCCATCGCAGGAAACGCGCATGGCCCTCGTGCGCGAACTTGTCGGGGCTGATAGACGTATGGTCGTCACCGGCATCGAGGCGCAGATCGGTACGCGCTACACCGAGGAAACCATTCGCTTCCTGCGCATGCGCCTGCCGCTGGTGCGGTTCGTCTGGCTGATGGGCGCGGATAATCTCGCGGATTTCCACCGCTGGAAGAACTGGGAGAACATCGCCGGCCTCGTGCCCATGGCGATCATCGACCGGCCCGGTTCGACGCTGAAGGCGGCTGCGAGCCCCGCCGCGCGGAGGTTCGCGCGCTATCGCATCGATGAAAACGATGCGCGCCTGTTGCCGCGCCTTAAGGCGCCGCGCTGGCTGTTTCTGCATGGCAAGCGTTCCACGCAATCCTCCACGGCGTTGCGCGCGAAAGCCGGAAAAAGCGCCTGAAATCGCTGTTCCAGCGGATTGTCAGGCTCGCGATAAGGGAAACTTAAAGCCGCCATGGCATTCGTGAGGTCGCAAGATCAAGGATTGATCGAATGTTTGTGTCGAGTAGCGTGCTGTCGGCGTATCCGCTCTACAAGCGGCTGACGCCCGAATTCATGGCGCAGAACACCCAGAAGGTGTCCAAGAGCGCTTCCGTGCAGAACGAGGTGGCCTATTTCAAGGCCCGCGTCGCCCGGGTCGAGACCGTCGACGATTTCCTCAAGGACAGCCGCTTGCTGCGCTTCGCCCTCAAGGCCTACAACCTTGAGGACCAGATGGAATTTCCCGCGCGCATCAAGCAGATCATGAAGGATGACGCGACCGATCCGCGCTCGCTCGTCCAGCGCATGACGAGCCCGGGCTATCGCGAGATCAACGCCGCCTTCGACTTCTTCCGCAAGGGCGTGACGAAGCTCAAAAGCGAGGCTTTCCAGCAGGAAATCGTCGCGCGCTACTACTCCGCCCGCAATGTCGATACCCTGACCGAGATGAGCCCGGACCTCGCCGATGCGCTCCATTTCGAGCGGATGATCGGCAAGGCGAAGACCGGCTACGATATTCTGGGGGATCGCATCCTGTTCGGCGTAGTCCTCAAGGCGCTCAACCTGCCGCCCCAGGCGGGAACCACGAGAATCGAGCGGTTGAAGGAACTCATCGAGAGCAAGCTCGATTTTTCCCGCCTCAATGACAGCAAATATGTGCGCAGCCTCGTCGAGCGCTATCTTATCCTGAAGGATGTTGAGAGCCGCCAGAGTCAGGGTGGCGGCCTGCTCGATATGTTCGCGTAACGGCCGACAAGCCGGCAAAACGCCGATCAAGATGCGCACGAAGCCATTTCCGGCTTGAATTTCAGCGCTGCAGGGCGCAGGAATCGCCGTGAGACATGGCCAGTGCATCTGGCTGCAACCGGAGACCGGAACCCTGACCACGAAGCCCGAAGCCGGGTCCAAACCCGCAACCGCGCGCCGCGCAGCGCCTCTTGCGCCTGCGGCCCTCCTCGAAAAGCTGCATCTCGTGATCGACGATGCCAAGGCTGAGGACATCGTGACCCTCGACCTTGCCGGAAAGACCTCGATTGCCGATGCGATGATCGTCGCGTCCGGTCGATCGGATCGGCATGTCGGTGCCATTGCCGAGCGCATCATGTCGTCGCTGAAGGAGCTGGGCCAGCCGGCGCCGCGGGTGGAAGGTATGCCGGTCTGCGATTGGGTGCTCATCGATACGGGCGATATTATCGTGCATCTCTTTCGGCCCGAGGTGCGGGGCTTCTACAATTTGGAGAAGCTCTGGGGCATGGGGCGTCCGCTCGAAGGCGAGCCTCCTGCGGAGGCCGAAAAGCCGAAGCGCGTGCGCAAGGTCGTGGCGGAATCCGCTGGCGATGCCGAGGATGAGCCGAAGCCGCGCCGTGCCCCGGTCCGCAAGCCGGCGACCCGTGCCGCGCCCCGCAAAAGCGCCGCTCCGCGCTGAGCGATACTGCTCGTGAAGATCGATCTCGTGGCGATCGGGCGCATGAAGGCCGGGCCCGAGCGCGAACTCGCGAACCGCTATCTCGAACGCTTCCGGCCCACGGCGCGCCCGTTGGGCCTCGATGGCATCCGCGTGGTGGAACTTTCCGAGAGTGCGGCGCGCCGCGATGAGGATCGCAAGGCCGAGGAGGCCATGGCGATCAGCGCGGCGATTCCCGAGAGTTATGCGCGCATTGTGTTCGATGAGCGCGGCCAAAGCCTCGAAAGCCCGGCTTTCGCGCGCCGCATCGGCGATTGGCGGGCGGAGAACCGCGCCGGCGCGGCTTTCATCATTGGCGGGGCGGATGGACTTGCGCCCGATCTCGTGCGCGAGGCTGATCTTTCGCTGTCCTTCGGGCGGATGACCCTGCCGCACCAGATCGTGCGGGTGCTCGTAGCCGAGCAACTGTACCGCGCGGCGACCATCCTTGCCGGTCACCCCTATCACCGGGCATAATGCAAACGGGGCGGGGAGAGGAGCCGGCTTTGCGCGTGATTCGGCATCGCATCGTTCCCGTTTGCGCCATTCTGGGCCTCGTGCTGCCGATGGCGTTTGCGCAGGCTCCTGAGAAGCCCGCGCCAACGCAGGGTACCGACAAGCTTCAGGGTGTCGAGCGCGAGATCGAGCGTTCCACCTTCGAGCAGAAGCGGCTGGGATACGAGATCGAGAACCTCTCGAACGAAGCGCAGGCCATGCGCGGCCAGCTGGTGGATGTCGCGCGCAAGGTGCGTGCGGCTGAAGATCGCATGGCCGAGGCTGAAGGTCGCCTCGAAACCCTGACAGCGCAGGAAAGTGCGCTGCGGCTTTCGCTCATCGCACGCGAGCGGGTGACGGTGGAGGTGCTCGCGGCAATGCAGCGCATCGGTCGCCGTGCGCCCCCCGCGTTGCTGGTTGCGCCGGAGGATGTGCTCTCGTCCATGCGCGCTGCGATCCTGCTGGGCGCCGTGGTGCCGGAACTGCGCGAGGAAGCCCTCGCGCTCGTGAAAGACCTCAGGAGCCTTGTCGATCTGCGCCGCGAGGCCACAAATACCCGTGCCCGTCTTGCGCGGGATCGCGATCAGATCGCAGCGGAGCGCACGCGTCTCGCCGAGCTGATCGATAGCCGCCAGAAGCAGATCGGCCTCAACCGCACGCAGCTTGAGGCCGAAAAGCAAAAGGTCGCGAGCCTTTCGCGTGAGGCGCGTTCCTTACGAGATCTGATCTCGCGCAGTGAAAACGAGATCGTGGGCTCTCCGCAGGCGGTGGAATTCGCGCGCCGCGCGCCGCCGCCCGCGCGCGGGGCGGAGCAGGTCGCGAGCCTTCAGGCCAATGCGCCGGCGGGCAGCCGCCTGCAGCCGCGCCGCTCCTTCGCGGAAATGCGCGGGCAGGTGGCCATGCCGGTTTCCGGCAGCATCATTCGCCAGTTCGGCCAGCCCGATGGCGTGGGTGGCACGGAGCGTGGCATCACCATCCAGTCGATCCGCGATGCGACCGTGGTCGCCCCCGCCGATGCCTGGGTGCATTTCGCCGGGCCCTATCGCGGCTATGGCCAGCTCATCATTCTCAATGTCGGTGCCGGTCACCACATTGTGATGGCGGGGCTGGGTCGCCTTTCGGTCGAGATCGGGCAATTTGTGCTGGCAGGAGAACCGCTGGGAAATCTTGGCCTTTCTCCTGCCATAACACCGGGCGAGAACGTTGCGTCTTCGCGGCCCTCGCTTTACGTTGAGTTCCGAAAAGATGGTTCGCCGGTTGATCCGGCCCCCTGGTGGCTACCCCAATCAGCCGAAAAGGCCCGCGGATGATGCGCAAAATTCCTCTCTTCCTTTCCGGTGTCGCGCTGGGCGCCCTCGCGCTCGTGACAATCGACGAAGTGCGGCTCAGCATGTCGGCGAATGCGGCCGCGTCCGACACCTATCGCCGCCTGACTTTGTTCGGCGAAGTCTTCGACAAGATCCGTTCGGATTACGTGGACAAGCCCGACGAGGCGAAGCTGATCGAGGCCGCCATCAACGGGATGGTGCAGTCGCTTGATCCGCATTCGAGCTTCCTCGACCAGAAATCCAACCTCGAGATGCAGCAGCAGACCCGCGGCGAGTTCGGCGGGCTTGGCATCGAGGTGCAGATGGAAGAAGGCCTCGTGAAGGTCGTGACGCCGTTTGATGAATCGCCCGCTGCCAAGGCCGGCATTCAGGCGAATGACCTCATCACCCACATCAACGAGGAGCAGGTGCAGGGGCTCACCCTCAGCCAGGCCGTCGACAAGATGAAGGGCCCGCGCGGCACGGAAGTGAAGCTGAAGCTGCTGCGCAACAAGCGCGACACGGTGGATGTGACCATCGTGCGTGACATTATCCGGCCGCCGGTCGTGCGCGCCCAGAAGGAAGGCGACGATATCGGCTATCTCCGCATCGGCTCCTTTAACGAGCAGACCAATGAGGGCCTGAAGAAGGAAATCGCCCGTCTCACCAGCGAAATCGGGAATGACAAGCTGAAGGGCTTCATCCTCGACCTCCGCAACAATCCGGGTGGCCTGCTGGATCAGGCGATCTTTGTCGCAGACAGCTTCCTCGAAGGTGGCGAGATCGTCTCCACGCGCGGCAAGACGACGGACCAGACCAGCCGTGCGCTGGCCAAGCCTGGCGACATCACCAACGGCAAGAAGGTGGTCGTGCTCATCAATGGTGGCTCGGCCTCTGCTTCGGAGATCGTGGCCGGCGCGCTGCAGGATCAGGAGCGCGCGACGATTGTCGGAACCCGCTCCTTCGGCAAGGGCTCGGTGCAGTCGATCTTCCAGATGCGCGGCAATTTCGCGCTGAAGCTCACGACGCAGCTTTATTACACGCCGTCGGGCCGCTCCATTCAGGGCAAGGGCATCAACCCGGATTTCATCGTGCAGCAGGATGTGCCGGAAGCAGAGCGCGCCCGCTACGAGATCAAGGGTGAAAGCTCCATCCGCGGCCATATCAAGGTCAACGAGGAAGAGCAGGGCGGTTCGTCCGGCTATGTCCCGACCGATCGCGCCAAGGACACCCAGATCATCTGGGCGGCGAAGTTCCTGCGTGGGGAAGTGTCCCGCGAGAATCCGGGCGAGGGCGTCACCGTGTCGCCGAAGCCTGCGAAGCCCGAGGCACGCGCTAATATCGGCAAACCGGCTGAAAAGAAGAACTGATGCATTAATCCGCGATTGTCTGCGGTTATGCCAGAGATGAGGCCTGCTCCCCGGGAGCGGGCCTTTTTCTCGTTTCGGGGCAGAAATTGTGGCCAGAAGGCCTCGACCTTAAAGCCACGTTAACCACGGCTCTTTACCACTTGAGGTTGGAAGCATCCCTGCGTCCCTTGGCGCAGGAGCTGCGACGGGAGTCCTATGGCGTTCGAAAGCCTCGCAACACCGCTCGGCGTGAAGCCGAAAGCGGCCGGGAAGCCGAAAGGTTTTCCCGTGCGCCGGGTGCTGCTGGCCATTGTCTGCGCGGGAATCGCCGTTTTCCTCACCTATGCCGCCATCCAGTCCAGCCGTCGCGCGGGCTTGCCCGTCGCGGTTGTGCCGATCGAGCGGGGCGAAGCGGTGCCGATGGCTGACCGCACGCCGCGCGTGCCGGTTCAGGAGCCTGTGCCGGTCGCCCCTGCGCCCGATGGTGCCCGATCCAGCGCCGCACAGGTCGAGACCGAAAGCGGTGTTCGCGTCGTGCGCCAGAATGGCGGGCAGGCACCCGGCGCCTCGGTCATCCGTGTTCCGGATGCCGCTGCGCCCGAAACGAACCGCCTGGCGCTCGCTCCTGCGCCCGATCCGCGCATCACCGAGCGCATTCCGCTGGGCCTGCTGCCGAAAGTCGGTGCGGATGGTGCGGCCCCGCGCCAGCTTTATGCCCGCCCCTTCGCAGCCACCTCGAAGCCGCGCATCGCCGTGGTGCTCACGGGCGTGGGCGTCAGCGCGCGCACGACCACCGATGCCATCACCCGCCTGTCGGGTGATTTCACCCTTGCTTTCGCGCCTTATGGCCGCGATCTCGAAGCTCAGGTCATGCGCGCGCGGCGGGACGGCCACGAAATCCTGCTCCAGATTCCCATGGAGCCCTTCGATTTCCCGGATAGTGATCCCGGCCCGCATACCCTGCGCGCCAGCGGTGCCACCAAGGAGAATATCGAGCGGTTGCATTGGCTGATGACGCGCTTTTCCGGCTATGTCGGGCTGATGAATTACATGGGCGGCAAGGTGCTGAGTACGCCGCAGGCGCTTCAGCCGGTTTTCGACGAGATGTCCCGGCGCGGGCTGCTTTTCCTTGAGGATGGCTCGACCCCGCGCAGCGTCGCTGGCGATGTCGGCGCTCGCACGAACTTGCCGGTTCTCCGGGCGGATCGCGCGATGGACCCCACCGGCAATTCGCGTCCTATCGCCACCCTGCTGCAGGAAGCGGAGGCGATTGCCCAGCGGCAGGGTCGCGCGATCATCACCGTGCCGGCGCTTTCGGCCAATATCGAAGCGCTGATCAACTGGGAAGCCGATCTTGCCCGCCGCAACATCGTGGTGGCACCGCTGAGTGCCGTCCTCGGAGCGCGCGCGCCCTGAGGGTCTATAAAAAGGGAAGAGAAGCCATGGCAACCCTCTTTTCCCACATTGATTTTGGGCCCGGGAAGGCCAAAAAGAAAAACAAGAAGAAAGTGGCCATGGCTCGCGACATCACGAATCTCCCCTATCGCGCCTGTGTCGGCGTCGCGCTGTTCAATGCGGCGGGGCTGGTCTTTGTCGGCAAGCGCCGAACGGACAAGATGGGTGCAGGCCACGAGGGCGGCTATGCCTGGCAGATGCCGCAGGGCGGTATCGACCCCGGCGAAGACCCGTTGCAGGCCGCCTTGCGTGAACTCTACGAGGAAACCAACATCCGCTCGGTGGAACTGATCGCCGAGGCACCGGACTGGTATCGCTATGAATTGCCGCTGGAAGTGATGGGTCGCGCGCTCAAGGGCCGCTATCGCGGGCAGACGCAGAAATGGTTCGCCTTCCGCTTCACCGGCGATGAGGCCGAAATAAACGTGCATGCGCCCGGCGGTGGCGTCCATCGGCCGGAATTCGGTGATTGGCGCTGGGACCGGCTGGAAAACCTGCCG
This sequence comes from Beijerinckiaceae bacterium, assembly GCA_025458025.1. GTDB lineage: Bacteria > Pseudomonadota > Alphaproteobacteria > Rhizobiales > Beijerinckiaceae > Rhabdaerophilum. The sequence continues at coordinate 21,084 of JALOTF010000026.1, read as the reverse complement.
GGGATGATCGTGCCTTTCAAGCGTGGCGTCTATGAGAAGGTCGTCACCGCCTTTGCCCCCTACGGTATGCGCGGCTAGGATTGAGCATGACCCATATCGCGATTGTCGGTGCCGGCCCGGCCGGGCTTCTGGCTGCGGATCGGCTTGCCGGCGCAGGCCATGCCGTGACTATTTTCGATCGCATGCCGTCGCCCGGTCGCAAGTTCCTGATGGCCGGTCGCGGCGGGCTGAACCTCACTCATGCCGAGCCGCTGGAACGCTTCCTGTCTCGCTATCCGGATCTGCCGGAGGCGCTGGAGAAGGCCATTCGCGTGTTTTCGCCGGATGATACGCGCGATTTCGCGGCCGAACTCGGTCAGCGCACCTATATCGGCACCAGCGGTCGCGTGTTTCCCGAGGCGATGAAGGCCTCGCCCATGCTGCGCGCGTGGCTTTCGCGGCTCGAAGCCAAGGGCGTGACGCTGAAGCTGCGGCATGATTGGCAGGGCTGGGACGAGGCGGGCGCGCTGCTGTTCACCACGCCCTCCGGCCCGGTTTCGGTGATGGCGGATGCGACCCTGCTGACCCTCGGCGGCGCAAGCTGGCCGCGTCTCGGTGCGGATGGCGGCTGGGCCAAATTGCTCGCCGCGAAGGGCGTGGATGTCGCGCCGCTGATCGCTTCCAATGCGGGCGTGCTCTGCGATTGGTCCGCGAAGATGCGCGAAAGGGCCGGCGAACCGCTGAAGCGCACGGATTTCGCGATCGGCTCGCGGGGCGTGATCGGCGAAGCGGTGGTCACTGAAAAGGGCATTGAGGGTGGCGCGATTTATGCACTGTCCGCGCACATCCGCGAGGCGCTGGCTCAGGGGCCGGTGACTTTGATGCTGGATTTCCGGCCCGATCTCACGCCTTCCGCGTTGCTCGGCCGGCTCGCTGAGGGTCGTAAGGGCGACAGCCTCGCAAACCGCCTGCGTAAGGGCGCGGGGCTCTCCGCCGTGCAGGTCAGCCTGTTGCACGAGGCAGCCTTCCGTGAGGGCCAGAAACTCGCGGAGGAGGGCCCGCAGGGGCTGGCGCGACGCATCAAGCGCGTGCCGGTGCCGATCACCGGCATGGCGGGGCTGGAACGGGCGATTTCCACGGCTGGTGGCGTCCGTTTTGACGCGCTGACGCAGGATTTCATGCTCAAGGCTTTGCCTGGCACCTTCGTGGCCGGTGAGATGCTCGATTGGGACGCGCCGACCGGCGGCTACCTGCTGCAGGCAACTTTCGCGACGGGCAACGCCGCCGCGGAGGGGATGCTCCGCTGGCTGAAGGCACGTTAGGCCCCCAGTTCCTCCCGCAGGATTTCCAGCTCCAGCCAGCGATCCTCAAGGCCCGCCAGTTCCGTCTGCGCCTTGGCAAGCAGGGCGGTGGCATCGGCGAAGGTCTTGGGATCACGCGTGTAAAGTGCGGGATCGGCGAGTTTTGCTTCCAGCTTCACGATCACGCCGCGGATTTTCTCCATCGCGCCGGGCAGAGTTTCGAGCTGGTGTTTCTCCTGAAAGCTCAGCTTGCGCTTGGCCGCAGGCTTGGGTGCCTCCGGGGCCGAGGGCGTAGCCTTCCCACGGGTTTCCGCTTCACGGTGTGGAGTCGAGGGCAGGGCATCGGGCGGAAGGTCGGAATAGCCGCCGGCATGGGTGACCCAGCGGCCGTTCTCGCCTGGCACGATCACGCGATCCACCACGCGATCCACGAAATCGCGATCATGGCTGATGAGGATCACCGTGCCGGAATAATCCGCCAGCAGATCCTGCAGCACATCCATGGTTTCAAGGTCGAGATCGTTGGTGGGTTCGTCCAGCACCAGCAGGTTAGAGGGCAAGGCAAGGGCCCGCGCGAGCATCAGCCGGGCGCGCTCACCGCCGGAGAGCACGCGCAACGGGGTGCGCGCCTGTTCCGGGCGGAACAGGAAGTCCTTCATGTAGCCCACGACATGGCGCGGCTTGCCGCCGACCATCACCTGATCCGAGCCGCCGCCGGTGAGGATATCCGCGACGCTGGAATTGGGGTCGAGACTGTCGCGGTTCTGCTCCAGCGAGGCGAGTTCGATGCGCGCGCCGAGGCGCAGGCTGCCGGAATCCGCCTCGGTCTTGCCGATCAGCAGGTTCACGAGCGTTGTTTTCCCTGCGCCATTGGCCCCGACGAGGCCGATGCGATCACCCCGATGCACCCGGATGGAGAAATCCTTCACGAGCACGCGCTCGCCATAGGCCTTGTTGAGGCCCTTCGCCTCGATGACGAGGGTGCCGGATTTCTCCGCCTCCGCCGCTTCGATCTCGGCCTTGCCCTGCGCGCCGCGATAATCGCGCTTCTCGCGCCTTAACGCGCGCAGGCCTTCGAGGCGGCGCACATTGCGCTTGCGCCGTGCTGTGACGCCATAGCGCAGCCAGTGCTCCTCATCTGCGATTTTCCGGCCAAGCTTGTGCTGGGCCTCTTCCTCCTCGGCGAGGATCTTGTCGCGCCACGCCTCGAAACTCGCGAAGCCCTCGTTGAGGCGCTGCGTTTCGCCGCGATCGAGCCAGACGGTTGCGCGGGTGAGGTTCGAGAGGAAGCGCCGGTCATGGCTGATGAGAACCACGGCGCCTTTGCGCGATTTCAGTTCGGCTTCCAGCCATTCAATGCTGGGCAGATCGAGATGGTTGGTGGGCTCGTCGAGCATCAGGATATCGGGATCGGGCGCGAGGGTTTGCGCCAGCGCGACGCGGCGCGTTTCCCCGCCCGAGAGCGGCACGGGCGGCTTCGAGCCATCAAGCCCGAGGGCTTCCATCAGGGTCTGGGCCGGGTAGGGATCGTCACCGGGGCCAAGGCCCGCGAGCACGGCCTCCTCGATCGTGGCGAATTGAGAAAAATCCGGCTCTTGCGGCAGGTAGCGGATGGTTGCGCCAGGCTGCACGAATCGCGTGCCCGAATCGGCTTCGATCAGGCCGGCCGCAATCTTCAGCAGCGTGGATTTGCCGGAGCCATTGCGCCCTACAAGGCAGACGCGCTCGCCCGCCTCCACGGAGAGATCCGCCTTTTCGAGAAGGGCGGTTCCGCCAAAGGTGATGCCGATACCGGTGAGTTGGATGAGGGGAGGTGCCATGGGCGCTAGCTAGCCCTGCCACGCCCCTCCGCCAAGGAAAAAGTGCAGGCTGTCCGTCAGGTTACCGCTCGTGCCGCATATTGACGAATTTCCGCCTTCGACCTGCCTTTGTGCTTGATTTTGGCCGCGCGCCGGGATCGACTTGGAAAGCTGAGATGAGCGCGTGCCGCAACAAGAACGGGCAGCGCTCGAGAACAGGGAGAATACGATGTCTTTCCGTAAATGGCTGCTCGCAGCCGGCACTGCGCTGGCCTTGCAGATGGCGGTTTCCCCGGCCGGGGCTGTCACCCTTCGCTATGCGAACCAGGGCGACCTGAAGTCGCTCGATCCCTACACCCTGAACGAGACCACCACGAACGCGCATCTCGGGCATGTCTATGAGGGCCTGACCTCGCGCGGCAAGGATCTCGCCATCGGCCCCGGCCTCGCCGAGCGCTGGGAGATCATGGATGGCGCGAAGAAGTGGCGGTTCCACCTCCGCAAGGGCGTGAAGTTCCACAATGGTGAGGATTTCACCGCTGACGACGTGATCTTCTCGGCCGACCGCGTGCGCGCGCAGGGTTCGAACTTCCAGACCCGCGTGCCCAAGGGTGCCAAGTTCACGAAGATCGACAGCCACACGATCGACGTGGAGCTCGAGAGCCCCAACCCGATCCTGATCGCGCAGTGGGATACCTGGTACATCGTCTCGAAGAAGTGGGCGGAAGCGAACAATTCGGCCGCGCCCACACCGGCGGCGGCCACCACGCCGAGCTTCATCGCGCTCAACGCGAACGGCACGGGCCCCTTCCGCATCGAAAGCCACCAGCCGGGCGTGCGCACGGTCTTCAAGGCCAATGCGAACTGGTGGGGCAAGAAGGAACACAACCTCACCGAGATCATCTTCACGCCCATCCCGAACGATGCGACCCGCGTGGCCGCGCTACTCTCGGGCGAAGTGGATGTGATCGAGCCGGTTCCGATCCAGGATATTCCGCGCGTGAACTCCTCCGACAAGGCGAAGGTGCTCGCCGGGCCGGAACTGCGCACGATCTTCCTCGGTTATGACCAGATCCGCGACGAGCTGCTCGAATCCAACGTGAAGGGCAAGAACCCGTTCAAGGATGTGCGGGTGCGCGAGGCCTTCAACCTTGCGGTCGACAAGGAAACGATCAAGGCGCGCGTGATGCGCGGGCTTGCCACGCCTTCGCCGCTGATGATCGCCCCGGAACTCTTCCCGCAGGCCGGCTTCTCCTCGAAGTTCGATCCAGAGCGCGCGAAGAAGCTCCTCGCCGATGCCGGCTATCCCAACGGCTTCGAGGTGGGCATGGATTGCCCGAACGACCGCTACGTGAATGACGGCCAGATCTGCCAGGCCGTGGTGGGCATGCTCGCGCGCATCGGCGTGAAGGTGAACCTCAACGCCCAGCCCAAGGCGCAGTATTTCGCTAAGGTGCTGAAGTCGGGCGGCTACAAGACCTCCTTCTACCTCCTCGGCTGGACGCCCGGCACCTTCGACAGCCACAACGTGCTGTTCGATATCCATGGCTGCCGCGCCGATGGCAGCCCGCGCGGTGAATCCAACCTCGGCGGCTACTGCAACAAGGAAGTCGACGCGCTGACGGACAAGATCCTCGTCGAAAGCGATACGGCGAAGCGCAACGCGATGATCAAGCAGGCCTTCGAGATCACCACGAAGGAGTTTGCCTATGTTCCGCTGCACCAGCAGGCTCTGGCCTGGGGCGTGGCGAAGAACGTGGAACTGAACCAGCGCGCAGACAATTCCGTGCTGCTCTACTGGGCCAACAAGAAGTAACAAATCTCTGCTGAAGGGCCGCGCAACACCGCGCGGCCCTTTTCATTCAGGTGTTCAGCATGCTGGCGTTCGTCATCCGGCGCATCCTGCAATCGATCGCCGTCATGGTGTCGGTTGCGCTGATCGCCTTCATCATGTTCCGGTTCGTGGGTGATCCCGTAAACCAGATGGTCGGTGTGGATACGCCGCAGGCCGAGGTCGAGCGGCTGCGCGCCTCGCTGGGCCTCAATGATCCGACTCTCGTGCAGTTCGGGCGCTTTCTCTGGAATGCGCTGCATTTCAATTTCGGCGTCTCCTACCAGTTTCGCTTGCCGGTGACGCAATTGCTGGCCGAGCGTGCGCCTGCGACGCTGGAACTCGCCTTCACCGCTGCTCTGTTCGCGCTCCTCGTGGGCGTGGTGATGGGCGTCTATTGCGCGCTGCGGCGCGACAGCTGGCTGGCCCGCGTGTTCCAGGCGGTGAGCCTGATCGGCGTATCGTTGCCCACCTTCCTCATCGGCATCCTGCTGATTTACCTCTTCGCGGTCATACTCGGCTGGCTGCCCTCCAATGGGCGCGGCGAGGTGGTGAAGTTCGGCAATTGGTGGACTACCGGCTTCCTCACGCTATCCGGCCTGAAGGCGCTGGTGCTGCCGGCGATTACGCTTGGTCTCTTCCAGATGACGCTCATCATGCGCCTTGTGCGCGCCGAGATGATGGAAGTGATGCGCACCGATTACATCAAGTTCGCCAAGGCGCGCGGCCTGCGCACCCGCGCCATCCATTTCGGCCATGCGCTGAAGAACACGCTGATCCCGGTCATCACCATTGCCGGGTTGCAGCTCGGCTCGATCATTGCCTTCGCTATCATCACCGAGACGGTGTTCAACTGGCCGGGCATGGGTTTGCTGTTCCTGAAGGCTGTGCAGAATGTCGATATCCCGATCATGGCAGCCTACCTGATGCTGATCGGCTTCCTCTTCGTGACGATCAATCTGCTGGTTGATCTCGCCTATGGTTTTGTTGATCCGCGCCTGCGCGTTGCGATGCGGACCTGAGGGACAGAAACAATGCCCAGTCCGACCCCTGAAGAGGTGAAGGGCCTCGTGGCGGGGGGCCAGAGCGGCCTCATCGCGCGGCTTCTGGATTCCGACATCTATGCGAGCTTCCGTTCGTCGTGGGTCACCATGATTGCTGCGGCCATCGTGCTGCTCTGCTTCATCGGTGCGGCCTTCGCGCCGTGGATTGCGCCGACCGACCCCTTCAACCCGGCGACGGTTTTCCTCTCGGATGCCTCGATCCCACCGGTCTGGCAGCAGGGTGGCGATCCGCGCTTTATCATCGGCACAGATGACCAGGGCCGCGACATGTATTCGGCCATTCTCTACGGCCTGCGTGTGAGCCTGATGGTCGGCGGCCTCGGCGTGCTGCTGGCGGCGAGCATCGGCATCACCCTCGGGCTTCTCGCGGGCTATATGGGCGGGCGCGTGGATGCGATCATCATGCGCGTGGCGGATGTGCAGTTGACCTTCCCGGCCATCCTCATCGCGTTGCTGATTGATGGCGTGGCCCAGGGCATGTTTCGGGGCATGAGCCGCGAGACGACCGCGATTCCCGTGCTGGTCATCTCCATTGGTCTCAGTTTCTGGGTGCAATATGCGCGCACCATCCGTGGCTCGACCATGGTGGAGAAGAACAAGGATTACGTGGCCGCGGCGCGCCTCGTGGGCCTGCCGACGCCGATCATCATGATCCGCCATGTGCTGCCGAACGTGATCGGCCCGGTTCTGGTAATCCTCACGATCAATCTCGGCCTCGCGATCATCACCGAGGCGACGCTATCTTTCCTCGGCGTGGGCCTGCCGCCGACCCAGCCGTCGCTGGGCACGCTGATTTCCATCGGCAACAAGTATCTCTTCTCCGGCGATTGGTGGATCGTCGCTTTCCCCGGTGCCACGCTCGCCATTCTCGTGCTCGCGGTGAACCTGCTGGGCGACTGGCTGCGCGACGCGCTGAACCCGAAGCTCCGTTGATTGGCAGGTTGCGTGATGAGTGAACCTGTTCTTTCCGTCCGAAACCTGCGCGTGGAATTCGCAACGCGACGCGGAATCCTGCGTGCGATCGACGATGTTTCCTTCGACATCGCGCGCGGTGAGGTGCTGGGTGTCGTGGGCGAAAGTGGCGCGGGCAAGAGCGTTACTGGCTCGGCCATCATCGGCCTCATCGAGCCGCCGGGGCGCATCGCGGGCGGGGAAATCCTGCTCCACGGAAAGCGCATCGACAACCTGCCGCCTGAGGAGATGCGCCGCATCCGGGGCCGCAAGATCGCGATGATCTTCCAGGACCCGCTGACCTCGCTGAACCCGCTTTATCGCGTGGGCGAGCAACTGATCGAAACCATCCGCACGCATACCGACCTCTCCCCGCGCGCCGCGCGAGACCGGGCCATCGAACTCCTCTCCGAGGTGGGAATCCCTGCGCCGGAGAAGCGCATCGACGGCTATCCGCATGAGTTTTCGGGCGGCATGCGCCAGCGCGTGGTGATTGCGCTCGCGCTCTCGGCCGAGCCGGATTTCATTGTGGCGGATGAGCCCACGACCGCGCTCGATGTGAGCGTGCAGGCGCAGATCATCGCGCTCATCAAGCGGCTCTGCCATGAGCGCGGCACAGCGGTTATGCTGGTGACGCATGATATGGGCGTGATCGCAGAGACTGCCGACCGCGTCGCCGTGATGTATGCGGGGCGCGTCGCCGAAATCGGTCCCGTCCGCGATGTGGTGAAGCATCCGCTGCACCCCTATGCCAAGGGTCTGATGGGCGCGATTCCCACGCTGGAAGCCGAAGCCGAGCGCCTCACGCAGATTCCCGGCTCCATGCCGCGCCTTACGCGCATTCCGCCGGGCTGCGCCTTCAATCCGCGCTGCGAGCGCGTGTTCGATCGCTGCCGTGTGGAAAAACCCGAGCCCATCGCGCCGGATGCTGCCACCTCCGCCCGCGAGAACCTGATGCCGGGGCATCTCGTCGCCTGCCATCTCTACGCGGCCAAAGCGGGGGGCACGCCATGACCGAGCCCTTCATCCGGATCCGTGATCTCAAGCGCGTCTTCGATGTCTCGCGTCCCTGGCTCAATCGCGTGCTGGAAAAGCTGCCCAAGGCCTATCTCAAGGCCGTGGACGGAGTGAGCGTCGATATCCGCAAAGGCGAAACTTTCGCGCTGGTGGGCGAATCCGGTTCCGGCAAATCAACCGTCGCGCGCATGGCCGTGGGGCTTTTGCCGGTCACCTCCGGCACCGTGACCATCGACGGCGTGTCGATGACCGATGTGAAGGATAGTGCCGCGCGGCAGGCCCTGCGCAAGCGCATCCAGATGATCTTTCAGGACCCCTATGCCAGCCTCAACCCCCGCTGGCAGGTCGCGCGCATCATCGCCGAGCCGATCCACGCCTTTGGCCTGCTGAAGGGCGAGGCGGTGGAGGCGCGCGTGGGCGAGCTCCTCACGCTGGTCGGCCTGCACCCAGATGACGGGAAGAAGTTCCCGCATGAATTCTCGGGCGGCCAGCGGCAGCGCATCGCGATTGCCCGCGCGCTGGCTTCAAGCGCCGAGTTCATCGTGTGCGACGAGCCGACTTCCGCGCTCGATGTGTCCGTGCAGGCGCAGATCCTGAACCTGATGCGCGATCTGCAGAAGGAATTCGGCCTCACCTATCTCTTCATCTCGCATAATCTTGCGGTTGTGCGGCACATGGCCGACCGCATCGGCGTGATGTATCTCGGGCGTCTCGTCGAGGTCAGCGACAGCAAGGCGCTCTTCCGCGCGCCACGCCACCCCTATACGCGCATGCTGCTCGATGCCGTGCCCGATCTCGGCATGACCGGCCGCCAGCGGCAGATGGTGGCGGGGGAAATCCCGAACCCCATCAATCCGCCCTCGGGCTGCACCTTCCATCCGCGCTGCCCGCTTGCGAATGAGCGCTGCAAGCGCGAGGCCCCGGCGATGATCGACGGCGTGGCCTGCCATGCGGTGGAGGAGAGGCGCACGGCGCCTTGAGTTGGATATCCAATTGAACAAGAACACCGAGGCACTTGCGATTTTCGAGATATGGTCAATCGCCGCGATCCTGTGCGTTGTGACCGGATTGTTTTCGATTGACGCTCTTTACCCCGCCAGTTCTTATGTTTTCGGGGTGGCCGGCCTCGCCTCCGCACTCGTCAAATTTCGATTTGGCGAAACGGCTTCAAGAATTCTCATTCGATCAGTTCTGACAGGTGTTGCCATCCTGATGGTGATCCAACTCACGTCGCTGTCTGCCGATCACATTCCAACGTCACGAGGTGATCGCACCTTCCTAGGCAGGTCCTGGGGCGCGATTTTCGTGCTTGGGGTGGTCTTTCCTGGCATCCTGTGGTTGGTCTGGGTGGCGGGGGGCCTGCGACGGCGACGTTAGTTGGCGCTGCCAACTTGAATTGCTGTCTCACGCTCTGATTGATGCAATAAGAGCAGTTGCGGGCTTGAAAACCGCCGGACACGCCCCTTATTGGCGCAGATGTCGATCACGTTCCTTCTCGATATGGCCGCTTTGGTCACAGCCCTTGTCGCGGCCTATCTCTGGTTTCGCGCCAGCAGCTATCAGGTGCGTCGCGTGAACAAGAGCGAGGACATCAACTCGCTCGATCTCAACCGCATCGTCACGGCCATCAACCGCACGCAGCTGCTCAACCGGCGTGCGGCTTTGGCGACCGCGCTCTCGGCCGGGATCATCGCGCTGAAATTCGCGCATGACATGCTGACGCGCTAGGCATCAGGCTGCGGTGCGGGCTCGCGCGATTTCCGTCCAGAACTGAATGCCCGCCGGCAGGGCGGCATCGTTGAAATCATAGGCCGGGTGGTGAAGCCCTGCGGTATCGCCGTTGCCGATGAAGAGATAGCTGCCGGGCCGCGCTTCCAGCATGTAGGAGAAATCCTCACCGCCCATCATGGGAGCAACCTCGGCATCCACATTCGCCGCGCCGAACACGCGCCGCGCCACGGCAACAGCCTCGGCGGTTTCCTTCGGATGGTTGATGGTTGCGGGGTAGCCGCGATCATATTTCACGGTCGCCACGGCGCCGAACATCTTGGCCGTGCCCGTGGCAATTTCCGTGAGGCGCTTCTCGGCGAGGTCACGCATGCCGAGTTCCAGCGTGCGCACGGTGCCCGTGAGTTCCGCGCGCTGCGGGATGATGTTGAAGGCCGTGCCTGCATGGAACATCGTGGTGGAGACGACCACGGCCTTCAGCGGATCGGCATTGCGCGAGGCGATGGATTGCAAAGCCGCCACGATATGCGCGCCGACTACGACGGGGTCGACGCCCAGATGCGGGGCAGCGGCATGCGCGCCGCGCCCCTCGATGCTGATCACGAACTGGTCGGCTGCTGCCATGATGGGGCCGGGCCGCACGGCGATTGAGCCGGCGGGCATGCCCGGCATGTTGTGCATGCCGTAGACTTCCCGGATGTTCCAGCGGTCCATCATGCCATCGTCCACCATGGCCTTGCCCCCGCCGCCGCCTTCTTCCGCAGGCTGGAAAATGACCGCGACCGTGCCGGCGAAATCCCGCGTTTCCGCGAGGTGCTTCGCTGCGCCGAGCAGCATGGCGGTGTGGCCATCATGCCCGCAGGCATGCATCTTGCCGGGAACGGTGGAGCGATGCGGGAGGTTGGTCTCCTCCTCGATGGGCAGGGCATCCATGTCGGCGCGCAGGCCGACCACACGCCCGCCCGGACCGTTCTTGCCATGGATGATGCCGACGACGCCGGTCTTGCCGATTCCCTCCGTCACCTCGTCACAGCCGAATTCACGCAGCTTCGCGGCGACGATTCCGGCAGTCCGGTGCACCTCGTAGCCAAGCTCCGGATGCGCGTGGAAATCCTGACGCCAGCCGGCGACTTCCGATTGCAGGGCCAGGATGCGGGGATCGATCGACATGGGAGCTCCGGGATTCGACTTAGTTCAGGCGATTACCTTATCGCGTTTGCCGGGCGCTCCCAATGGCTCATTTGCCCGATGAGGGGCGCGTGATCGCCAGACGGGCGCAGGCCTGCAAACGGAACGGGCCACCCGGATGATCCGGATGGCCCGCGAAAAAAAACACTGCGGAAGAAGCGCTTACTTCTTCTTGCCGGTCGCGTCGTACTGCTGGAGGAACGCGATGAGGTTCTTGATCGCCGTCTCGTCCTTCAGGCCGGGATAGACCATCTTGGTGCCGGGGGTCACGCCGCGCGGATCCTTGATATAGACGGTGAAGTTCTCGACGCTCCAGACCTTGTCGAGCGCCTTGTAGGCGTTGGAATAGCTGTAGCCCTCGACCGAGCCGGCCTTGCGACCGAACAGGCCATTGAGCTGGGGACCCACGCCATTCTTGGCGGTTTCGCCGATCTGGTGGCAGGTGCGGCACTGCGCGAAGACACGCTCGCCGGCAGCGGCATCCTGGGCCTGGGCGGCGGCCGGCACGAGAGCGGCGGCGGCGAGAAGGGAGAAAAAGGCGATCTTCATGGCGTTTCCTCGATACGGTAGCTGTTCTGGGCCTGCGACAAAACGTCTACGCGGAGCTTGCCCGATTGGATGAGTAGCGTCAGCAACCTTAACGGTTGCTGACCACGTTTTGCTCTCTTTTTCAGGCGGCGCGCTTCAGGCCGATGGTCGACCAGATGGAGGACAGCGCCTCAGCCAGTTTGGCGATATCCTCCGCCGTGTGGAGCGGCGTTGGCGTGATGCGCAAACGTTCCGTGCCGCGCGGCACGGTGGGGTAGTTGATCGGCTGTACGTAGATGTCGAACTCGGCGATGAGATCGTCGCTGAGGCGCTTGCATAGTGCGGCATCGCCCACCATTACCGGCACGATGTGGCTGGGATTCATCATATGCGGAATGCCGGCGGCATCGAGTGCTGCGCGCACCTCGCTCACGCGGCTCTGGTGCTGCTGGCGTTCCACGTCGCTCGCCTTGAGGTGGCGTATGCTCGCCAGCGCACCGGCGGCGATCGCCGGTGGCAGGGCGGTGGAGAAGATGAAGCCCGAAGCGAAGCTGCGCACGAAATCGCACATCGCGGCCGTGCCGGCGATGTAGCCACCGAGCACGCCAAACGCCTTGCCGAGCGTGCCCTGAATGACATCCAGCCGATGTGATTGTCCATCACGCGCCGCAATGCCCGCACCACGCGGCCCGTAAAGGCCCACGGAATGCACTTCATCGATGTAGGTGAAGGCTCCGAATTCCTCACAGACATCGAGCATCGCCGAGACCGGGGCGACGTCGCCATCCATGGAATAGACGCTCTCGAACAGCACAAACTTCGGCACTTTGCGATCAAGCCGCGCGAGCTGGCGGCGCAGGTCATCCGGATCATTATGCGCGAAAACCACCTTGTTCGCGCGGCTGTGGCGCATGCCCTCGATCATCGAGGCATGGTTCAGGGCATCCGAGAGGATGACGCAATTCGGGATTTTCGCCGCAATAGTGCTGATCGCCGCCCAGTTCGAGACATAACCCGAATTGAAGAGCAGGGCCGCTTCCTTGCCATGGAGATCGGCCAACTCACGCTCGAGCATCACATGGTAATGGTTGGTGCCCGCGATATTGCGGGTGCCGCCGGCGCCGGTGCCGCATTTTCCGAGCGCATCCTGCATGGCCGCCAGCACATCCGGGTGCTGGCCCATGCCGAGATAGTCGTTCGAGCACCAGACCGTGACCTCGCGCGGGCCCTTCGGTCCATGGAAGGTCGCCTTGGGGAAGCGGCCTGCCTGCCTTTCGAGATCCGCGAAGACGCGATAGCGTCCCTCCTTCTTGAGGGAGGACAATTCCTGACGGAAGAAGTTCTCGAAATTCATGGTCATGTCCTCCAAAGCAATACTGTGAACCGGTTTCAGGTCCGGCTTGTCTTGATCGGTCCCCCGACAGGCGGGGTGACGATGGCGGGTGTCAGGGCAAGGGGCTGGGTCTTGTCAGGTTTGTGGGCCGATGGCGGCACCCGGCCCTCGCGCGAACCGAGGCCCCAGGACCACAATTCGCCGAAAGGCAGCGGGATGACCAGGAACCAGTGCTCGAGCACGCCGAGCACCAGCAGGGTCGCGACCATCGCGTAGCCTACGCTTTCAAAGCCGCCCGCGGGCGCATGGACCGCGAGATGCGTGAGCCAGGCCGCGGCAAGCGTCGAGGCCGTGACCGAGAACGGGAAGAGCAGGTTCATCGGCCGATGCGCGAAATAGGTCGCGAGATAAGCCAGATGTTTGGGCAGGAACTGCACCGTGATGTTCGGCACGCCGAGGAAGATGTTGAACTTCGTCGAGAGCCGCATCAGCCAGAACACCAGGAAGGTGTAGAGCCCGAAGCGGTTGGCCGCACCCCAGGTCACGAGTGCAATCGCCGCCGCTGAAGTGAGGATCACCAGCTCGTGGTAGATGATGCTTTGTGTGGCGAGAATGAAGCGGCGAAGGCCGCGCACGCCCTTCGGGCAATCCTCGCGTGTGGAGCCAGTAATGTGCCCCAGAAGGAAGCTCATCTCGTTCCAGGCCCAGACCGCGAGGGCGCCGAAGAAGGCGGTATAGGCCCCGCTCGCCGTGGTGTCCTCGCGGGTGAGATAGAGCGCGCCGAGCCCGCACAGCCCGATCAAAGCCGTGATCCCGTTGCTCCAGCGGAAGGTGCACGCAGGCAGGCCGTTCAGGAACAGCACCGCCCCTGTGGCGAACCACCAGACGAAGATCGTGAGCGCGACCGGGATGAGAAGCTCCACGTCGGTTCCCTCAATAGCTCGGATAAAGCCGGCTGGTGGCGGGGATCTCGTTCGACTTGACCGGCAGGAAATACATCCGCGCGAGCGTGGTCGCGACGCCGGCCATGGCCGTGTAGCGCTTCATCTTGCCGAGGATGCCGCCTTGCTCGTCGGCATCGGCGATGCGCTGGTTCAGAACCAGCAGCTTCTCGAGGCCAGACTTGAAGACCGGGTGGTCGATGTCGAGTTCAACCGGGAAAACCTGCCGCGAGATCTCGCTCGTCACCCGAAATACGCGCAGACCGTATTCCTTGGGGTCGATGCCGAGCGCCTCATGGAAGGCGGGGCGCGCATGGTCGCGCACATACATGGTCGAGAAGACCGCGAGCAGGAAGAAGCGGATCCAGTATTTGTTTCCGCCCTTGAGCAAGTGCGGGTTCGCGCGCATCAGCAGCGAGAAGGCCTCGCCATGGCGGAACTCGTCGTTGCACCATTCCTCGAACCACTTGAAGATCGGGTGGATGCGCTTGTCCGGGTTCCGCTCGAGATGCCGGAAGATGGTGATATAGCGCGCATAGCCAATCTTTTCAGAGAGATAGGTCGCGTAATAGATGTATTTCGGCTTGAAGTAGGTGTATTTCTTCGACTTCGTCAGAAAGCCGAGATCCACGCCGATGCCGAAATCCTTGAGCGCATCGTTGATGAAGCCGGCATGCCGGGCTTCATCACGGCTCATGTACTTGAAGAGATCGCAGATATCCTTGTTGGTGCCGCGCTTCTTCATTTCGGCATAGAGCACGCAGCCGGAGAATTCCGCCGTGCAGGAGGAGATGAGGAAGTCGATCATCTCCTTCCGGAGCTGGCCGCTGAGATGGGACATATCGGAATCCCATTCCTCGTTGCGCGTGAAATGGCCTTTGTTGGGGTCGCTCTTCATTTCGGCCAGCAGCGCATCCCATTCCTCACGGACCGGGGTGACGTCGATCTTGTCGAGTTCGGCGAAATCGGTCGTGTAGAAGCGGGGCGTCAGCACCGTATCGGACTGGGCGATCCGGGTTGCTTCGCTGGTATCGATCGCGGCGGGGCCGCGCACATCCATCGTGCTCGCGCTCATAGCCGGGTCCTTTCGGAGAAGCTGAATTCGAGGAGTTCCATCACTTCGAGGCGGCCCGTGGCGCGTGTCCAGAGCCGCTCCAGCGGGCTCGCACGCACCACAGTCGCCATGCGGCGGATCTCGGCGGTTTCGCCATAGGGCACGCGCACCGGCGCGCCCTGCACGATCACCTCGTCACCGGGGTAGATCGGAATGTTACCGTCGAGTTCCACGTGGGCGTGAAGGCTTTCGAAGGTGTGCGACACGAAGATCGTGCACCCCACTTCGAAGCGCCGGCCCTCGGGCAGCGCTCCCATCGGTGGGCCGGCCGCCGCGGGGCCGGGATCGACATGGTTCTGCATGGTCAATTCCCCCTCTGTTGTCAGTTATTCGCCTGGCCGGCGGGTATCGCCGAGCGGGCCGTCGCTAACCCCTGATCCATCAGCCGTGCCATCGCGGCGGAGTGACTGGGGCCGAACCCGTCGAGTTCGATGCGTGAACCGGTGACGGGATCGATGATGGCGTGGCGGGCATCCGGCCGCCGCGCGAGAAGAAAAGGCGCACCGCGATCGACACGTTTCATCGCGCGTTCGCGGTGCAGGCTGCGCAGCACGCCGCGCAGGAAGGTGGAGCCATCGCGGGGAAGCACTTCGAGCACGGCGTCATCCGTCTGCCGGCGCACGAGCACCGAGCCATCGGCCTTTTCGTCGAAGCGGATCATCAGTTGCGCCACATCCGGCGCCCGGCTCACCCGCAGAGCACCCGCATCGGTCTGCCGGGCAACGAAGGCGAAGATCATCGTGGAGATCATCAGCCCGGCGGCTCCGACAAGGAACCAGCGCGGGAAGACCGGAATATTGCGCGTTGTGCTCATGCTTTCCCCCGAAAGCAGTGGTTTCAGTCTCAATGGGCAGGCGTTGCCGCGCCGGGCATTGCTGGCCGGGCGGGTTGTTCGCTCGCGCCGGGGCGCGGGGCGATTTCGGTAATGACCGCATGGGCCGGAGCCTTTGCGGCCAATGCGCGGGCGAGAATGCGCGAGACATCCGCCACATCGGCGAGGGCACGCAGGCTCGGCTGGGCCTGACGCAACTGCCAGGGCCGGGCATGCGGCCAGAGCACGAGATAGGCGAGGCGGTTCTCGGCCGAGAGCGCGAGCGAGATATCGCCCGAACCATCGGCATTCTGCTTCACCGCTGCCGTCTCGATGATCGCGAAAGGCAGGTTGAAGGTGATGGGCAGGGCGATGCCGATCCGCATCACGACGCGTTCGGAGGTGATGGAATACACACTCGTCTTCGCGCTGAACCGCGCGATGAGCGCGATCAGCCCGCAGGCGAGCAAGGCCGCGATCGTCACAGGCATGAGGGCTGCGAGCACCGCTTTCGCCGTGCCAAAGGTCCAGGCGGTCGAAAACGCCGTCCAGCCCATCAGCAGCAGGAAATAGGAGGTCACTTCCCTGAGGTGAAAGACCCGCCAGGCGAGGGGGCGCCACGCGGGCGCGCCCTGCCAGAGAAGCCTCTCGCCGGCCGGCAATTCCGCCGGCAGGCCCGGAACGGGCTCGAAGGCGAAATCATCGTGGCTCACAGCAGCGGCTCCGCACGGTCCGGGGTGGCGTAGAGCGTGCCCGCGCCATAATAGCCGCAGATGCGGTCTTCTTCGCGCAGGGTCACGCTGTCGGGCTTCGCGGTGGCGGGAACGCCCTCAAATTGCGCGCCCGTGATCGCCTCGACATGCACGCGATTCGGGAAGCTCTTCAGCACCGAGAAGGTGATGGGGAGCAGGATGCGGCGCTTGCCCTTGGTCTCGACCTCGAGATAGCGCGCGAGATGCTCGGAGCGGTCCACCCAGATATCGACCACGGTGCCGCCCGTCGCGCCATCACAGCCGACGACCGGGAAGCCGCGCGGATCAGGATCGCGCGAGGCGGTGGCATAGGTGGTCGCCACCCGCATCGGCACGATGCGCGGGGTGAGCGCGGTGGTGAGGTCCGGCTTGTCCGAACGCTCTGCCCAGGCACCGGGGCCGATGCCATCTGCGAGCGGATTGGCGTTGTTCGGCTCCAGCGGCGCGCCCGGCAGCCGCGAGGTCGGCGTGCCGGCCACGGGGCGGGTATCCGCCACGCCATCCGGCGCCTGGCGCATCGTGCCATCGGCGAGGTGGAAGGTCTTCGGCGGCGGGTAGAAGAGCAGGCTCTTCGCCCGGAACTGGCCGGTTACGGGGCCATCGACCTCGACGGGATAGCCTTCGCGCTGCGATTCACGCTGCAAATAGAAGATCAGCCCGGCGAAGAAGATCCAGAAGAGATAGAGCGCGATCTGCGCGAGATCGAAGGTGGTATGCAGGGATGCGGGTTCCATGAGAATATCCTCCTGGAGTTTCAATCAGTTGGGGAATTCGGCCAGCTGGATGCGGGTCGGCGCGGCAGTCTCATCCCGACGCCAGGCGCGGACCAGCGGTCCGAGCGCAACGAGGGTGAAGAAGAGAAGAAGAATTTCGAGGTGGTAGATCACGCCATAGGCGCTTGAGGAGGCGAGGAAGGCCTTGCCGAGTTGCCCGGTGGCACCCAGCGCGGCGAGGCTGTCGCGCAGCACGCCGCCAAGGCCGATCGCGAGGCCGGCGCAGGTGGTCTGCACCGCGCCCCACGCACCGAGTGCGAGGCCGATCTGCTCGCCGGAATCGAGGTTCATGGCTGCAATCAGCGTGCTCACCGAGAAGAGCCCGGCGCCGAAGCCAATGGCGAGCACGCCCGCGCGGAAAAGCAGCGGTGCGGCGAAGGCTCCGGCGAAAATCACCATCGAGAAGCCGACAACGCCCACCAGCACACCCATCGCCGCGAGACGGCACGGGTGGATGCCCTTGGCCAGCAGGCCGGCGGCCAGCGAGAAGGCCGCGAGCGAGCCCGCCGCAAGGAGGGCCGTGAGCATGGTGGTCGCGCTGACGGAAAGGCCCAGCACCTCCGCGCCATAGGGCTCAAGGATAATATCCTGCATGGGCGGCGGTGCCCAAGCCCACTGCCACGAGGAAGCGCCGCGCCTGCGGCTTGTTCGCGAAACGCTTCCACGCCTCACCGAAGGTCGGCGTTGCCTCGCTCGGTTTGGGCCGGCGGCGCGCTTCCTGTTTCCACAGGGCGATCACGTTCAGGAAGAAGGTCGCGACCGCCGCGCCCTGCACCACCTGGATGAGGCGCATCGGGTTGAAGTCGCTGAGCACGAACGAGAAAACATATCCGCTCACGATCATGCTGATCAGGAAAACCACGTACATCAGCGCCACCACGCGCGGGCGCTGCTCGGTGCTTGCAAGGTCGGTCGCGAGCGCGAGGCCGGCTGTCTGCGTGGTGTGCAGGCCAGCGCCCGTGAGCAGGAAAGCGAGCGCCGCGCCGATATGGCCCACGGCGGGGTGCGCATCATGGTCCGTGCCCAGCAGCAGCAGCGCGAAAGGCATGATCGCGAGGCCCGCGAATTGCAGCATCGTGCCGGCCCAGACGTAAGGCACGCGCCGCCAGCCGAAGGCCGAGCGATGTGTATCCGACCGGAAACCCACCAGCGCGCGGAACGGCGCGAAAAGGAAGGGCAGGGCGACCATCAAAGCCACAAGAGAGGCGGACACGCCGAGTTCGACGATCATCACGCGGTTCAGCGTGCCGAGCAGCAGTACCGAGGCCATCGCCACCGAGACCTGAAACAGCGCGAGCCGCAGCAGCCGGCCCAGCGGGAGTTCAGCCGAGGCTGCATCCGCAAAAGGCAGGAAGCGCGGATCGATCCGCTTCATTTTCTCGATGAGGAGGCGCTGGACATTCATGCCCGTTCTCCCGGAAGGAGGCGCAAGGCCTCCGAAATATAGAAGCCGCTCGTGGTGCGATGCGTCTCCGCCATACGCCAGCCCGCGAGGTTGGCTTCACGCGTCATCGCTTTCGCGAGGCCGGTGGCGCTCACCGGCACGATGGCCGGCGCGCGATCGCCACGCGGGAAGAGCCGGCCCACGCGATGCATCACGGTGAGAAGCGGGGTCTGCGGCGCAATCGTGATGAGCATCGGGCCCGAAACGCGCGGGGCGAGAGCGGCCAAAGCGCGGGCGATATCCGCTGTTTCGTAATGGATCAGCGAATCCATCGCGACCACCGCATCGAAGCGGCCTAGGGCGGGATCGAGCATGTCGCCGACCCGGAAATCGATACGGCCCCTGCCAAGATCGCGCGGGAGGCGCTCGGCGGCGAGGTTCACGAGGGTCGCGGAGATATCGATCGCCACGACTTCCGCCCCGCGCCGCGCGGCTTCCACGGAAAGCGCGCCCGTGCCGCAACCGGCATCGAGCAGGCGCATGCCGGTGAGGTCCACCGGCAGCCAGGAGAGCAGCTTCGCCCGCATGGAATCGCGGCCCGCACGCACGGTGCGGCGGATGCGGCCCACGGGCGCATCGGAGGTGAGCTTCGCCCAGGCATCGACCGCCGTGCGGTCGAAATAGGTCTCAAGCTCGTCCTTGCGCTTGTGATAGGCGGCTGTGGACATCATTCGTACCCCAGGAAATCGAAGATCTCGCGATCCTTCATCGGCCGCGCATCGAGCGGATCGGTGCCCGCCCAGAGCGTTTCGGCGAGCTGCATGTATTCGGCCTTCACGGCGGCCAACTCGGGCGTGTCTTCCATCTCGAACATGGTCGATTTCTTGAGGCGCGAGCGGCGGATGGCATCGACATCGCGGAAATGCGCGAGGCGCTTCAGGCCGGTGGCCGCGGCGAAACGGTCGATCTCGTCCGTGCCCGCCGAGCGGTTGGCGATGATGCCGCCGACGCGCACATCGTAGTTCTTCGACTTTGCCTTGATGGCCGCGACAATGCGGTTCATCGCGAAGATCGAGTCGAAATCGTTTGCGGTCACGATCACCGCGCGCTCGGCATGCTGGAGGGGCGCTGCGAAGCCGCCGCAGACCACGTCGCCGAGGACGTCGAAGATCACGACATCGGTATCGTCGAGCAGGTGATGCTCTTTCAGCAGCTTCACGGTCTGGCCCACGACATAGCCGCCGCAGCCGGTGCCGGCGGGTGGGCCACCCGCTTCCACGCACATCACGCCATTGTAGCCCTCGAAGACGAAATCCTCGACGCGCAGTTCTTCCGAGTGGAAGTTCACCGTTTCCAGCACGTCGATGACAGTGGGGATCAGTCGCTTGGTGAGCGTGAAGGTGGAATCGTGCTTGGGGTCGCAACCGATCTGCAGCACGCGCTTCCCGAGCTTGGAAAAGGCCACCGCGAGGTTTGACGAGGTAGTGGATTTGCCGATCCCGCCTTTGCCATAGACGGCGAAAACCTTCGCGGTCTCGATTTGGGTCGTTGGGTCGAGATGCACCTGCACGGAGCCCTCGCCATCGCCGATGGGTCGGTCCTTCAGGGTGGGGTGGCGGTAAAGCGTTGTCATGCGGCAACCTCGGTTCCGATGCCTTCGATGCGGTCTTCCAAATCCTCGCTGGCTTGCAGCAGGGCTTCGGCGGTCGCCGCATCCGGCGTCCAGTATTGGCGTTCATGGGCTTCGATGAGCCGCTTCACGACCTTGCTCGCGGCGACCGGATTCAGCGCGATCAGTCGCTCGCGCAGCGTTTCGTCGAGCATCAGGGTCTGGGTCATCTGCTTGTAGACCCAGGGCTCCACCTGCCCGGTGGTGGCGGACCAGCCGACAGTGTTCCGCACATGCTCCTCGATCTGCCGCACGCCTTCGTAGCCGTGCTTCAGCATGCCCTCGAACCATTTGGGGTTGAGGATGCGCGTGCGCGCTTCCAGCGAGACCTGCTCGCCGAGCGTGCGCACCACGCCTTCGGAGCGGGTCTGGTCGCCGATATAGACCGGGATCGCCGTGCCCTTTTCGCGCTGCGCGGCCTTGGAGATGCCGCCGAGCGTATCGAAATACTGGTCGAGGCTGGTGATGCCGACTTCCAGGCTTTCAAGGTTCTGATAGGCGAGATCGACCCGCGCCAGCATGCCCGTGAGGAGCTTGGTCTGCGCCTGCGGCGCGCCGTCGCGGCCATAGGCAAAGCTCTTGCGGCGGCAATAGGTTTCAGCGAGTTCATCGCCGCTATCCCACTGGCCGTTCTCGATCAGGTGGTTGACGTTGGAGCCATAGGCACCATCGGCATTCGAGAAGACGCGGAGTGCCGCGGTTTCGAAATCGCAGCCCTGCTCGCGCTGGTAGGCGAGCGTGTTGCGGCGCACGAAGTTCATGGCTTCGGGCTCATCAGCGCTGGCCGCGAGGAAGCAAGCTTCGGCGAGAAGTTTCGTCTGAAGTGGCAGCAGGTCGCGGAAGATGCCGGAGAGGGTCAGCACCACGTCGATGCGCGGGCGGCCAAGCTCGGCGAGTGGCACGAGCTTCGCGCCGGTGAGG
>JALOTF010000102.1 GCA_025458025.1 Beijerinckiaceae bacterium | reverse complement strand
TCTTGCGGCTTTTCCTTCGCCGTGTCGGGGATGATGATGCCGCCCTTGGTCTTCTCATCGCTGTCAATGCGCTTCACAACCACGCGGTCATGCAGGGGACGAAACTTCATGTTGAACTTCCTCTTGAAGGCTTCGTAGGGAGGCGGGATGCGGATCGCGGCAGATGTCCGGGGCCTTGCGGCCGGAACCGGGTTCATCCTCGACGCGAGACACCCCTTAGTGAAACCAGTTAGCACTCACCCATGGCGAGTGCTAACGGGATATGGCGATGAGCTTGGCGGGAGTCAAGATCGCATTGCGGGTTCTTACGCAGGGAACAAGCGCGGTCTCGCGCAATGCTTAACCGGCGCGGGGATAAAGGCGGGAATGCGCTTCAACTGCCCTTCGCGCGCATGGCGATGACCGTGCCTGAGATCACGAGAAGCGCCCCGAAAAGCGTTGCGATACCCGGTACCTCGCTGAAGAACACATATCCCAGCACGGCTGCGATCACGAGGGCGGAATATTCGCTGGGCGCCAGCCGCGAGGCCTCGGCCCGCTTGAAAGCGTTGGCGAGCAGCATATGCCCGCAGAGGCCCAGCCCGCCAATCACTGCGAAGAGCCACAGATCGCTGGCCAGCACCGGCTGCCACACCCACCAGGCCGGGCCGATGAGCAGCAAGGTGGGCACGGTCGTCTGGAAGAGCACGATCAGGATCAGCGCATCCTGCTGGGCGCGCTGGCGCAACAGCACGAGGCCAAAGGCATAGCTGATGGCCGAGCCCACAGCCGCCAGCACGCCGGGGATGTGCAACGCCGCGCTGATCAGCGGACCGCCGGTCGTCAGCCCGTGGCCGAAGGTCATCACCAGCATGCCAATGAAACCGAGAATGAGGCCCGTGAAGGTCTCTCGCCGGATCGCCTCGCCGAGGATCAGCGCGCCGAACAGCGCCAGAAACAACGGCGAGAGAAACGAGAAGGCGATGGTTTCCGCGAGCGGCAGGGTTTGCAGCGCGTAGAAGAAGCTTGTCGCGGTGATTAGCCCGATGACCCCGCGCAGGGTGTTGACGCGGATCGTGTCAGCAGAAGGAAAGCCCGGTCGCAGGATTGCCACGGCGGCAATCGTCCAGATCGAGCCGGCGACAAAGCGCAGGAAGGCAAGCTGGAAAGTGGGGTAACGCACTCCAACAGCCTTGATGATCGCATCCATGACGCACAGGACGGCGATGCCGCCAATGGCGAGTAGGAAGGGCAGTGGAAGGCGGATCATTGCATCAGCGCTCCCGTTGCCTGCCAGATCAGGCGCAGGCCGCCGACGATCAGCAAGATGTTCGTGGCGAGCATGATGGCCTCGTAAGAGAGGCGCTTGTGGATCCGCAGGCCCAGCCAGACGCCGAAGGGAATGATCGGCGCAAAGAGCAGCGCGCTGGCGAGCGTTTCGGGCCGCTCGGACATCAGGATGCCGTAGGGCCCCAGTTTCAGGAAATTCCCGAGGGTAAAGACAGCGGTGGTGGTGCCGACGAAGACGGTTTTTCCCAGATTCCGGCGCATGAGATACATCGCCACGGGCGGCCCGCCGGCATGGGCGATGAAGGTGGTGAAGCCCGATGCTGCGCCCGCCACAAGGCCCAGCGGCATGCTCGCCGGCTTCGTTTCGCCCGCAACCTTGCTGCGCTGCTTCCAGAACCAGTGGAGGGCAAAGGAGAGGCTGATCGTGCCGATCATCAGCGCAACGAGGCGCGGATCGACCCGCTCGATCGCAAGCCATCCCACGCCGAGGCCGAAGATCAGGCCGGGAATCAGCACGCGCAGATCGGGTTTCGACCACGAAGACGGGCCGAATGTGCGCAGGGTGAACATATCCATCAGGCAGATCAGCGGTGCGAGGATGATAGCCGCGCTGATCGGGTCCGTGATGAGCGAGAGCATCGGAACGCCGAGTGAAGCCACCCCGCCGCCAAACATGCCTTTCGAGACGGCGATGACGAAGATCGTCACCCCCCCGACCAGCCAGAAGGCCGGGCTCACGGCCTGTTGGCTGAGGGCAGCAAGAAGTTGGTCGGAAAGCGGCAAGTCCGGTCTCGGTCGGGAGGGCCGGAAAACGCCGACCATCCCCGGAGATTAGAAGAGCCGGACCGGCATCGCAATCACACATCGGCCCTGCAAGCGGCTTTGTGCGAAACTGCGGTGAGTGCCTTGCCTTTCAATGCAGTGCGGCGGATGAGTGAAGTATGCTGATGTCCGTCGCCTTTCTCCTTTCCGCGCTGGTCCAGTTCGGGCTGGGTCTGGTGCTCGCGGCCTTGCTGGGCCCGGCGGAATTCGGCGTTTATGCTATCGGTTTTGCAGCCTCAGTGGTGGCGCAGACCCTGTTCTACGAGGCGATGCGCCTCTCCATCACCCGCTTCGCCGGTGGTGCCGGGGGCTTGCCGTTGCTGTTCCGGATCGGGCTCGCTGTCCCGATGGTTCTGGCTGTTGTCGCCCTCGCTTTCGTGCTGGTGCGCGGCGGGGATCGTGCATTCCTGCTGGCGACCGGGATTGTCGCGGCCATCATCATGGGGCTGGCGGAATGCAGGGCTGCCTGGCTGCGCGCGCATTTTGCGGAAACCTCCTACGCCGTGCTGCTGCTGCTGCGCACCGGTCTATCACTGGTGCTGATGCCGCTCGCGGCAATTCACACCCAGCGCGCTGATGCTGTGCTCGCCGCTTTCGCCCTGTCGATTGTTCTTGCGATGGGCATGCATCGCGCCTTCTTCCGCAAGCTATTGGCGGCGGTTGCTGGCGGGGATTATCCGAATCCGCTCGCGATGTTCGCCTATGCCTTGCCGATTGTCGCCACGAACGTTGCCTATCTCGGGCTGCTGCTGGCGCTACGGCTCGCCATGGCGCAGGAGGCTGGCCTCGCGGAAGCCGGCCGTTTCAGCCTCGCGCTCGATCTCGTCGGCAAGCTCGTGATGACGCTCGGCACCGCGCTGGATCTCTGGCTCTTCCAGTTGGCCGTGCGCGCCGAGCGCGAGGGCGGTGATGCCGCCGGCCAGCAGCAATTGACGCGGAATTTCGGGCGCATCGTCGCGTTGCTCGCGCCCGCCATGCTCGGGCTCTGGCTTGTCTTGCCGAGCCTTGAGGCGTTGATTGTCGCACCCTCGTTCCGGGGCGCTTTCACATCGCATGCGGCCATGCTCATTCCCGGCCTTTTGGCCTATGGAATCGTGCAATACGCCCTGCATCCCTTCCACCAGATCGCGAAACGCACGACGATCCTGCTCGTCGCGGCCCTGCTTTCACTGGTTTCGACCCTGCTGGTGCTCACGCTGGCACCGGCCCTGCGGCTTCCCGCGCTGATCGTGCCTGCGCTCGCCCTGATGGTCGCGATGCTGCTGGCGCTCCTGCTTCTGGGGTGGTGGCGTGATCGCTCCGTGCCGTTGATGGAACGCGCCTTGCCGGGGCAGCTTGCGCTGGCGCTTGGTGCGATGCTGATTGCGGTCGCTCCGATGCGCTATGTGCTCGAACCCGGCGCGACGGCGCTTCTCGCGAGCATCATCATGGGGGTGATCGCCTATGGCGTGGTGGCCTGGGCGCTGGATCTGGCCGGCCTGCGCGGCCTTGTTCTCGACCAGCGGCGCAGAACGAAAAACGGGGCGTGACCGCCCCGCTCCAATCGCCTGATATGCTGAGCGTCCTCAGTGGAACAGCGCGTCGATCGCGTCCTGATCCACGTGATCCTCGGCATTGACCGGCACCGGGCCGGTGAGCAGGGCGGCGGCGCCTTCGGTCTCGCGCTCCTCTTCCTGCGTTTGGATTTCCTGCTCGATGAGTTCGTGGAGGGCCTGCAGGCCACCCCAGGCATCGATCATCTTGTGGATGCGGCTCTCGACGAAGTTGAGCGTATCCACCACGCGGCGCACGCGCTGACCCGAAAGATCCTGGAAGTTACAGGCCATGTAGATGACCGTAACCTTCTCGGCGATATCGTTCGCGAGCCCCTTGCAGGCATCGAGCGTCGTTTCGCTCTGGATCGCACCGGCCATGGTTTCGATGGATTCGGCCGCGGCGAGAATGTCGTTGGCTGCTGCCTCGGTCTGCGAAACCACCGTCTCGAGTTCGAGTGCGGCCACTTCCACGCCACCGATATTGTGGCCAACCTTCAGGGCCGCGAGTTCCTTCTTCGTGCCGGAAATCGCGCTTTCGATCTCGGTCATATCGACCTTGAGGCTCGCGAAGGACTTGAGTTCCTCGCGGTAATTCTCCTTGAGGTTCTCCAATACGCCGTAGAGCGGCTCGATCATCGTGCGCAGCGCGCGGATTTCATCGAGCACAGCGGAAGAAGCCGGGGGCGCGATGATCGGCGCGGCTGTCGCGACCGGGAGATCCGGCATGGCCATGGGAGCTGCTTCGAACGCGATCGGCGGAATATCAGATGCCGGGCGACCCGTGCCGCCTTCAATGCGGAATTTGCGCTGGGGAATGCTCATGGGACTGCGACACGCCATTGATGGATTGAGAAAAGAGAGTGCAACCGTTGCGCGTCGCGAGTTAAACAGTGGTTCACGCTGAAGGGGGCTGAAGACAACTGTTCTGTCATCGTGAACAAGAGGTTTCACTGCATTCTTTTCATGCTCTGTTAGGGTTAATTCTCAAAGCAAACGAAGATCCTGAACAGAACTTTATGTTAATCATGAATATTTGCCATCCGGCGACGCTTCACCCCTAATCCTTGCCCGGTCTTGTTCCGCAAACGCCGTGTGGCGGGCGGTTCGCCGGCCTTTCCGGGCCGCGCATGGAAAGGTTGTGTCATGTCCCGCGTCGCTTCCTCGCTTCCCGCCTTGCTGCTGGCTTCCGTGGCCGTGCTGCCCGCGCAGGCCGATCCATCTCGCGGCACCTCGCAGATGGGCGGCGGCTTCATTGAATTTCTTATGACCGGCTCCGTGCCCACGCATCGCCAGGGCGCGCCGGTGATTGCCCGTCAGCCGATGCCCGCGCCCGTGCCGCGCTCGGTGACGCGCGGCTATGAGATCGATCCGCCGGTGCAGTCTTCGCGGCAGGTTGCGGCCTTGCCGGATGAAAGCCAGCTGATCGAGCGGCGTGATGATGCGCGCATCCGCGCTTCGGTTGATCCGCAATATCAGCGGCAGGAAGTCACCTATAACGGCCCGCACGGCCCCGGCACGATCGTGATCGATACGCCGAACCGCTTCCTCTATCTGGTGCAGGGCAATGGCCGCGCGCTGCGATACGGCATCGGGGTTGGGCGTCCCGGTTTTGAATGGGCGGGGGCGAAAGCCATCACACGCAAGGCGGAGTGGCCGGATTGGCGTCCGCCGGCGCAGATGCTGAAGCGTCGGCCGGATCTGCCGCCCTTCATGGCGGGTGGACCGGGCAATCCGCTCGGGGCGCGGGCGCTTTACCTCGGCTCGTCGCTCTATCGCATTCACGGCACGAACGAGCCGGAGACAATCGGCCGGGCTGTCTCCTCCGGCTGCATCCGCATGAACAATGAAGACGTGATCGACCTCTATGGTCGCGTGCGAGTGGGCACGCGGGTCATCGTCATCTGACGGAAACTCCACCGGCCCCCCGGAGTGAAAAAGGCCCCGCGGGATTTCCTGCGGGGCCTTCTTGTTTCATGGCAGATGTGCCGGGCGATTACGCCTCGTAGCTGTCGTCGCCGAAGCCACCATCATCCCAGCCGGTATCCGAGGCGTTGTCGTAACCCTGATCCTGCTCGGCAGCGCCTTCCTGCGGCGTGCCTGTGGCGGACGCATCCGGCGTGGCTGGCGTTGCTGCTTTCGCAGCGCCACCGCCGAGAGCGGATGACAGGATCGAGCCGAGCACCATGCCGCCTGCAACACCGGCAGCAGCGGCACCGGCCGTGCCGAGGAAGCCCATGCCCTGGCGCTGCGGCTGGCCCCATGGGCCGGGCGCTGCGGCCTGCGGCTGTCCACCCCAGGGACCGGCGGCTGCCGGCGGCGCTTCACGACGCTGGCCATAGGCCGGCATGCCCTGCGGCGGGCGCTGCGGCTGGCTGTTTCCGCCACCGAAAAGGCCCGACAGGAAACCGCCGCCGGAAGCCTGCGGCTGCGGTCGCGAACGCAATTCTTCGATTTCAGCCTGAAGCTGTTCGATCTGCTGCTGCTGGTTCAGCAGCGCCTGTTCCTGCACATAGACCGACTGGGCCAGTGCGTAGGTCGCATAGGGCTGTTTCTGAACGAGTTCACCGATATAGCGCTCCGCATCCGGGTCGCGCGGCTGGTTGGCAACGTTCTTCAGGCGGTCGAAAATACCGTCGATCACCTGACGCTCTTGCGGGTTCATCCCTTCCTCCATTTCATCACCCGGTTGCTCCCAAGAGGGCGATGTGAAGCATCAGATAGGGGCGAATTGCGACATTTTCAGTGCCGGCAAGCGCTGTTAGGCAGGTTTATTTCACGAGGCCCAGCCGTTTCAGCCGCTTGAGGCCGCGGGATGTCACCTCTTCCAGCGCGGATATCCCATGCCAGCGGGCGGCGGACACCTCCTCCAGCTGCGCCACGAGCGGGGAGGCCGGATCAGCCACGAACAGGAATTGCAGATCGTGATGCAGATGCGGCCGCTCGCCCCGGCTCGCCTTGCCCGGCACGGCATGGCTGTCGATGAGGAAGGGCCGGTCGGCGTTCTCGTGCCAGGGGTGCAGGGGCGGGGCGGATAGCCCCGTTTCTTCTTCCGCCTCACGCCGAGCGGAGAGCCAGAATGCCTCGGCCGGTTCATAATGTCCGCCGGGTTGCAGCCAGCGCTTCAGGGTCTTGTGGTCGATGAGAAGGGTCTGACTGCCATCGGGCGAAAGAATGATCGCGCTGGTGGTGACATGGCCAGGATAGGTGTCGCGGCTTTCGAGTGCGTGGCGCTCGTCGATCTGCCAGGTGAGAACCGGCAACCATTCATCGCCTTCGGCCTCGCGGGCGAGGTAGGTTTCGACGACGGGGCGCAGGCGGGACAGGAATTCAGACATGAAAAAGACTCGCGGATGGTGACACCTGCGAGCCTAGAGCATTTTCAAGCGAAGTGGATGCCGGTTCGCGTGAAGAAAATGCGTCGAGAAAAATTAGAGCCGGAGGTGAATGCAATTCACCGCACCGGCTCTAGTCGATTCTTCCGGCAGTTGGATCAGACGATCTTCTGGTAGGCCGGAACCGTCAAAAAGTCTTCGAACTTTGGCGCGAGCGACAAAGTTCGGAAAAGATCGATGGCCTCTGGGAAGCGGCCCTTCTCGAAGGCTTCCGCGCCCACTTCGCTCTTCACCCGCTCCATCTCTTCCGCAAGGCAGGTGTGAAAGAGTTCAGGCGAGGCTTTCGAGCCATCGGCGAAATCGAGGCCGTACTTCACCTGCTGCCAGATCTGCGCGCGGGAGATCTCGGCGGTCGCCGCATCTTCCATCATGTTGTAGATCGGCACCGCGCCGCGGCCGCGCAGCCAGGCCTCGATATACTGCACGCCCACGCGGATATTCTCGCGGAAACCTTCCACCGAACGCGTGCCGGTGTGAACTTCCAGCAGATCCTTCTCGGTGATGTTCACATCGTTGCGCGCCACGCCCAGCTGGTTCGGCTGCGGCATGAGGCGGTTGAATACCTCCATCGCAACCGGAACGAGATCCGGATGCGCAACCCAGGTGCCGTCATGGCCGTCACCGGCTTCGCGCTCCTTGTCGGCGCGCACCTTGGCAAAGGCCGCTTCATTGGCGGCCGGGTTGTTCTTCACCGGGATCTGGGCCGCCATGCCGCCCATCGCGAAGGCGCCGCGCTTGTGGCAGGTCTTGATCAGCAGCAGCGAATAAGCGCGCAGGAAGGCCTTGCCCATCACCACCTGGCTGCGATCCGGCAGTGCATAATCCTTCTGCGCGGCGAGCTTCTTGATGAAGGAGAAGATGTAGTCCCAGCGGCCGCAATTGAGGCCGACAATGTGATCCTTCAGCTCGAAAAGAATCTCGTCCATCTCGAAGGCAGCCGGCAACGTCTCGATGAGCACTGTGGCCTTGATCGTGCCGACCGGCAGGCCAAGTGCCTTCTGAGCCATCATGAAGACATCGTTCCAGAGGCGCGCCTCAAGATGGCTTTCGAGCTTCGGCAGGTAGAAATAGGGGCCGGAGCCCTTAGCGATCTGCTTCTTCGCATTGTGGAAGAAATAGAGGCCGAAATCGAAGAGCGAACCGGAACAGGGCTCGCCATCGATTTCCAGATGGCTCTCCAGCAGATGCCAGCCACGCGGACGGACAACCAGCACAGCCGGGTTTGGGCCGAGCTTGTAAGCCTTGCCGGAGACGGGATCGGTGAAATCGATCTTGTTGTCCCAGCGGTCCTTGAGGTTGATCTGGCCTTCGATATTGTTCGACCAGGTTGGGGAATTCGCATCCTCGAAATCGGTCATGAAGACTTTTGCGCCGCAATTCAGCGCGTTGATCACCATCTTGCGGTCCACCGGGCCGGTGATTTCCACGCGACGATCAAGCAGGTCATGCGGAATCGGAGCAACGCGCCATTCGCTGGAGCGGATCGCAGCGGTTTCCTTCAGGAAGCCTGGCAGTTCGCCGGCATCGAAACGCTTCTGGCGCTCGGCGCGGGCCGCGAGCAATTCCTTGCGACGGCCGTTGAAGGCGCGCTGGAGGCTAACAACAAAATCAAGCGCTTCCGCGGTGAGGATTTCATCGTAGCGGGCGCCCATCGCGCCCTGGATCGTCACGCCCGCCATGGCCATTTCCTCTCGAAACCAGTCTGCACTCACACAATAAGGAATGAGCGCCGCACGTTAGAGGAAGAGCCAATTCTTTCGCAACAGGCCGAGATGTGACGAGACCTTTGCTCAAACAGAAAGAATGTGTGGTGCCTGCCCGAGGCGGTGGGCGCGGTCGGCTCGTGGAGCACCGGCCTGACCGCGCCCTGCTGGGCCGTTACTGTGTGTTGGTCTTCAGTGTCGTGCCGATATTGGCGAACGCAGCCGAGAGATCCGCCTTGAACGTGGTCAGTGCCGCAATGATCGCGGCAGCCATCAGTGCGGCAATCAGTGAGTACTCGATGGCGGTCGCGCCTTTTTCGTCGGCGAGGAAGGTCCGGAACATGCAATCTCTCCTTGTTGGATGACGCGGGGGCAGGGCGCCCACGTCAGAGAATTGCAACTATAGATTGCAAACATGGATCATCTGTTAAATGAATGCTGCGCTGAGGCGCAAAAAAAACGGCGGCCATGCGGCCGCCGTTGCTCCAGAATTCGTGCTCGGGAACGCTTACTTGGTTTTGTTCTTCAGCGTCGAGCCGATATTGGTGAAAGCGGAGGAAAGATCAGATTTGAACGTGGTCAGCGCGGCAATGATGGCGGCGGCCATCAGGGCGGCGATCAGCGAATATTCGATGGCGGTGGCGCCAGATTCATCTTTCACAAAGCGGCTGAAAATCGTCATATTGTGCTCCTGCAACTGTTGTCTGCATCGTTCTGACAACAATTTTTCTAGTGCAGTCGTATGTATATAAGCTTAATTGCGGCAGTGAATCGGTCTCAAGCGCAGTTAAGCTTGAGCATGGGTTAAGAGCATAAAAGCAAACAAAAAAGGCGGCTACCGCAGTAGCCGCCTTCGAAGTGCTGGCCGTGAGGCCGAAGCTTACTTCGTGTTGTTCTTCAGCGTCGAGCCGATGTTGGTGAAG